>MGYR01000112.1:1206-14116 GCA_001801825.1 Gammaproteobacteria bacterium RIFCSPLOWO2_02_FULL_56_15 | reverse complement strand
GGAACAGTAGTTTTCTCCCCCTTTTTCAGTCTGTTATCCTTCATATATCGATCTTGTCCTCAATAGTCAATGGTGCGCCTTTGCTGTTTTCAATATCCATACTGCGGATGCCGCACTATTGTATAGCACTACGAATTATTCGAAAGAATAGTAGTAGTTACAAATGGTTATGTATATACCCTGTTTTGGTTAGTAGTGCGGCTTTACTCAACCTCTCAGGCTGACTATAGTGACCTGGTGAATGGATTTCACGGAGATGAACCATGGACTCCGCTTAGCTGCATCCAGGCTTCCACGCTTGCTTTTTTCCGACATCACAATCCGCGTGGGCACTGACAACGTGCCCACCCTACTTTACTGAACAGGCGTATGGATGGAGTGAAACGGAATCCAGGTTAACGTCCAATACCGGCGCACTCGCGTTGCGGGCGAAACATATTGACGATATAGCTGAGAGGTTGTGCAGGTGTTGCAGCAATCCGCGTGGGCACAATAGACGTGCCCACCCTTTACTTGAACCCCGGATTCCGCTGCGCTTCATCCAGGCTACCACGCATGCTTTTTTCCGACGTCGAATCCGCGTGGGCACTGACAACGTGCCCACCCTACCGTACTTTTCAGACCATCTTCAACTGAGGTACGCGGTTGGCACGGGTTTCATGCTGCCGGATGAATTCCACCAGCCCCTCCGGGGTCAAGCCGGCGTCCTTGAGCAGGTCTTCCCGGGAGCCGTGTTTCAAAAGGACATCCGGCAGGCCGTGATTGAGCACGATCCGGGGTATCCCGGCTGCCATGAGCACCTCGTTCACCGAACTGCCAGCGCCGCCATGGACGGAATTCTCTTCCGTCGTGACCAGCAGATCATGATCTAGCGCCAACCGCAGGATAAGCTCGATATCCAGTGGTTTGACGAAGCGCATGTTCACCACGGTCGCGTCCAGTTGCTCACCAGCCTCCAGGGCCGTGGCCAGCATGGATCCGAAGGACAGGATGGCGATGCGCCGCCCCTTCCGCCTCAATTCCGCCCGGCCGATGGGTAAAGCGGTCATTTCCTGTTGCACCTCGACACCCGGCCCGATGCCCCGCGGGTAGCGCACCGCCACCGGTTGGTTCAGCATGAATCCGGTATAGAGCATCTGCCGGCATTCATTCTCATCCGCGGGCGCCATCACCACGATATTAGGCAGGCAGCGAAGGAAACTGAGATCATAGATGCCGTTGTGGGTCGGCCCGTCCTCCCCGACCACGCCCGCGCGGTCGATCGCGAACAGGACCGGCATGTTCTGGCAAACCACGTCATGGATCACCTGGTCGTAGGCGCGCTGGAGAAAGGTCGAATAGATGGCGACCACCGGTTTGAGGCCGTCGCAGGCCATGCCCGCCGCGACGGTCACGCTGTGCTGTTCGGCTATGCCCACATCGAAATAGCGATCGGGGTATTCGTGATGAAAACGCACCAGCCCGGAACCCTCGCGCATGGCCGGGGTGATGGCGACCAGCCGGGAATCGATCGCGGCCATGTCGCAGATCCAGTCCCCGAATATCTTGCTGTAGGTGGGTTTGACCGGCTTTTGCGAAGGCACCATCCCTTTCGAGGGGTCGAAGGGGGTCACGGCATGATACTTAACCGGGTCATCCTCGGCCGGCCCGTAGCCCTTGCCTTTCCTGGTCAGCACATGCAGCAATTGTGGGCCTCTCAGGTTATGGACGTTGCGCATGGTTTCAATCAGATTACCGAGGTCATGACCGTCGATCGGTCCGATATAATTGAAACCGAATTCCTCGAACAAGGTGCCGGGAATGATTAATCCCTTGATATGCTCTTCCGCGCGCTTGGCCAGTTCCAGCGCCGGTGGAAGATTGGACAGTACCTCCTTCCCCTTCTGTCTCGCTCGGGTATAGAGCTTGCCGGACAACAGTTGCGCGAAGCGGCTGGAGATCGCGCCCACATTGGGCGAGATGGCCATTTCGTTGTCATTCAGCACCACCAGCAAGTCAGTTCCCAGATCGCCGGCGTGATTCAATGCCTCGAAGGCCATACCCGCGGTCATGCCCCCATCACCGATGATCGCCACGGCCTTGCGGTTACCCCCCATTCTTTGATTCGCAATCGCCATGCCAAGCGCGACACTGATCGAGGTGCTGGAGTGCCCGACACCAAAGGCATCGTACTCGCTTTCCTCCCGTTTGGGGAAAGGAGCCAAACCACCCGTCTTGCGGATGCTGTGCAACCTATCCCGCCTTCCGGTCAGGATCTTGTGGACGTAGGCCTGATGGCCAACATCCCAAATCAGGCGGTCTTCGGGTGTGTTATAGATGTAATGCAGCGCAATCGTGAGTTCCACCGCGCCCAGACTGGCGGCGAAATGGCCGCTGTTCTGGCTGGCCCAGTGTAGCAGGAAGGCACGCAATTCCCGGGCCAGGGTTTCCAGGCTGTGAACTGGCAACCGACGCAGATCCACCGGTGAATCGATCGTATCCAGCAGCGGTGTTTCGATTATATTCTTCATGGTTTACCCAGACATCTAACCGGCAGTATGGATTTGCCCGTCCCCACATGCAAGAAACCGTTGTTTTGCTTGCCCACGCCGCTTCCCCCCGTACACTGGAAAAAAACAGGAAAGATTTTATTTTTTCTATTATGATAACTTATCTAATTAATTTACAGGGTGTTTTTTCATTTAGAGGCCTTGTAAATTGTAGGTTTTATAACGTATTGGATACATGGGGGCATTATAATGTCTGTTCCGTTACTGCAACAATATCAGGTAGGGAAATACATACTCGGAAAAAAGCTCCGCAGGGAACAACGCTATCCTCTGGTCCTGATGCTGGAGCCTTTATTCCGGTGCAACCTGGCCTGTAATGGCTGCGGCAAGATCGATTATCCCGACGAGATCCTGGACCAGCGATTGAGCTATGAGGATTGCATGCAGGCAATCGACGAGTGCGGCGCGCCCATCGTGTCCATTGCCGGCGGTGAACCGCTGGTGCATCAGGAGATGCCGCAGATCGTTCGGGGTTTCATCCAGAAAAAGAAGTTCGTATATCTATGTACAAACGCCATCCTGCTGATGCGCCGGATGGATCAGTATTCCCCTTCCCCCTATCTGACCTTCTCCATTCATCTGGACGGCAACCGCAATCGTCACGACACCTCCGTGGGCAGGAGCGGCATCTATGACAAATGCATCAAGGCGATCCAGCAGGCTCGAGCACACGGCTTCCGGGTGACGGTGAACTGTACCTTGTTCCAGGGGGAATCTGCGGAGGAGGTAGCCGAATTCATGGATACCGCCATGGCGCTGGGGGTCGAGGGGGTCACCATCTCTCCGGGCTACAGCTATGAACGCGCGCCCAAACAGGATGTCTTTCTCCAGCGCCTGGAGGGCAAGCAACTGTTCCGCAACCTGTTCCGGATTGGCCGCGGCAGAAAATGGCGTTTCAACCAGTCTTCGCTCTATCTCGATTTCCTCGCGGGCAACCAGACCTTTGAATGCACCCCCTGGGGGAATCCGACCCGTAATATCTTCGGCTGGCAGAAACCCTGCTACCTGCTGGTGGGCGAGGGCTACGCTCCCACCTTCAAGGAAATGCTGGCTACCACCGAATGGGACAAGTACGGCACCGGGAGAAACCCCAAATGCGCCAACTGCATGGTGCACTGTGGGTACGAACCCACCGCCGTAAATGCGACCTTCAGCCAACCCCTGCAGGCGCTGAAAGTCGCCTTGTTCGGCCCCCGGATTGACGGCCCCATGGCTCCTGAGTTGCCTGTACTTTACGATGAAAGCCTGGTGCCCCGCCCCAGAAAATTGACCTCGATCAAGCTGGTGAACACAGAGGTGCACAAAACCAAGCAAGTGGCTTGATGGACCCCTTTTGGCTCGCGTTGCCGGGGTTCCTGATCTGGCTCTGCATCCTGTTCTTGCCCTGGCGGCCATGGAGTACCCGGGAACATCTTGAATCGGGAAACGATACCCATCGGGACCTTTCCCAAATCACCGTATTGATCCCCGCCAGGAATGAGGCCCGAGTGATTGAGTCCACTCTGGCCGCCCTCACCCGGCAAGGACCCGGGCTCAGGATCATCCTGATCGATGACCAGTCTTCCGATGGGACGGCAGAGCTTGCCAAACGCTCGGGCAACGCTTCCCTCGGTATCTTCCCCGGAGAAGATCTGCCGCCCGGGTGGAGTGGCAAGTTATGGGCCCTGCAGCAGGGCAGCGAGCGCGCCGGGACCGAATACCTGCTGCTCCTCGACGCTGACATCGAGCTTTTACCTGGAACCATCGCCTCACTCCTGGACAGGATGTCATCCGGCCCCTACCAGCTTGTCTCCCTGATGGCCTTTCTGCGAATGGAAAATGTGTGGGAAAGGCTGTTGATGCCGGCCTTCATCTTTTTTTTCAAACTGCTCTATCCTTTCTCCCTCTCCAATTCCGACTCGCAGCGGATCGCCGCCGCCGCCGGGGGATGCATCCTGGTCCGGCGGGAAGCCCTGTTGTCCGTGGGTGGCTTCGATTCTCTCAGAAAGGCATTGATTGATGACTGTGCTTTGGCGCGACGTTTCAAGAACCATGGGTATCGAACCTGGATAGGGCTCACCCGCTCCGCCCTGAGTCAGCGTCGTTATGAAACCTTGTACACGATTGTGGAAATGGTCAGCAGAACCGCTTTCACTCAATTACATTATTCGGTATTGCTGCTGCTCTTATGCACCCTGATGATGCTGGCGGCATTTGTACTACCGGTGGCAAGCTTGCTTACGGGTAAGGCCCTCACAGTATCCGTTGCCTGCCTGCTGTTGATGTGCTTGTGTTATATTCCCACACTCACCTACTACCGCCTGAACCCGTGCTGGGCTCTGACCCTGCCGGTGACCGGTCTGCTCTATCTCCTGATGACCTGGAATTCCGCCTGCAGACACTGGTGGGGCACAGGTTCATTCTGGAAGGGTCGTTCCTATTCCCGGCAAGACCATTGATTCCTGACAAACTTTACTCGAGACCAACTGTCCTAGTACCATTATTGAATCATTGGAAACAACCTATCAGCAGGATGAATATGAGACCAACAGATCTGCGCTTGAAGAGCAAATGGGTATGGAAAAGTATATCACTCACCCTGCTGTTTCTGTCTCTGCCCACATTACAGCCAGCCACCGCGGAGGAACCCTCCGCCAAGGATGGGGCCGCCAACCTGGTTGTCTCAGGATTCCACGAACACTTGATTGAAGTCATGCAATCGGCTGAAACTCTCGGATTCCAGGGCCGCTTTGAGAAACTGCAACCGATCATCACTCAGCTCTTCGATACACCTACCATCGCCAGGGTGATCCTCAGCCGTTACTGGAAGGAGATTAGCGACCAGCAGAAATCGGATTTTATTGTACTGTTCAATCATCTGAGCACCGCAACCTATGCCTCAAGGTTCGATTCCTACAGCGGAGAATCCTTTACTGACTTGGGCAGTGAAGAACTTAACAAGGGCCGCTTGCTCGTCAAGACGGAATTGCAGCGGCCCGACGAAGATCCCGTACGAATGGATTATCTGCTGCAAAAAAATGATGATGGTTGGCGGATCATCAGTGTCATCGCGGATGGAGTCAATGACCTGTCATTGAAACGTGCGGAATATGCCACCATCATCCGCGAAAAAGGTTTTGATGGTCTCATCGGCGATATCCGAGAGAAAATCCGGGAAACAGAAACAACATCCGAATAGATCACAGTTCGGGCAAAACCGGTTTGAGCTGACAATTTTTCTGTGCCAATATGACTCACCATAAGCTTATGTATCAATCAAATGCGGGGCAGAGATGAACGGAACACCTAAGCGCATAAACAGCATGTCCTCCAGGACTGCGGCAACCTTGCTGCTTGCAGTCCTGGCCATACTGAATGGCTGCGCTTCCAACCAGACACGCAACACGACTGAGCTCGGTGATCCGGATCCGCTTGAATCCACCAACCGCGCCTTCTATACCATCAATGAAACGCTTGACAGAGCGCTGCTGAAACCTGTCGCCCAGGCCTATGTGAATGTCACTCCGGTTCCCTTGCGTATCGGAGTAACCAACTTCTTCGATAACCTGTCCTATCTGAATGTGGTCCTGAACTCCTTCCTGCAGGGAAAATTGAATGATGGAATGTCGGACACCATGCGATTTGTTGTGAATTCTTCGCTGGGAATCGGCGGTCTGATGGATATCGCCACGGATATGGGGCTGGTTGCACATAACGAGGACTTCGGACAGACCTTGGCGAGATGGGGGTTTGCCCGTGGCGCGTACCTGTACATCCCGCTCGTCCAGGGACCCGATACCTTTCGGGATCTGCCGGACCTGGCGACGAAAACATTATTGAATCCACTGACCTATGTAACGAGTCTCTTCCTGCTACCCGTTACTGCTTTGAACCTTATCAACACCCGCGCCAACCTGCTGGATGAAACCAATATCCGTGATGAAGCGGCCCTGGATCCCTACGCCTTCACCCGGGAAGCCTACCTGCAACAGCGTGATTTCCTTATTCACGACGGCAACCCTCCCGTGGAGGGCTATGATAATATCTTCGATGATGAAGACAGCGATGACTCATCGCTGATCATTGAATAGAAGGAGGCTTCTCTCCTCCCGGCGGGCAGACCCCGGTTCCGATATTCAAGCCCTCTGCATAGCAGCTGCAACCGATCCTCTCATCTTGAGTCCAAGCGGACAGAATCCGCAACACTTTAAAATATTGGTTGTTTTTACCCTCCTGTGGGTAATGTTTTCGGCTGTGCCAGATACGCTTTTAGATGCAAGCAGGAATGGTTTTTCCCTTGTATATGTTATAGTTATAAAGGATTCCTGATGAGCCACTGGATAAAAATCGCACATGAATGAAGAGATCCTGATCAATGTCACACCACAGGAAACCCGCGTAGCTATAGTGGAGAACGGTGTGCTGCAGGAAATATACATCGAACGCTCGCGTAAACGGGGGTCGGTGGGTAAAATCTTCAAGGGCCGTGTCGTCAGAGTGCTGCCAGGGATGCAGGCGGCATTTGTGGATATCGGTCTGGAGCGCACCGGATTTCTCCATAGCAGTGACCTCAACGGGTCAGGCGGCTGCCCCGAAGAAACTGGTAACAAGCCCACGGGCCAGAATAATGGCCTCCCCATCGAAGGGATGCTTCATGAGGGACAGGAAATCCTGGTTCAGGTAATTAAGGATCCACTGGGCACCAAGGGCGCCCGACTGACGACACGGCTTTCCATCGCCTCACGCTACCTGGTGTTTTTGCCGGACCGCACAAATCTCGGCGTATCCCAACGTATTGAAGATGCACAGGAAAGGGAGCGGCTCAAAGATCTGATCCTGAGGACGGAACCTGGAGTACCAGCGGAAATCGCCATTGGTGCTGACCAAGGTAGCGGTGTGGTCATTCACACGGCCAGTGAGCGGAACCGGCTTATGGAACGAGGTGGTTTTATCCTGCGCACCGCGGCGGAAGGCAAGACGCAAAAGGAAATCCACAAGGATATCGAGTTCCTGCACAAGTTGTGGGATTCAATCAATCGCCGTATCGAGTCGACTGCTGCACCGGGCATCGTGCACGAGGATTTACCCCTTTCCATGCGGGTAATGCGTGACCGGATACACACTGAGATCGAAAAAATCCGCGTCGATTCGAGAGAGACGTTCCAGCGCCTGACCGGGTTCGCCCGCGATTTCATGCCGGAGCTGCTCGATCGTGTTGAATATTATACCGGTGAACGGCCCCTCCTGAATCTTTACGCCATTGAGGATGAAATACAGCGATCACTGAATCGCAAGGTTCAACTGAAATCCGGCGGTTATCTTATCATCGATCAGACCGAGGCGATGACCACCATCGATGTCAATACCGGGGCCTATGTTGGTCACCGTAACCCGGAAGAAACCATTTACAAAACCAACCTGGAAGCAGCCCAAGCCATCGCACGGCAACTGCGCTTGCGCAATCTCGGCGGTATCATCATCATTGATTTCATTGACATGCAAGAGCAGGAACACGCCAAGCAGGTGCTACGCGCTCTGGAAAAAAATCTTGAGCGAGATCATGCGAAGATCACCGTCAGTGAGTTAACATCGCTGGGGCTGGTACAGTTGACGCGAAAACGCACCCGGGAAAGTCTCGAGCAGATACTCTGCGAAACATGCCCGACGTGCAACGGTAGAGGCACCATCAAGACAGGAGAGACAGTCTGCTATGAAATATTTCGTGAGATCCTGCGCGAAGTACGACAATTCGACGCCCGGAAACTGCTGGTGGTCGCCTCCCCGCAGGTCGTGGACATGTGCCATGATGAACTATCCGACAGTATCGCCGAACTGGAAAAATTCATCCAAAGACCGATCGCATTCCAGATGGAACCTCTTTATTCACAGGAACAATACGAGATAGTCCTGCAATAAGCGCAGCCTCACAATGAAAAACATTCTGATCCAGAAACTGTATCACTTTACGGTCTATGCGGTCGGCATTCTGGTTCTGACTGCGGCAATTCTTGTCACCGGAGTCCGGCTCGCCCTGCCGGATATCGGCAGCTACCGCAGTGAAGTCGAGGCCTGGGTGAGCAATTACAGTGACTTTCCTGTGGTCTTTCATTCCATAGATGCCAGCTGGCAGGGCTGGATACCTCAATTGACCCTGACGGATATCGATCTCCTCAACAAGGCGGGTACCCAGCCGATAATCCATTTCGAAAATGCAATCATCCGGATCGCGCCGCTGGCCACCATTCTGGAAAGGCGGTTTGTACCCAAAAGTCTGATGATCTCCGGATTTGAACTGTCAGTCTCCTATCTCAGCAACGGTTCCATCTACCTCAGCGGCATCAGGCTGGAAGGTGGGAACAGCAATCGCGATGGCAGGAATGAACTTGCCGAGTGGTTTTTCAACCAGGATGAAATTGAAATCCGGAACGCCCTGATTGAATGGAAAGACCTACGGAATCAGCAGGATCCGATAGTGCTCACCGACGTTGCACTCACCATGCGCAATGACAGTGACCGGTTCCAGATAGACGGCTCTGCTCATCTCCCGACGGACTATGGCAATAAGCTGGATTTCGCCTTTGACGCATTTGGCGATCTGATGACCGCGGAGTGGTCGGGGGAACTCTACCTGTCCGGAAGCAACATTAATCCGGATAACTGGTATGCCAATTTCCGACCGCTGGATTTCAATCTTGCGGGAGGCACTGCAGATATCCAGGTGTGGAGTAACTGGAGCGCATCTCGGCTGTCCAGCCTGGAAGGGCAGATGCAATACGACGATTTCGCCGCGTTGGCCGGTGGAAACCAACTGCAAGTGAAGGAACTGGCCTACCGCTTCCGCGGCGATCGCAGCGCTGAAAACCACTGGAACTTTCAGGTTCAACTGGAGAAATTCGTAACCGAAAATGGCGCCTGGCCGGAAGCAGACATTGTCATAACCACCAGTCCGGTAGCCGGAGCTGAAAGTTTCCGTTATGACACCCGCTTCAGTTATCTGAAACTGGATGACCTGAATCTTTTAATCAGCAACTCGCCCTTGCTGCCGGCAAAGGCCAGGAAATACCTTGCGGAAGCGAAGATCCAGGGTGAGCTGAAGGATGGTTGGATCATTTACGACCCATCCAAAGATGCCGCGGATCAATTCAGTATCGAGACCCGGTTTACCGGGCTTACTACAGGTCTGGACAGTGAATTACCGGCATTCATCAATCTCTCGGGCACGATATCAGGAACACCGGACAAGGGATTTCTCCAACTGGATACAGATCAGGTGGAATTACAGATACCGGCAATCGCAGAGGATCCTATCCGCCTGCGCAGGCTCAGCGGAAACATCAACTGGGAAGTCAGCGAAAATGAGGACTGGTATTTTCATACCAACCTGCTGAGGATTGCCACGAGGGATTTGAATTTTTCGCTGGCAGGCGATGTACGCAGGGAAACCACGTCCGCATCCACCTTCATCGATTTGATTATGGATATGGAGGAGATCGACCTGGAAACGCTGGTCGCTTATCTGCCGTTGACCGAGCGGTTCCGTCTGCGTAGCTGGCTTGAAAAGGTGCTGGCAGGCGGCACGGTCCATTATGCCAACGCCGTCTTCCGCGGCTACCTGGCTGATTTTCCGTTCGACAACAATAACGGCACTTTCAAATTCATCGCCGGGATCGGCGGGGCGACACTGGACTACTCGGACTACTGGCCGCCGGTGGACGACATCGATGGTGAATTGCTGTTCGAGGGCAGAACGATGCAGATCCGCGCTGACAGCGGCCGGATCTATAACGCAGAAATTACTGACGTCCAGGCCTCGATACCGGATATCCTGGTTTCCACCAAGGATTTGGCTATCGAGGGGCACATCAACGGCACCAGCAGGGATCTGAAACTGTTTATCGAACAGAGTCCTCTATACCAGAATCCTTCCCTCCGGGAACTGGCCGGCACGATCATCTCGGGTGGATTCGGGCTGGATCTGGATCTCGCCATCCCTTTGAAACAACCCGGCAGGAAAGCCGCGGTACAAGGGCATATGGATGTTCATGATGTGCTGGTTACCTCCACACGGATAAAAAACCTGAGCATGGACCGGATGAACGGCAGCCTGTCTTTCACCAATGACAGCGTGAGCACCGAAGCAATAACCGCGGAATACCTGGGCGCGCCGGTAACGGTGGCAGTCACCGGCCGCAGGAATGACCCGGACAACCCCTATGCCATCACCATCTCCGGCGATGCCGAGACACCCTTCATCGTCGACCGGATCATGGATTTCGTACCGCCCACGCGACCCTTGGAGCAGGAACTCCTGGCGCGCATCCAGGGCCAGTCCGACTGGCAGGCCCGCATCGTCTACGGCGGAGGCGCGGATGGCTCGGCGTTGCAGCGCACGATCGAGATCAGCTCCAGCCTGAAGGGTCTGTCCATCGACCTGCCGGCCCCGATCGGCAAGGACACCGACAGCGAGCTGCCTTTGCGCATCACTACTGCAATCACCGAGTCTCCATTACGCACCACCCGGGTGGAGCTGGCGGACCTGCTGCGCTGCGAGTTTTATCTGGATCGGGCGCAGGAAAAGCCCCTGCAAAACATCCAGCTGAATTTCGGCGGACGGGAGATGACTGCCGGAAACGAACATGCCATGGAGGTACACGGCGCAATCGAGGTGGTGTCGCTGCACGAATGGCTGGATCTGTTTGCTCATATCGCGTCTCACTATGGGAAGCAAACGGATAATCCCTTGCTGAATGATCTGAAACTTGATCTGCAAGTGACCTCGCTCGAGATGTTCAATCGCAATTTTTCCGAGGTCAATGTCCTGGCGCTGAAGACCCGCGAAAAATGGAATGTTGATCTGGACAGCGCAGCGGTCAAGGGAACCATACGGATGCCCGCAAAACTGGAACGCACCAGTCTGCTGGAGATGGACCTCGAGCGATTGCATCTCTCCGGTGAACCGGTAAAAGCCGGATCCAGTGTCTCGGATCCCATGAAGATTCCAGCCCTGGATGTCCGGGTCGCCGACATGGTCTACCTTGGGCGTGAGATGGGTGAACTCAGGTTGCTCGCCAGCCCTGTGACGGAGGGCATCGCCATTGATTCCTTCGAATTCAATAAACCCGGAGTGGCGATCACCGGTAACGGTAAATGGGTGATCGAGGATAATGCGGAATTATCCAGCTTCGACATCGAGCTGCAGGCGGATCAGTGGGACACCATGCTGCAAACCCTCGGCTATGAAGGCTCCGTGATCAAGGATGGCGAAACCCGTATGAGGATCAATGCCGACTGGAGTGGTTCGCCCATGGACTTTGCCCTGAAAAAGCTCAACGGCAAACTGGTCATGGATGTCTTCCAGGGACAGTTCCTGCACGCCAACCCCACAGCGGGCAGACTGTTCGGACTGTTGAGTATCCAGGCGTTGCCCAGAAGATTGTTGCTGGACTTCAGAGACCTGTTCGGAAAAGGACTGAGCTTTGACAAGATCGAAGGCAGTTTCGAAATCGATCAGGGGAATGCCTATACCAATAACCTCTACATGCGGGGACCGGCTGCCGATATTGCAGTGTCGGGTCGCACCGGTCTGGCGGAAAAGGACTATGACCAGATCGTCACGGTCACTCCGCAGATATCGGACAGCCTGCCGCTCGCGGGTGCGGTATTCGGCCCCGTGGGTATCGGTGTCGGAGCGGTATTCTACCTGGTTGGCGAGATGTTTAATTCCATCCACACCAACATAGATAAGATCCTCAGCGCGCAGTACACCATCACCGGCAGTTGGAACGAACCGGTCATCGAAAAGATCAAGGATAAGGCCAAACCGCCAAGCTCTGAACAGGGCTGAAGTCAAGAGTGTCGGAAATGCAATGGAAACCCAACGTAACCGTAGCGGCGGTTATCTTTCATAATGATCAATTCCTGGTTGTTGAGGAGCGAGACAACGACCGTGTCGTGATCAACCAACCGGCCGGTCACCTTGAGCGCAACGAGTCCCTGCTGCAGGCCGTGCAACGGGAAGTACTGGAAGAAACCGCCTGGGAATTCGAACCACAATCCATAACCGGGATCTATCTCTACCCCGATCCGGTCAAGGACATCACCTACTTGCGCGTATGTTTCGCCGGACAGGCAATCCGCCAGCACCCGAACAGGAAATTGGACCACGGGATCCTGCGGGCCTGCTGGATGAGCCGGGAAGAACTCGAGGAATCGCGGGAGCGCATGCGCAGCGCCATGGTATTGCGCTGCTTCGACGATTACCTGGCCGGCATCGCCCATCCGCTCGAACTCTTGAACCATCACTTGATCTGAAATATGAAACCATCCGCTATCTCTCCAGTAGGAAAGTACAAACTTGGGTAGTGCAGTGATGGCGGAGCGGA
>MGYR01000112.1:0-1169 GCA_001801825.1 Gammaproteobacteria bacterium RIFCSPLOWO2_02_FULL_56_15 | reverse complement strand
AGCCGCATTGTTGTTATTGGAACAGGGTTACGAGGTGGAGGCCCTGTTCATGAAGAACTGGGACGAGCGTAATGAGTCCGGCGGCTGTATCTGGGAAGCGGATGTCGAGGACGCGATGCGGGTCTGCGAGCGGCTCGGGATCCGTCTGAATACGGTGGATCTGTCGCGGGAATACTGGGATCGGGTCTTTCTGGAATTCCTCCAGGAATACCGGGACGGGCGTACGCCTAATCCCGACATCCTGTGCAACCAGGAGGTCAAATTCCGGGCCTTCCTGGAACACGCCCTGGAACTGGGCGCTGACCGAATCGCCACCGGCCATTATGCGCGGATTGCCTCCCTGGATGGACGCAGGCAATTGCGCAAAGGGGTCGATCGGAACAAGGATCAGAGTTATTTCCTGTGCCGGCTGGATCAGACGCAACTGGCGCGCAGTCTGTTTCCGATCGGCGACCTGCACAAACCCGAGGTCCGCGGACTCGCCAGGAAGGCCGGTCTCATTACCCATGATAAAAAGGACAGCACGGGCATTTGTTTTGTCGGGGAGCGGCCATTTCGGGAATTCCTCAGCCAGTATCTACCGGT
Source organism: Gammaproteobacteria bacterium RIFCSPLOWO2_02_FULL_56_15 (assembly GCA_001801825.1). Classification (GTDB taxonomy): domain Bacteria; phylum Pseudomonadota; class Gammaproteobacteria; order Eutrophobiales; family Eutrophobiaceae; genus 2-02-FULL-56-15. Next base: position 584 of record MGYR01000112.1, on the reverse strand, counting down.
CACTCCCGGTGAGATACGAACCACTGCGGGGGATCTCGTGGGGGAACATCAGGGGATCCATTTCTACACCCTGGGCCAGCGCCAGGGACTTAAAGTCGGCGGCGTCCGTGGGTATGAGGATGCCCCTTGGTATGTGGCCGCGAAGGACACCATAAACAATATCCTGGTGATTACTCAGGGGCATGATCATCCGGGATTGATGAGCAGCTCATTGGAAGCGGTCAACCTGCACTGGATCGATGATTGTCCACCGGACGCGCCGTTCCGCTGCCGTGCGAAGACCCGCTACCGGCAGCCGGATCAGGACTGCACCATCACTGCCCTGGATGGACAACGCGGCAGTGTACGATTTGCTAATCCGCAGCGGGCCGTGACCCCGGGACAATACGTGGTCTTCTATACCGGGGAGATCTGCCTCGGCGGCGGTGTCATTGATACCACGGCGGACTAAACTACCATCTCCTGTAAGGCGAGAGGCATAGCTTCCCTCGGCTGAAAGCCGATTGAAAATCTCCCTTCGCCCTCCGGGACGACTCCAGGGATGGAGGAGGTAGGACGAAGTTCGGAACCAGAGTCGAGAAGGG
>MGYR01000111.1:1758-6910 GCA_001801825.1 Gammaproteobacteria bacterium RIFCSPLOWO2_02_FULL_56_15 | reverse complement strand
TTTGCTTTGGACATCGCGTGGAGCTCCTTGAGTTAATATGTACATATAATCAGGACTTATGTTTATATATCTACATCCCAAACTGAACTGTGGAGCCCATAACCGGATTCGAACCGGTGACCTCTTCCTTACCAAGGAAGTGCTCTACCGACTGAGCTATATGGGCTGATAGCTATAATAATGGTGTAAGGTTGGAAAACCCACGTCGCCCTGCTATCCAATCTATCCTTCTTACTACCACTCACCTGGAGCGGGTGATGGGAATCGAACCCACACCATCAGCTTGGAAGGCTGAGGTTCCACCATTGAACTACACCCGCCTGCTTCCCAGTACCCCCGTTTTTCAGTACCTGTTACAAGCAGTCTGTTGAAACCCACCCGGCACCTGCCGACATCATCTATGGTGGAGGGGGTAGGATTTGAACCTACGAAGGCATCGCCAGCAGATTTACAGTCTGCCCCCGTTGACCACTTGGGTACCCCTCCAAAATTCAAGCCGCACATTGTCAGTGAATCACCGGGAACTGTCAATAATATCTATCCGAATCAAACGTGTATTGTCTGGCTCCTGCCCGTACTCTAGTCATGCGACCTCGGAGTTGCTAGGTGCTAAGCTGCAGGGTATTACCAGCAATCTGAGGTTTCGTTGGGGAATGTAGCTTTGGTGAATCTATCCAGAAGTTCTACGTAGAACCTCGCCTGTATCAGCAAGCCTGATTTCGGTAGGCTGCAAGTGGCTTCCAAGTCTACCAGGCAGGATCCAGTCTATCTTGTTATGAAAGTAGGCCCGAACCCGGTATGCGGTGCGTGCCGGTGTGCGCCCTTCCGGGTTAGCGCTGGTCGATACCAGCGGCCCGGCATATCGGCACAATTCCCGGGCGATGGGATGTGCAGTCACACGAACGGCGAGGCCAACATGTTTGCCCATAAGCCAGTGTGGTACTTCTTTTCTCGCAGGCATCACCCAGGTTACCGGTCCGGGCCAAGTGCGGCTAATTTCTGCCATGGGTATTCCGCTTTCCAGGTCAATCAGTGCTTCCAACTGGGTCAGATCGGCGGCAATTACAATCAGGCCACGGCCAGGGTCTCTGCGCTTCAGGGTCAGCACCCGTGCAACAGCCTCTGCATTCCAGGGCTGGCAGCCCAGACCATATACGGCTTCTGTAGGGTAGGCGATTACTCCACCACTATTGAGGATACAGGCTGCTTTTTTAATATGCCAGGAACTCACTCACCCCCCACGCTTTTCCTGGTGCTTCTGCAAGGCGGCATTCTTATCCTCAATTCCCCTTGCATTATCCTCCCGCTCCTGCCTGAGTAGATCCCTTAAGCCCGGATCAGCCACTGCCAGAATCTGCACCGCCAGGTATCCGGCATTTTTCGCGCCTGCCTTGCCAATGGACATGCAGGCAACGGGAATACCTCCCGGCATTTGTACCGTTGAGAGCAGGGCATCCATGCCATGCAGAGGCCCGGTATCCATGGGAACACCGATCACCGGTTTCACGCTCAGACCGGCGACGGTTCCTGCAAGATGTGCTGCCAGTCCAGCGGCGGCGATAAAGACAGCGCAACCCCTTGTTTCCGCATCCCGGACAAAGGCATGTGTTGCCTCGGGAGTCCGGTGTGCCGATAGAACCCTTAGTTCGCGAGGTACGGCGAACCTGTCAAGCACATCCAGTGTGGCCTGCATGTTTGGCAGATCAGATTCTGAACCTATGAGTACGGCAACAAAGGCTTTATTCATCTCTATTTGTTCCTTCCCATATTCGGGTAGTCTGATTCTTACTCCGTACACCGACGGATATCAATCAACCCTTTTTGCTGCGGGTTTTCCTCCGGCCTCTTCCCTGAGGTGCATCGACCAGCATCGCACGGCATTCTTCCAGGTTCAGGCTGGCTGCATCCCGATCCTTGGGCACTCTGACATTTTTTGCCCCGTCCGTGATATAGGGCCCATAGCGCCCGTTCAACACAGAAATTCCTGCATCCTCAAAGACCCGGATATGCTTCTCGGCATCAGCCTGCTGTTTTTCTGCAATAAGCTCCAGAGCCCGATCCAATTCGATAGTATAGGGATCATCCTGCTTGATGGAGACAAACTTGCTTCCATATCGGACATAAGGCCCGAAGCGGCCAATTCCGATCGCCACCGTGTCCCCGCTCGACGTGTTACCCAGAGTACGCGGCATTTTAAAGAGTTCCAGCGCCTCTTCAAGAGTGATACTGTCCATCCGCATACCCGGCCTCAAACCGGCGAATTTCGGCTTATCCTCACTCTCGCGCGTGCCAATCTGTACATGGGGACCATAGCGACCCATCCTCACCGAAATCTGTAACCCGGTCTTTGGATCGGCACCCAATACCCTGGCTTGGGCGGCTTGGCTGCGACTGACGGTTTCTTCTTTTTCCTTCACCTGGCTGGAAAATCGATCCCAGAAATTACGTAACAGGGGTATCCATTCCTTCTCTCCGCGTGAAACTGCGTCCAGTTCGTCCTCCAGTCGGGCAGTAAAGTCATAATCCACATAATCATGAAAATGTTCCGTGAGAAAACGATTCACTATACGGCCGACATCCGTGGGAATAAATCGCTTCTTGTCCATCTCCACATATTCCCGTTGACGAAGTGTATACATGATCGATGCATAGGTGGATGGTCTGCCGATACCATATTCTTCAAGAGTCTTGACCAGGCTGGCCTCGGAATATCTGGGCGGCGGCTCTGTAAAATGTTGCTCCGCCCTGATAATCTTCAGGCTGATCCGGTCTCCCACATCTAACGGTGGTAATGCTTTTTCCCCCAGTTCCTGCTTCTTGTCATCCTCACCCTCCTCATAGACTTCCAGGAACCCTTTTTCCTCCACAGTGGAGCCCGTGGACCGGAAAAGATTTCCGGGACCGCAGCCGAGATCGACAGACACGGTGTTTATCGTCGCATGTTTCATCTGGCTGGCAAGTGCTCGTTTCCAGATTAAGTCATACAGCTTGAATTGTTCGGCAGTGAGACTGTTTTTCAATCCGGCCGGAGTCCGGTAGATCGAAGTAGGCCGGATAGCCTCATGAGCTTCCTGTGCGTTCTTGGAGCTTGTCTTGAATTCCCTTGCAGAAGTTGGCAGGTGGTCCTTGCCGTAGGTTTCCAGGATATATGCACGCATTTCGTGGATGGCTTCCTGTGCCAGGTTGACGGAATCCGTGCGCATGTAGGTGATAAGCCCGACCGCTCCGTCACCCACATCGATACCCTCATACAACTGCTGTGCAGTACGCATGATCTTCTGCGCCGTAAATCCAAGTTTACGAACCCCCTCCTGCTGTAACGTGGAAGTGATAAAAGGCGGGGCTGGTTGACGACGCCTCGTTTTCTTTTCCACATTTTCAACATTCAGAAAACCACCCGCCGCATGCAACAGGCGTTCCCTGGCAGTATTTGCCTGGTCACTCGCCACGATACTGAACTGCTTCAATTTTTCGTTATCAAGCTGCACCAGTTTACCGGTAAAAGCAGTTTTTCTGTGGCTCAGATCAGCCTCAATAGTCCAGTATTCTCGAGTTACAAAATTTTCGATCTCGATCTCCCGCTCTACAATCATGCGCAGAGCAGGGCTTTGCACTCTTCCCGCAGACAAACCACGCCTGATTTTTTTCCACAACAACGGCGAGAGATTGAACCCTACCAGGTAATCCAATGCTCTCCTGGCCTGCTGTGCGTTAATCAACTCGTAGGAAAGCTCTCGCGGATGCGCAATGGCTTCCTGGATTGCGCTTTTGGTAACCTCGTGGAAGACAACTCGTTTAACTTCTTTTCCATTCAGGGCCCCTTTTTCCCGCAAAAGTTCGTAAAGGTGCCAGGAAATCGCTTCCCCTTCCCGATCCGGGTCCGTCGCCAGATAGAGTACCCCCGCCTTTTTCAGAGAATCTGCAATAGCCTTCACTGCCCTGGCATTCTTTTCTATCACTTCGTAATGCATCTCAAAATTATTTTCCGTATCCACAGCGCCGGACTTAGGTAACAAGTCCCTTACGTGACCATTGGAGGCAAGTACGTGGTATTTCTCACCGAGATAGCGATTGATTGTTTTTGCCTTCGCCGGCGATTCGACAATTATTAGTGCCTCAATCATGAGAAAATAATTCTGTGGTTAAGCATGCATGAACGCAGCTTACTGCGTATCAAAGAAATATTGAGGTAATAGCCTGCGTTCTGGAAGCGGCGGCTAATGCAGGAGAGTATTGACATCATCCAGCACAATATCTTCCATCCAGGTAAACGCGGCCTCCTTGCCAGGCTGGTTCAGTAGTACCATTAGTACTACCCATTTCAGTTGCTGGAGACTGATATCATTGGACTCCAGTGCCATCAATCTGTCAATTACGACTTCCCTGTTAACTGCATCTAGGACACCTGAATGCTCCAGAAACAGGATAAACCCGCGACATTCCGTATCCAGCTGATCCGTTTCGGCCTCCGTGAACAGCCTTAGCGTCCTGTTCTCTGCCATTGCTTCGGTCTTAATGAAACCCTTCTGCAGAGTCAGACCATCCAGCCAGTCGAATGCCTTATCCACCTGTACATCGCCGAAACCGGCCTGTAACAGCTCGAATTTCAGCGACTCCTGGTCGGTGTTCATTTCGTAGTAATCCTCGAAATAATTATCAAAAAGATACATCAGGATATCAAAAACCGATTCTTTCATTTACCATCCTATCCGTTGCTTCGCACATATTCTCCACCAGGCACTTGCTCTATGAGTCCATCGAGTTCAAGCACCAGCAGCGTAGCCGTTACTCTGCCGGCTTCCATACCAGTCTCACTCACTAGAGTATCCACACCGACGGGTTGCAATCCTATATTATCAAGCAGCAGTTTGGTGTTCCCGTCAAGCCTCTCAAGGTTTTTATCATTCTTGGCTGGTTCGTGTCCAGCCTGATTTGTTACTGCCAGTGAAGGGATGATCTCAACGAGGATGTCATCGACTGACTCGACCAGCTTGGCTCCGTCGCGAATGATCCGGTGGCAGCCCCTGCTTAGGGGATTATGTATGGATCCAGGTATCGCAAATACTTCTCGCCCTTGTTCAAGGGCACAACCTGCTGTGATCAGGGACCCGCTGCTAAGCGTCGCTTCAACTACCAGTGTGCCCACACTGAG
>MGYR01000111.1:0-1751 GCA_001801825.1 Gammaproteobacteria bacterium RIFCSPLOWO2_02_FULL_56_15 | reverse complement strand
GTTCTCTGCCAGAGACTGGTTCCCGGCTGGATAAATAACGTCCAAACCACTGCCAAAAACCGCGATGGTTCTGCCGGAAACGTCCAGCGCCCCTAGATGAGCGCAGGTATCCAGACCTGTCGCAAGACCGCTGGTGATGGTAAGCCCATAACCGCAGAGATTCCTGGCAAATTCCCGGGCATTCCTTCTGCCATCAGCAGATGGGTTCCGGCTCCCGACAATGCTGATCTGCAATTGGTCAAGCACACCCGGGTCACCACGAACATAGAGCACTGGAGGAGGATCATGAATCTGGCGCAGCAATGCCGGATAGCGCCGATCGTTCCAGGTTAGCAGGTGATTGCACGGATCAGCCAGCCACACAAGATCCGAATCGATCAGGTTCCTGTCGGGGTTTTTCAGGGATTGGATCGAATCATCATTCAGGCCATGGTCGGCAAGGGAAGCGTTTTCCGCTGTGAATATAGCTTCCGCCGATTTGAATGATCGAAGCAGATGCAGCCAAGTCCGCGTTCCGACACCACGGATCCTGGCCATGGCCAGCCAGTAAAAAGCAGGATCTTCTTGTTGCATAACATCCCTGTATTTTCTGATCCCCGAAACCACTCCTGTCCCGGACAACCATCCGCAGTGTGCACCGACCCGTCTTCGAAAGCAATCCTGAATATTAATTGTTCAAGGAACCTGCAAGAACCGGGATCCGGCCCACCTGTCTCTTTTCCAGGTCAAAGGTTAGTGACTGCATCATGCATATGGATCGGCGCCGTCGCTTCCATTATCAGACCATAACTGACGCGATCAAAGGTTCGGAAGATCATTACCACTCCGGCATATTCCTCTGGCAATTGCACAGTTCTTGCTGCTGACTTCGGTCGACCCAGGTATTCAACAAGCGCCGTGTCATTGAGGGTTTTGCGAGCAGTCCGGGGCGTAGTGTTGTCCTGTACGACTTTGCCCGACTGATAGATCCCAAGTACGTTCCCCTTTGCCACGCCATCCTGTTCCCCGATATCCATGATCACAACCTGGTACCGGCTTATCTGTGATACGCCGTCTATTACGGAAATGATGTTCCCCTTTACACTGCTTGCGGGTGAAGAAGGGATGAAGTCCGTATCAACTTCCTCATTCGAAACTGGCGCCAGCCTGTCTCCATTGTGTATTTCGCGGTTTGAAGTGGTGATTACCGCTGTGGCTGGATCACCATCATTGACGATAACAGCATCACCAATATGAATGGCTTCATAGCCAAGGATAGTTCCCTGATCACGACTGTGGGCGATGTAAGGATCCCCCTTCCTGTATACCGCATAGTTTTCAACTCCAGAACCAGAACTCATCCCTTTCACATAGACCTTGTTACGGGCACCTGCGATCAGGTGCTGCTCAAAACTGGATACAATATAGGGCCATGAGTCCATCTCATCCTCACCCACGACAAGCGGCCGGACCAGGAAATGCCTGATGGCCTCGATAGGAATGGTAGGGATGGCGTCACTTCGTTCGTGAGTACGTATAGCAGGTGCGAGTTTTACCAAACGGCCCGTCGATCCACCACCTTGGGTCGATCCACCACCTTGGCGATCCACGCTCAATACCGGCCGGCCGCCTTCATATACAAGAGATACGACATCCCCGGGGTAGATTAGATGTGGGTTTGCAATCTGGGGATTGGATTCCCAGATCTCCGGCCAGCGCCATGGTTCGGTTAGGAACCTGCCGGCGATATCCCATAAGGTATCCCCCTTGAC
>MGYR01000110.1:7130-9518 GCA_001801825.1 Gammaproteobacteria bacterium RIFCSPLOWO2_02_FULL_56_15 | reverse complement strand
GCTCACCCGGGCCCAGTTCGGCCCGTACATGATGTAGGAATTTCCCCGCCCCAGATTTTCCAGGCGGTTGTCACAGCATTTTTCCACCCATTCTTTCATCGGCCCCAGCAGATCCCGCCGCTGTCCCTCGGCGCCGTTGTCGGAGGTGAACAGGATGAAGGTATTCTCGAACTGCCCGATGGACTTCAGATAATCAATCACCTCTCCGACATAGCGATCCAGATCGCTCACCATGGCGGCATAGACCTCCATCTTGCGTGCCTCGATGCGGCGCTCCTCTTCGGACAGGTCCTCCCAGGCGGGCTGACCCGCCGCTCGTGGCGCGCCAGGGTTATCCGCGGGGATAAAGCCCAGATCCTTTAAACGGGCGAGACGCTGTTCGTACAGGACATCGTAGCCGGCATCGTATTGCCCCGTAAATCGCGCGATGGATTCGTCCGGGGCCTGCACCGGCCAGTGCGGCGCGGTATAAGCCAGGTAGGCGAAAAAGGGTTTGCCCTCCGCACGGTCCGCCTCGATATACTCGATCATCCGCTCGGTATAGACACGGGTGGAATAGAAATCGTCCCCCACATTTACCAATTCGGTACCGTCCCGATAGGGCATCGTATCTGATTCTCGCCAGGATAAGGGTCCGAGGTGCGCCGCCCCGTCCAGAGTTACGAAGGATCGGCGAAACCCCCGGGCGATGGGGCCGGTCTCCTCCGTCTTGCCCAGATGCCATTTGCCGGTCATGTAGGTGTTATAGCCGGCGTCCGTAAGCAGGTCCGCGAGACTGGCCACCTGGAAATTCAGATACCCGGCATAACCCGGTTGGTCTTTATGCTCCGGCCGCTGGCCACCGTCCATCACCCCCAGTCCCGCCCGGTGGCTATCCGTACCGGAGAAGATCATGGAACGCGTCGGGGAACAGGTAGGCCCGGCGTAGAAATTGGTCAGCATCAGCCCGTCATGAGCCAGCGCATCCAGGTTCGGCGTGGGGATCTCGCTCCCGTAGGCGCTCAGATCGGAATAGCCGAGATCATCGGCGAGGATATAAACGATATTGGGGGGCCGCTTCGCCGGAGTGGCGGTCGCTGCCGGACGTTCGGGTTCAGCAGTGCCCTGGTTGGCGGTATCGGGTGCCTGATCGCGGCCACAGGCGCAGAGCAGGCCCGCGACAAACAAGGCTGTGAAAAGCAGGAATCTATAGCGTAAGGTCATGCGTTTCCCCCTCATAGTGGGTTCATTCTGGAGGAAACCACCGGTGGATTCAACACCGACCGATCACTCCGGTACACCTAAGGATGCTCTGCATAAGTCTGAAAAATAGTTGGGTCGTCATTCTGGCGGATGCCAGAATCCAGTGAAACAATTGCTTACTGGATGCTGGTATTGTTGCAAACCATCCTTGGTTTGCACCCTGCGGGCGCACTTCGTGCGACCCGATTCGTTCCGGACGAATCGGTCACCAGCATGACGGTGGAGATACTTATTCAGAGGTTCATTAAGTATATCCCGGATCGGAAGTTTCTCGCTCCCGGAAAAAACGACCCTGTTTGCCAGGGAGGTATCGGCTGCCCTACGATATAGCAATGACCCGCCGTTCACAAAAAGCATTTCGTGCCTTGATTGCGGTACTGGCGTTCTTCTGCATGACCCGGACCGGCCATGCCCTGCCGGAAGGGAATACCATCGATTTCACCAACTGCACCTTAAGTCTGCCGGGGACGACGCTGACCACGGTCGCCCGCTGTGGCTGGCTCGCCGTGCCGGAGAACCCGGCGGCGCCGGAAGGCAAGACGATCCGCCTGCATGTCGCCGTGGCGCCGGCAGTAGCCCGTGTGCCGAAGGCCGATCCCCTGTTCTTCTTCGCGGGCGGTCCGGGCCAGTCGGCGTCTGAGTCCTGGGTCATGCTGCGCCCGATACTGGAGAAGATCCGCAAGGACCGCGATATCGTCCTGGTCGATCAGCGCGGCACCGGCCAGTCCAACCCCCTGAAATGTCCCATGGAGGAACAGGAGGATGCCCTCCAGACCAGCGTGGACCTGGAACTGATCCGGCGTCTCTCCAGGCAATGCCTGGATGGGCTGGAGGCTGATCCTCGCATGTACACCACCACCATCGCCATGGGCGATATCGACCTGGTGCGCAAAGCCATGGGCTACGAACGCATCAACCTGCTGGGGATCTCCTACGGTACCCGGGCCGCGCAGGTCTACCTGCGGCATTTCCCCGGACAGGTGCGCACCGTGGTGCTGGATAGCGTGGTGCCGATGGAACTCGCCCTCGGCCAGGAACACGGCCTGATGCTGGATCGGGCTATCGCGCAGGTCTTTGCTGACTGCGAGCTGGACGCCGCCTGCCGCGAACGCTACCCCACCGGCACGGCGGAACTACGGGAGTATA
>MGYR01000110.1:2115-7122 GCA_001801825.1 Gammaproteobacteria bacterium RIFCSPLOWO2_02_FULL_56_15 | reverse complement strand
CAGCAGCCAGACCAAGGCCATGCTGCCACTGCTGGTGCATGAGGCCGTCAGCAACGACATTCTGGGAAGGCTGGCGACCCAGGCCATACTCATCAGCGGCGCCCTGAGCGAGCAGATCAGCCGAGGGATGGAGTTATCCGTGACCTGCAGCGAGGATGTTCCCTACCTGAAGACGAACGCCGCCAGCGCGGACACCCTGCTTGGCGCCACCTTCCATGAGGTGCTGCTCGCCTCCTGTGAGGCATGGCCACACGGGGAGGTCCCGCCGGATTTTCACGCGCCGGTCACGGCGGTGGTCCCGGTGCTGCTGCTCTCCGGGGCCCGTGACCCGGTGACGCCTCCGGCATACGCGACCGCCACCGCGGCGCATTTTCCTAACAGCCAGGTACTGGTGGCCCCGGGACAGGGGCACTCCGTCAGCACCCATCCCTGCCTGCGGGACATCGCCGCCGCCTTTATCGATAAGGGCTCGCTGCAGGGTCTGGACACCTCCTGTGTGAGCAAGATCGCGCCGGCCCCGTTCTTTACCAGCATTCTGGGTCCCGAACCCTGAGAGACACAGGCATGATCAACGTCAGCAATCTGCATAAATCCTTCGGACCGGTAAAAGCCGTGCAGGGCATTTCCTTCGAGGCGAGGGACGGCGAAGTCACCGGTCTGCTCGGCCCTAACGGCGCCGGCAAGACCACCACGCTGCGTATGCTGTATTCACTCCTGCCGCCGGATCAGGGCGAGATCCGGATCGACGGTAAGGACCCGGTCCGGGACGCCCTTGCCATCAAGCGCAGCATCGGGGTGGTGCCCGACAACCGGGGCCTGTACAACCGCATGAGCGCCCGGGAGAACATCCGCTATTTCGGCGAACTGCACGGGATGAGCGAATCTGGAATCGCGGAACGCATCGGGCAATTCGAGATACTGTTGAACATGGCGGATTTCATGGACCGGCGCTGCGAGGGATTTTCCCAGGGCCAGCGGGTCAAGGTGGCGATAGCCCGGGCTATGGTCCATAAACCACGCACCGTGCTGCTGGATGAACCCAGTAACGGACTCGATGTCATGAGCACCCGGGAACTCCGCAAATATATCCTGACCCTCCGGGGGGAGGGCCATTGCATCATCCTCTCCACCCACATCATGCAGGAAGTCGCTGCCCTCTGCGATCGCATCGTGATCATCGCCGGAGGCCGCATTGCAGCAGAGGGCACACCGCAAGCGCTGCTGGATCGGACCGGCTGCCGCTCTCTGGAGGACGCCTTTGTCAATCTCATCGGCACCGACGAGGGTCTACTGGCATGAACCGGATCGGGGTGGTCTTCCGTAAGGAGGTCCTGGAGAGCCTGCGGGATCGCAAGGCGAGCTTCAACAGCCTGTTGCTGGGCCCGCTGCTGTTCCCCCTGCTGTTCCTCGGGCTGGCCTGGTTCGGGATCAGCATCGAGCAGGAACGCGCCGAGAAACCCCTCCGGATCCCCGTGGCCGGGGTGGAAAACGCCCCGAACCTGGTGGCCTGGCTGGAACAGCAGGGCCTGATCCGGGAGGCCGCGCCCGCCGACCCGGAGGCCGCCGTACGCCGGAACGATCTCGAGCTCGTCATTCGGATCCCGGAATCCTTCGGTGAAGAATGGCGGAAGGGCCGTCCGGCTCCGCTCCAGATCATCGCCGATCCCTCCCGCAGGGAGACCAACACCACCATCAATCGCGTCAAAGGCCTGATCCAGGGCTACAGCAACCAGATCGGCGGCCTGCGCATACAATTACGCGGGGTCAGCCCGGAGCTGGCCCGCCCGATCCAGATCAAGGATGTGGATATGTCGACGCCGAAGAGCCGGGCCCTGATGGTGATGATCTTTCTCCCCTATATCCTGATGCTCACCGCCTTTACCGGCGGCCTGCATCTGGCCATGGATTCCACGGCAGGGGAGAAGGAACGTCGCTCCCTGGAACCGCTATTTCTGAATCCGGTGCCACGCTGGCGGATCATGTGCGGCAAACTGCTCGCCACCACGGCCTTTGCCTTCGCTTCACTGGCGCTGACCCTCCTGTCCTTCCGGCTGACCCTGCCGTTCCTGCCGATCGATCAACTGGGGATCGACCTGCAGCTCTCTACCCGATCCGTGCTGACGATACTCATCGTCATCGCTCCGGTGACCCTGCTGGCCGCAGCCTTTCTGACCCTGCTGGCCTCCTTCGCCAAGAGTTACAAGGAGGCGCAATCCTACATGGGCCTGGTCATCCTGATCCCGGTGATCCCCAGCATGCTGTTCATGGTTAACCCGGTAAAACCGGAGCAGGCCATGATGTGGATACCGCTCTTCTCCCAGAACCTGCTGATCGGCGAGATCATCCGCGGGGAGGCTGTAGCCACCGCCTGGATGCTGGCTTCCATCTCCGGCACGCTGGCGCTTGGCCTCGTGCTTGCCTTCATCGCCGCCAACCTCTACAACCGGGCCAAACTCATCTACAGCGGGACGTGATTTGAACCTATAAACCTGTAGGAGCGACCCTTGTGGTCGCCCAGGGCAGGCACGAGGCCTGCCCCTACAACAGAGGCGCGGGGCATCCACCTGCTGGGGCAGTTCGCGAACCGCCCCAGCGATCTAAATACCGGGACGAGGCATTCGCGCCTCTCCCCGGAATATCACCCCACCACCGCCGGGACCGGGCAACGGCACCACTTCCGGTCCTGGAAAACCGCCGCGTTCTCCTCGCTCCCTTTCAGGCAGGGTGATCTGCAGTTTTTGCTGGCGTTTCTTCCGCATGATCTCCATCTCCAGTGTTTCTCCGCCGGCATAGGAGTGCAGGATGCGCATGGCATGACCGGGTCCGGAGGGATGCCGACCACCGATCGAGAGGATGACATCGCCGTCCTCCAGCTTCAGGTCCCGGTCCGCGGGCGCCCGCACGACCAGTACGCCGGTGTCGGTGCCGAAGTATTCACCCAGGGCCGGGGAAAGCCCGGCCAGCTCCAGATCCCCCCATTGCCGGGACAGGGGCAGATTGAAAAACGGCATGCCCTGTGTTCCGGCGACCGCTCCTGGAGGGCCGGCATTGAAGATGACATTCCCGCCACCGGCGGTCAGCGGAAACATTCCCGGCATCAGGGACCCGGTATGGACCTCCGCCTGCATGGTCTTGTCGCCGCGACGGTATTCCACCTGGACCTTGTCTCCGGGGGTTACCGTCTCCAGGGTTTTGATCAGGGAATCCATCGCCTCTCGGGGGCGGCTGCCGGCCAGGGATTTTCCATTGATTGACGTGAGGACATCACCGCTCTCCAACCCGGCCTCAGCCGCCGGACCGCCCGGGCTGATACCCATGATCCGGAGGCCTTCACCCTTGTCCTGATCATCCACGAGCGAGATATTGACACCGAGACTGGCGCGCTGCTGCAGGTGCGGAAAGGCAGCAAAATCCACTGCGTGCCCCACCAACTTTCCCGACAACTCCGCTACTTCGCGGGCGGCGGCCTCCATGCGTTCCCGGGCCTGCGCCAACCGTTCTTCCATGTCCTGCTCCCATCCAGGCTGCTCTTGCTCCGCTGCGGCCTCCGGCTTCTGTTGCGTTTCGCCCTGCGTCCAGGCGACGGGGCATATGCCACAAAGCGCGAGAGACAAAAGGACCAGTTTCATTCTGTTCATATGCAAGACTCCTGATTAGAAACGTGTATAAGCCACCGGCTGGACCTCGGCATAGCGGACATTGACCAGTGAGTTCAGCAGGTCCACCCGCCGCTGCCATAACAGCCGGGAATTCGAGGCGCCGGGCTGCCGCGCCTCCTGGTTCAGTTGATAATCGATGAGCGCCACGCCATCCTCCAGTCCCATGATGGTCTCGGCGGTGCTGGCGCGCAGCACGCCGGGCCGCTCCGGCAGCGCACGCAAGGCGGCCTCCAGCAGGACGGAATGATCCATCAGCTCAGCCAGCCTCGCATCCGTATCCGCCAAGGGGTCCGGATCGGTGGCGGGCACAGATACCGCATCGAATGCCGGCCTCTCTGTACCAGCCACCGCCGGGGGGGGAGAGCGGAGGACGGTTTCTTGAGTGAAGTGAAATATCATTAGTAACCCCAGGCTGACCATCAGCAAAACCGATGCCGCCATGGCAATCCCGGTGCGTGAGCGGTGAAATGGCGAAGATTTTTCCGCATGTTCCGCTTCCAGCCGCGCCTGGATCAAAGGCCAGAGATCCTGCCCGGGCGCCTGCGACGGCAGATTGCAGAGGGAGTTTCGCAACGCCTTCAGTTGATCGAGCTGCCGACGGCAGGCAGCGCAGACCTCAAGATGCTGCAGCGTGTTGGCCGCGACCGGCTTCCTGTCCCGCAGGTCTAGTAATTGTTCAACAGTTGCATGCATGGTTCCGTAATGCTCCGATCATCCAACAGGGCCTGTAGCTGACTGTGCGCCCGGGCCAGCCGGGTTTTACTGAAACTGTTGGTCTTGCCAAGGTGTGCGGCGATCTCCGTGTGGGTGTAGCCCTCCACATCGTGTAACCAGACGACCATCCGGCTGGTTTGGGAAAGGCACGCCAGGGCGCGCTCCAGCGCCATTTGATTAATCAGGGCATCCGCATTGGAATCCCTGTCTGGTGAATACGCATCCGCAGGCAGTCCATCTTCCATCGCGTCCAGGGGTGTGCTCCGCGAATACCACGGTGAACGAATAAACATCAGGCATTTGTTGAGGGTGATCCGCCGGATCCAGAAACCCAGCGGGGACTCGCCCCGGTACTCGCCAAGTTTGCTCAATATTTCCACGAAGGTGTCCTGCAATACCTCTTCCGCCTGCACCCGCTTGCCGAGCAGGCGTAATGCCAGGCTGTATACCGGCCCGGAGAAACTCCGGTAGATGCCCTCCTGTGCCCGCGGGTCTCCGCCCCGGGCAGCAGCCAGGGTATCTTCGTCGACCTGTAGATCACTGAATCCGGACATATCGTTTACTTAGATGCAGCAGACATGGAAATGGTCGCAACCGGCCTTTAAAATGTATACCTGCCGGACCAAAATTGAAG
>MGYR01000110.1:1482-2095 GCA_001801825.1 Gammaproteobacteria bacterium RIFCSPLOWO2_02_FULL_56_15 | reverse complement strand
CGCTGTTTATTCACCCGGTACGCCGTCGATGTTCGAGTTCCCGACTGTTGCCGAAACGTTTATCCGCGATAGTTCTTGCGGCCCTGCCGACGATGCACGATCTCGCGCGGGTAGATGTCGGCATGCAATACCCGCTGCATGGCGGCGACGCGGTTCGCGGGCGCTTCCTCATCCGGCACCGAGGCGATCATGGCATCGTAGCGTTCCTGCATGCCGTCCTTGAACTCGGGATGGGTGAGGATGAACAGATCGTTGTTGCGCACGCCGTTCAACACACGTTCGCCGGCCTCCAGCGGGTCCATGCCTACGGAAGGAGGCCGCGGGCGGCCATCCGGTAGCGGTGCGGGTACGACATTCGGATCATTTTCCGTGTTCACGGGGCCGGGGCAATAGGCCGAGGTGCCTACCGTGGTGCGTTCGAGCTCAATGCGCAGCGCCTCCATCAGCCCTACCGCCGCGATCTTGGTGGCCGTGTACACGCCGGCAGAGGCGCCGGGCAGCAGGCCGCCCATGGAGGCAGTGGTCACGATATGCGAACCCTCGCCGTGCTCGATCATGTGCGGCAAGCAGGTGAACACGCCGTTGTAGATGCCGGTGAAGTTCACCGCCACGG
>MGYR01000110.1:0-1450 GCA_001801825.1 Gammaproteobacteria bacterium RIFCSPLOWO2_02_FULL_56_15 | reverse complement strand
AGTTCACCGCCACGGCGTTATCCCACTCCTCGAACGGCGCTTCAGAGGCCTTGCGCAGCGTCTTCACGCCGGCATTGTTCACCAGTAAATGGAGATTGCCGTACTTGGCGTTGATCTCATCCAGCAGGCGCTTCCAGCCGTCACGATCGGTCACATCATGGCGGATGGGCAGCACCCCGGCGTTGTCGGTCTTGAACAGCGGCATGGCTTGCTGCAGGCGCTCAGGGTTGCGATAACCGACCACCACCTTCATGCCGGCATTCGAGCAGGCACGGGCGCTGAGCGCCATGCCTTCCAGAAAGCGCCGCCGATCCAGGGCGGTTTGCTCAGTCGTGCTCGTCGTGTTGATCGGTGTTTTTCTGGCCATGACTTCCCCTCGTATAGTGATCCCGCGCCGCAGCAAGGACAGCGCTTGGGTTATTGGATGATTGCAAACAGGCGTAATTGCCTGAGGGAGGGAGAATACCGCAATCATTTCTCGGGGGTCTATCCGTTCTGAATAAATCCTTTTTCCTTGAATAATTACTCTGTGCCTGCCGAGCAGATCATTATCCATTTACATAACATCAAGCGGACTTTTCACCCCTCTGCCACCACGGTTTAATACATGCGTATAGATCATCGTCGTATTCACATGCGCGTGTCCCAATAGCTCCTGGACGGTGCGGATGTCATAGCCGTTTTCCATAACAAAATCCGGCAAGAGTGTTCTCCTGTCCTTATTCCCTTTGCCGCGTCTCACCATAATCTCTCTGCGGCCGAAATCGATGTCCAATATTCTCAATCCAAGACATTCGTTCAGCCTGAGTCCTGAACCATATAGTAAGCCGACGATGGTTCGATGCGGTTCTCTGAGATGCTGAAAGACAGCCTTTACTTCTTCCTGGGTCAATACGACAGGCAGCCGTCTTGGTTTCCTTGCATACTGAAATTCCGGTAATTCCCCTACATCGACACTCAGCACCTGTTTATACAAAAAAATCAAGGCGGACAGTGCCTGATTCTGCGTGGATGCGGAAACATTTTCCCGATTGGCGAGATAATTAAGAAATCCAGAAATTTCATCACCACCCATGCTACCCACTCCCTGGGTTGAAGTCCCTGCGCTGTGTCCACTATGTAAATTCTAGCCTGATTTATAACCTATTGAATATACTTTAATAAAACCCATTTTTTATCAGTATAAAATATAGCAGACAACCCTCGGTTGGATAGTAAAAAAGCAAACTGGACACCCCGGATATAGGGTGCCTATACTTGAGTACTCGTGTATCACAATGAATAATAAGGAGGTTTTCAGGATGTCCACATTCACTCCTATATACTCTTATCGGACAAAGTGTCCGTTAAAACCCTAGTTGGGGCTCAGAAAAGAAGTGCTGAGGCAGGCTGTCGCCGCAGACGTCCCCGGCATGCACCGGGTGCGAATGGCCGTGAAAGAGAATCGGCT
>MGYR01000109.1:5185-7200 GCA_001801825.1 Gammaproteobacteria bacterium RIFCSPLOWO2_02_FULL_56_15 | reverse complement strand
GGCTTGCTCGAAAGCCATGAGAAAGCGGGGAATGGCGGCAGGACTGATGGGGATGTGCTGGCCAACGCTTACATCACGCTGCCGCAATCCTCCGGGAATGAGTTGCAGCCTTGCGCCGGTTTCAGGTTCATCCACCCAGAGCAGATCTTCCGGCAGCAGCTTGGTGAAGTGGCGGTGAATTTTACAAATGCCATCCACAGTGATGGCGTGTCCTTGCAGGCCGCCCTCATCTATCCAGCGCTGGACGCCGATATGCGCTATCGCTTCAAGCTGGAGGTTGCGTTTGCGGACGTCGCTGCTGTAGTCGTTATTCAGCGCACGCTCGATGTCGACTGGGTGAGTATCGTGGCCTTCTATCAGGTTGCTGTAGTAGCAATTCATGGCACGGACCAG
This sequence comes from Gammaproteobacteria bacterium RIFCSPLOWO2_02_FULL_56_15, assembly GCA_001801825.1. Lineage (GTDB taxonomy): Bacteria > Pseudomonadota > Gammaproteobacteria > Eutrophobiales > Eutrophobiaceae > 2-02-FULL-56-15. The sequence continues at coordinate 6,807 of MGYR01000109.1, read as the reverse complement.
ATCGGCCAGGGCTGTGCGCACGCCTTCCGGCAGGCTACGACGAAAACCACTGGCCTTGGCGACCAGATCAATAACCATGTCAGTCAACGCTGCCCGGTGACGAGAGCTTTCGCCAATGAGCAAAGGCTCCATCAGGGTGATACTTTCACCCCGGTATATTGCCGCTTTAATGTCCTTTTCTTTGTCCGCTTTTGAATCACTCATGAGTCCATATATATCATATAGTTATGTTTTTATTAAGCTATATTTATGAGTGGTAAATGTCCGCAATACCAGTCAGGTCACTGGTTCCAAGTGTTCCACCACCAGTTGCAGTGTGCGTCGTCCCTGGTATTCGTTGATACTCAACCGGTAGGCCAGTTGCACCTTGCGCCAGCCAGCGGGCCGGAGGTCCTCACGAATAAAAAAGGCGATGGCTTCCAGCCGGCGATCCTGCCCGGGTTGTCCGAGTGTCATCTTGAGATGGTGCTCGCCCACGATCCGGTGATCCAGCAGCTCGAAGACACCGTCGAATACCGGCTCGGGAAAGGCCTGCCCCCAGGGACCTCCGGCGTGGATCGCCTCGGCCAGTTCGATTACCAGTTCCGCAGTCTCCAGTTCCCCGTCGCTGTAGATACAGTCTTCCAGATCCTCCGGTTGCAAGAGGCGCCGCAATTCACCCTGCAATTCCGTCTGAAAGCGGCCGAGATCGCTTTCCTTGATGGACAGGCCGGCGGCCATGGCATGCCCGCCGAACTTGCAGATCAACCCCGGCTGCCGGGTGGCGATGGCTTCCAGCAGATCCCGCATATGTACAGACCGGATGGATCGTCCCGAACCCTTGATCAGTCCATTGTTATCCCGCGCAAAGGCGATCACCGGGCGATGCCAGCGGTCCTTCAGCCGTGAGGCCAGGATCCCCACGACCCCCTGATGCCAGGCGGCATTGTATAAGCACAAACCGTAGGGCAGGTCGTCGGCATGGATGAGCGCCATCTCCCGGTCGGCCATCACCTGCATATCCTGCTGAATCTCCCGCCGCTCGCGATTCAGCTCATCCAGATGCATGGCCATCGCATAGGCCCTGGATTCGTCCTCACACAGCAGGCACTCGATGCCTAGACTCATATCGGACAAACGCCCCGCAGCATTCAGCCGCGGACCCACGGCAAAACCGAGGTCGGAGGCACTGAGTCGGGCGGGGTTGCGCCGGGCCACCCGCAGCAAGGCCTTGATACCGGGGTTGCAAGACCCCGCTCGGATCCGGGCCAGCCCCTGGGCCACGAGGATGCGGTTGCAGTGATCCAGCGGCACCACGTCCGCCACCGTTCCAAGGGCCACCAGGTCCATCAGGGTAGCAAGATTAGGTTCCGGGATCGCCTTCTGCTGAAACCAGCTGCAGGCGCGCAGCCTGGCGCGGAGCGCGGCCAGCACGTAGAACATGACCCCTACCCCGGCCAAGTTCCGGGAAGGAAAGCCATCCCCCGGAAGATTCGGATTCACAATGGCATCCGCTGCGGGGAGCACCGGCCCGGGCAGGTGGTGGTCGGTGATCAGGGTCTTGATCCCAGCCTCCCGCACCACCTGGATACCTTCCAGGCTCGAGATCCCGTTATCCACAGTGATCAGGAGATCCGGCGACT
>MGYR01000109.1:3462-5081 GCA_001801825.1 Gammaproteobacteria bacterium RIFCSPLOWO2_02_FULL_56_15 | reverse complement strand
CGGATGGCGAGGGCGCAACCGGTGGCGCCATCGGCGTCGTAATCAGCCACGATGAGGATGCGTTTCTTGCCCTCGAGTACCTCCTGCAACAGGTCGACCGCCGTCTCGATACCATGCAGCCGGCGATAATCCGGAAGTCCCCCCAAGGTGTATTCAAGCTCATGCATCCCGGTGATGTTGCGGGCGGCATAGACACGCCCCAGCACCGGATGCAGGCCATCCGGCCGGAATCCGCTGTCCGGCGCCCCCCGCCTTTTAATCGATCGTGGCATCGATCGTGGCATGGTTGCGCACGTTGATCGGTGGTCTTGAAATCATTCCGCCACCGCCCGCGACAGACCCGCCGGCCGGCGCCAGAAACACAGCCGAGACCAACTGTTGTACACGAAGGAGGTCTTTTCGAAGATCAACTGCAGCCTGGTAAGTTCTCCCGTCTCCACCGCGCCGAGCAGGGGGGCGATCCACCCTGTTTCGAGGGCGAGGAGATTTTCCTGTATGGTGCTGAACTCCCTGCACACCGTGTAGGGCAGCCGGGGTTCCATGACTGCCAGCACCTTGCCTCCGGGCGCGGCCTCGGCCAGCAAGTCCTCAGCGTTTTCGGGCAGTTCCTGCCAGGGGGTGGCGGAAAGCATGGCCAGACCCCTGGCCACCGGGGAATCCGTAAACACCCGCGACCAGTATCTGGGCAAAATATCCGGCAAACTGCCACAACCCCAGCACCAGACGCTATTGATGATCGGCAGTCCCTGGCGCTCACGGTCCAGGTTGACCTCGCAGTCGTGCAGCAACATCTGCGCCTCATTCGTGACCCGGTCCCAGATCCCGCGCTCCTCGCCTACAGGCAGGTAGTGCCTGATATCCTTGCCGAGGACCTGGTCCGGTGCAGAGGTCCGGATCGCCGGACGCCTGTCGAGTTGCAGATACCACCGCGTAGGCGCCGGAATCTTGAGTACCCAGCCGTTATTCCTGAACAACTCCTCCAGCGGCTCGGCCAGCAGGATCGCATCACGCTGGCTCAAGTTTGCTTCCACGGGGGCCTGCATGGTCAGGCCATTCATCCCGGTGCCCAGATGGACCGGGTCCACTCTCATCCAGATACCCTCAGGCAGGTGATTGTCGTCCGCGAGGAAGCTTAATGCAGCGATGGGCAGGTCGTGTTCGGCAGCGTGCCCCAGACCGAACTGTGCACAGAGCAACTCGTGGAAGTTGTTGGACAGGTCTCTGCGCCGTCTGCTCTTTCCCAGCAGGTACTCCAGGGATGGGCACTCGGGCAGACTCTCCTCAGGCAATCCCTCGATGGAAGCCGCGAATCCCGGAATCACGAGGGTGAGGTCAATCATACAGGGTACCCGTCCGGGAGCAACGCCAAACCAGGGGGTGTGTTCCTGGGGTAACCGCAACCGGGCTCGCGTGGGTGCATCATCAGGTGCGGGCCTTTCCCCGGCCCTTCAGGATAGATTATCCAGGATGGCCTTTTTCACTTCTTCCAGGCTGGCCTGGACCGCTATCACGGGCGACGTGCTCTGCCGGATCGCCGTATCGGGGTCCTTCAGGCCGTGACCGGTGATGGTGCAGACCACGCAACTTCCTGCCTCGATCCTGCCGTTTTTGATATCACG
>MGYR01000109.1:75-3410 GCA_001801825.1 Gammaproteobacteria bacterium RIFCSPLOWO2_02_FULL_56_15 | reverse complement strand
CGCTCGGCCAGCAGTTTCTGGGTACTCAGGATTTCCTCATCGCTGAACTCATCGAACCAGCCTCCGGATTCCCGACTCGCATGCCATGCCAGATCCCAGGACTGAGGATTCCCGATACGGATGGCGGTCGCCACCGTTTCCGGGTGCTGGACCGCCTGGCCGCGCAGGAAAGGCGCCGACCCGCTCGCCTGGTAGCCCAGCATCCTCGGTCTATGGTTTGTCACTGCGTCACGCTGGTAATCACAACCCTGCTGATGAAAGACGCAGGCGGCGGTATCCTTGCCGGCATATTCGCTGTAACCGGTCCAGTAGGCTGTGATGTTCCCGGCATTCCCCACCGGCAGGCAATGGTAATCAGGAGCCCGGCCGAGACTGTCGACGATCTCGAAGGCCGCAGTTTTCTGTCCCTGCAACCGGTACGGGTTGATGGAATTGACTATCGCGAGCGGTACGGCGCCGGCGACTTCCCTGACCAACCGCATGCCGTCATCAAAATTACCCTTGATCTGGATCACCACCGCACCCACCATCATTGCCTGTGCGAGTTTGCCCAGCGCAATCTTGCCCTCGGGGATCAAGACGAAGGCACGGATCCCCGCCCGGGCGGCATAGGCGGCGGCCGAGGCCGAGGTGTTACCCGTGGAGGCGCAGATGATGGCCTTGGCGCCTTCCGCACAGGCCTGGGTCACCGCGACCGTCATGCCCCGGTCCTTGAAGGAACCAGTGGGGTTCAGGCCTTCAAATTTGAGATAGATCGCAACCCTGGCGCCAAGCATGGCAGGAATGTTCACCAGCGGTATCAGCGGCGTATTGCCCTCCACCAGGGAGATGACCTCGGCATCGTCCGCCAGCGGCAGGCGATCCCGGTAACGATCAATGAGCCCTTTATATAGCTTCATTTTGCACCGCCCTTCAAGCAAGCGTCTCGACCCGGATACGGGTTACGGAGCCTTCCACAAAGGAAAGCTTCTCGATTTGCGCAATCGCTTCACGCATGTTTCTTTCCAGGGTGCGCTGGGTCAGAAAGATCACCGGGACGTACACGGTATCCGCCAGTTGTTCCTTCTGAATGATAGCCTCGATGCTGATCGCCCGGTCACCCAGGATCCTGGTAACCTCGGCCAGTACGCCTGGACGGTCCACCACCTGCATGCGCAGATAATAGGAGGTTTCGACCTCATCCATCGGCAGGATCCGGGTATCGGCCAGGGCATGGGGCTGGAATGCCAGGTGCGGCACCCGGTTCTCGGAATCGATGGTGAGTGTACGGGTGACATCGATGAGGTCCGCAACCACCGCGGAAGCGGTGGGATAACGTCCGGCGCCGGCGCCGTAGTAGAGGGTCGGTCCTACGGCGTCCCCATAGACCAGCACCGCATTCATGATGCCATCGACATTGGCGATCAGGCGGCGCTGCGGAATCAAGGTCGGATGCACTCGCATCTCGATGCCCTGCTTCGTCCAGCGGGCTATCCCCAGATGCTTGATCCGGTAGCCCAGTTCCCCGGCATACTGGACGTCCAGGGGTTCGATCGCGGTGATCCCTTCCCGGTAGGTGCGATCGAATTGCAACGGGGTCCCGAATGCGATCGCCCCCAGGATCGTGAGTTTATGGGCAGCATCGATACCTTCGATATCGAAGGTGGGGTCCGTCTCAGCATACCCCAGGGCCTGCGCCTCCTTCAGGACCTCGTTAAAATCACGGCCCTTTTCCCGCATTTCGCTCAGGATATAATTTCCGGTGCCGTTGATGATCCCGGCCACCCATTCGATCTTATTCGCGGCCAGCCCTTCCCGCAGGGCCTTGATAATGGGGATGCCGCCGGCCACCGCCGCTTCAAAGGCAACGGTCACCCCGCGTTCCTGAGCCGCAGCGAAGATCTCGTTACCGTGCAGCGCAATCAGCGCCTTGTTTGCGGTAACGACATGTTTCCCGTTTCGAATCGCCTGCATGACCAGTTCCAGGGCCGGCGAATAACCACCGATGAGTTCAACGATGATATCCACGTCCGGGTTATTGACCACCTCGAAGGCATCCTGCGTGATCGTGCTGATCGTATCCAAGCCGTCGATACCGGCCGGATCGTAGACCTTGGCGGCGGCGTGACTTATATGGATGGCGCGGCCCGCGCGCCGGGTAATCTCATCCGCATTGCGGGTGAGCACGCTGACGGTGCCCCCCCCCACCGTGCCGAGACCCAGCAATCCCACCCTGACCGGTTCCATCTGCCGCCTCCTAAGCCTCTGCCACGTTCACCGGAGCACTCTGACGTCCGTCCTGTTTGAACATGGCCCGGATCCCGCGTAGCGCCTGCCGGGTGCGATGCTCATTTTCAATGAGGGCAAAGCGGACATAGGGGTCACCCTGTTCGCCGAAACCGATACCGGGCGAGACCGCTACTTTGGCCTCCAGCAACAGGCGCTTGGCGAACTCCAGGGAACCCAGGGCGCGATACTGCTCGGGGATGGGCGCCCAGACAAACATGGTTGCCTTCGGTTTCTCCACGTTCCAGCCGAGGGTATTGAGTCCTTCACACAAAACATCCCGGCGCTTGCGATAGGTCTCCCGGATCTCTTCCAGGCACTGCTGGTCACCCTCCATGGCGGTTATGGCGGCAATCTGGATCGGCGTAAACAGACCATAATCCAGGTAGGACTTCAGCCGCGCCAGGGCATGCACCAGCACTTTTGAACCGGACATGAAACCAACTCTCCAGCCGGGCATGTTGTAACTTTTCGAGAGAGTGAAGAACTCCACGGCGATGTCCTTGGCGCCCGCAACCTGCAGGATGGATGGCGCCTGATAACCGTCGAAGACCAGGTCCGCATAGGCCAGATCCTGCACTACCCATAATTCATGCTCCCGGGCAAAGCGGATCACTTCCTCGAAGAATGGCAGATCGACGCACATGGTTGAAGGATTGCTCGGAAAATTCAGCAACAATAGCTTGGGCTTCGGCCAGGTGTTGCGCATCGCGTTATCGAGCTCCGCAAAAAAATCGATACCCGGACCGATGGGCACGTGGCGGACATCGGCCCCCGCGATGATAAATCCGTACGGATGAATGGGATAGGCCGGACTCGGCACCAGCACGATATCGCCGCGATCCATGATGGCGAGCGCGAGATGCGCGAGGCCTTCCTTGGAGCCCATGGTGACAATGGTTTCAGTCTCGGGGTTCAGTGTGACGTCATAGCGCGCGCGATACCAGTCACACATCGCCTTGCGCAACCTGGGAATACCCCGTGACATGGAGTAGCGGTGCGTGTCGGGACGGGAAACCGCCTCGATCAGTTTATCCACAATATGGGGAGGGGTCGGCCGGTCGGGATTA
>MGYR01000108.1 GCA_001801825.1 Gammaproteobacteria bacterium RIFCSPLOWO2_02_FULL_56_15 | reverse complement strand
CGCGATTTTTGTCAAGGAATTCGGGCTGGTGGTTAACCGACCAACCAGTTTTGAACAATCCAATGAGAAGAGTGAAAGCATCGCGATCGAAATCCTGGATACCGGCGAAATCTTTGTTGACAACCGGGTTGTCGACTCGCGCGCCGTGCGCGCCAATGTGGAACGCCTCCACGCCGTCAATCCCGAAAGTGGTGTGTTAATCCTGGCAGATGTTGATGCGCCGACCGGAACCCTCGTGGAAGTGATCGACCAGGTGCATCTCGGTGGAATCTGGAACATTACCTTCAGTACGAACGAATAGACGAATATGCAATCACGCCGCCACACGCCCGAAACCGAAGAACATGGCATCGATCTGGCACCGATGCTTGATTTCGTCCTGAATCTTCTGATTTTCTTCATTATAACCACGTCCTTTATCAAGGAATCGGGGATTACTGTTTTCAAGCCGTCCGCATTGACGGCAGAAAACAGGGAGTCCGGAAATATTCTGATCGCGATCCGAGAGAATGGAGAGGTATGGATGGACCGTCGCCAGGTCGACATTCGCGAGATCCGGACCATGATAGAGCGCCTGCATATCGAGCGCCCTGATGATACCGTGGTGGTGGTGGCTGATAAAGAATCTCATGCCGGTGTGGTCGCCGATGTAATGGATGAAGTACGGCAAGGAGGGATCAAAGATGTTTCCATAGCCGCCGATCCGGGTGGGGAGGGGTGATTATGTTGTCTTCGATGATTGCCGTCAGGATACCAATATCGTTCTCAATATCGCTGTTATTATCCGCCCTGATGTTCTGGACACTTTGGTCCATGATCCATCAGCCGATTGATATTGGCGGAATGCGCCCGGCAACCCGGATTGAATTTACACGCATGCGCCGGGATACGGCGGTGGAAAGCAAGCGTGATGAGAAAGTTGAGCGGGAAAGACCACCGATAACACCTGAGGTACCACGGATGGCGATGACCTCGAGTGGAGTTGAAAACGTCGTGGCAACCATGACTCCCGTGCTCGACCCTCGCGGCGCCATGAGCGGCTTCAAACTGGGCGCCGGTGGCTCGGATCGTGATGTCATACCCCTCGTCCGAATCAATCCCGATTACCCCCAGCGCGCCCTGAGCAGGGGTGTTGAAGGGTGGGTGATTGTGCAATTCACGATCACCGCGGCTGGAACAGTCAAGGATGCCAAGGTGGTGGATGCAGATCCGAAAGGAGTATTCGATGATGCCGCAGTAAAGGCAATCTTGCGCTGGCGCTATAACCCAAAGGTCGAAGAAGGGGTAGCCGTGGAGCGTGTGGGTGTGCAAACCATGTTAAGGTTCGAGATAGAGGACGAGTAGGCTATGCGAAACACCTTCTGCAAGCTTCTGTATACAATGATTATTGGTATCGGCTTGTTCACTGCTTTTAGCGGCGGGCAAATGGTGCAGGCCCAGCAAAGGGATGACAAGAAACGTGAAGCACCGGTCGTGGATGAAAAGACCGGCAAGATCATGAATGAGGCGATTGAACTTATCAATACGGAGCAATATGACGCAGCCAGGGCGAAATTATCAGGCTTGAAGCTGGACACCCTGAGCCCATATGAACGGAGCAGGGTCGAACAGATGCAGGCCTCCATCGACCATACTCAGGAAAAATATGATAGCGCCCGATCGCATTTTCAGGCAGCAATCGCCGCAGGCGGATTGAACGAGCAGGAACTGAAGGATATCCAGTATGTAATCTGCCAGTTATATATCATTGAAGAGCGCTGGAAAGAGGGCATCTCCTGCCTGGAGCAATGGTTCAGGACCGTTGATAAACCAAACTCCGCTGCCTATTACATGCTCGCCGTTTCCTATTACCAGATTGAAGACTATGAACGGGCGCTGGCTCCGGCGCGCAAGGCGGTTGAGCTTTCAGAAAAGCCCCAGGAGAGCTGGTTACAGCTCATTGTAGCCTTGTACATGCAGCGTAACCAGTATACTGAGGCGATCCCCGTTCTGGAGCGGCTCATTACCATGGTACCGGATAAAAAGACCTACTGGTTGCAGTTGTCCTCGATCTACGGTGAGAAGGAAGACTATGCCAACGCATTGGCGGTGATGGAGATCCCTTACAACGGAGGATTACTTACGGATGACTCCGAGTACCGGAGACTTGCCGATTTACTGATGGTGATAGGAATTCCCTATCGTGCCGCCCAGGTATTAGTGAAGGGAGTCGAGCTGAAAAAGGTAAAGGAAGACCAGAAGTTGCTGGAAAAACTGGCGAACTGCTGGGTCGCTGCAAGAGAGTATGAAAAGGCAATTGGACCCTTGGAGAAGGCCGCACAGATGGCGGGCAACGGCGATCTCTATGTCCGCCTGGGAGAGGTATATACGCAGAGTGAAAGTTGGGATGCTGCCGCCAAGGCTTTCAAAAATGCCTTCGACAAGGGCGGGCTCAAGGATCCGGGAAACGCCAATCTGATGCTCGGTATTTCGCTCTACAATCAGAAAAAGACGAAGGAGGCACTCGACTGGTTCAAGCGAGCCTCGACCTCGGAAAAGCACAAGAAGACAGCGAACGGTTATATCCAGCTCATCACAAACACGCAAGGATAATGAAAGGCTGACTTATGCCGGCAAAAAAACTTTATATAGCAATCTTTTCTGTCTGGATACAGGTTGCGATACCTGGTACAGGGGAGGCCGCAGTTACTTTTGATGAATTACTGAGGCAAACCAGACAGCTTCGGACAGAGGAATCCCAGACAGCCAAGGAACGTGAAGCTGCATTCAATAATCAATTGGTGCGTCAGCAGCGTTTATTAGATGAGGCTTCAGCGGCAAGGAACAGGGCCGAAGCTTTGAGTAATTCCTTGTCGAGTCGATTCGACCAGAATGAATCTCGAATTGCGGAACTTAAATTACTACTGGAGCAGCATCAGGGAAACCTCGGTGAATTGTTCGGGGTCACCCGCCAGATTGCCGGCGATGCAGCCAACGTTTTGCAGCAATCGCAGATTTCAGTCCGGTTCCCTGCCCTGGAAGGTGAAGAGGATCGCGTTGCTTTTCTGAAAAGGACAGCCGGAGCCAAGGCACTGCCCTCCATCAGGGAGCTGGAGAGAGTCTGGTTCGAACTGCAACGCGAAATGACCGAAAGCGGAAAAGTGTCGCGCTTTCCCGGAGGGATCCTGCAACCCGATAACAGCACCCGCAATGCTGAGATTATACTTATCGGCCCGTTCACGGCGGTAGCCGGTTCTGATTACCTGGCCTATTTACCCGGCGAACAGATATTAGGTGGATTATCCAGACAACCGATCAAAAAGTTGAAGGATGCGGCCAGTCGATTAACCGGTGCTAAATCCGGCAATGGCTATCTTCCAGCTATCGTTGATCCTGCTCGCGGTGCCTTGTTAGGCATGTATGTTGAGAGGCCTGATTATATTGAACGCATCAAAACGGGCCACATCGTAGGGTACATCATCATTTCCGTGGGCATCCTTGGCGTTTTGGTGGCAGTGTTCCAGTATTTCTATCTTATTATCATGCGGATTAAGGTTGCAAGTCAGCTACGGGATCGTGAGCATCCGAATCCGGGGAATCCGCTCGGACGCCTGTTGCTGGCCGCCAATAACAAAGCCGATGCTGGCAAGGATAGTCCCGAGGTTGCCGAATTACGAATATCTGAGGCTGTGTTGCGCGAGGTCCCGAAGCTTGAGCGATTTCAGTCTTTCTTGAAGCTGGCGGTTGCCGCTGGACCGTTGCTCGGTCTGATTGGAACAGTGGTAGGAATGATTATAACCTTCCAGACCATCACTGCGTCCGGCGCCAGTGACCCCAAGCTGATGGCGCATGGTATCGGACAGGCCATGATAGCGACTGTACTTGGTCTTGGAATCGCCATCCCATTGCTCTTTATAAATGCCGGGCTTGCGTCCTTGTCACGAGGCCTCCTGCAGGTTCTTGATGAATACAGTTCCGGCATACTGGCGCAACGTCTGGGTTTTGCTAAAGGTGTTTCCTCGCTAAATCACTGAGCACATTTCAGCTGATGCATTACCGCAGGGGACCGAGTTCCGGACACGCTGCAAGTACGTCCCTGTAGCTCGGGCGCCGCATCCTCGACTCGGTCTGAAAAATCTGTTCCTGACATTTTCACCCGAATAGGTCCTATATTCGTCCTGATTCGTCCTATCTCCTATGTCCCTATAGTCGTGCGGCGTGCGGTCCATCACCAGGCCCGTCGGCTCCCTGGTTCACTGACCGGGATTTCTGCTCACTTATTTAGATACTAGCAAGACAATCCAGCCCATAAGTACGCCTGCGGGTGAGTCGCTATCGCTATCTCCACTCATCGATGGAGATCGTACGCATATAGCGCATACTCCCATAATGATAGTAGAGATTGGTCTGTCCTCCGGTAACCACAAAGCTGATCGAGTCCGCAGAGCGGAAGTGAGGTTTTTGGCCTTCAGCCGGCTTAAAAACGAAGTCGATCAGTTTCTGTTTGGTGTCATAACCATGCTCGTAGATGTTTTTGGCCACTGTGGGATCCAGGACCACGAAAGCGCCGAACAGGGTACCTACAGTATCGAAAAGGTTCTTGAACTCCTGATCGAACTTCGGATCATTCTGGGTCGCTCCGGCCACGGTTCCCTGTCCCGAGGAGATGCCGTATCCCATGAAGAAACTGACCGTGCTGTCTTCCGCCTTGAATCCTTTTTCAACGTGGAAGGGCGCCCAGGGATTTTCCTCTTCATTTTCTGCGATGACGATATTGGCATAGGTCATGGCATTACCCAGCGCACCCAGGTAGGTTTCTCCAGGGATTTGGCCGTGTCCAAGGTTCTTTGAAAGCAGGGTATAGGCCCGACCTATCGTAGCATTGGCATGACTGAATGGACCCATGGCTCCGATCCCGTAGTTCATTCCGATCTCTTTGCGGACTGGACCGTTGATTACGAGGGATTGCACGAAGGAATTGGTGGAGCTGTGCATGGAGGAGATACCGCTCGAGGCGATGGCCAGGATCACCGGAAAATATTCCGGCTTGGCCCCCGCCATCACCGCGTTGACCGCCACCTGTTCCACGGTGAAGGTCCAGGGTTCATAGGCATCCGCGGCGGGAGACATCTTGCCGACAATCTCATCACGCTTGTGGCTGGTGCCCTTCAGCATCGCCTCGACCCGTTCCTTTGTCGGCAGGACGAAGGGCAGGTAATCGGTCATGCCGTCATCATGAAAATACTGGATCAGATTGTCTTCGCTATCGGGTCCAATGATGGACGACTCAGCGGATACTTCCACCAATCCACTCTTTTGTTCCTCCGCATTCAGGGGACGGGTCAGCCCTTGTATGATCTCCTCCATGATCGGATTCCCGGACACGGGACTCGAACCCTCGATGTTTTCCCGCAACTGTTCCGCGGAACGTCCCCAAACCGGGTGGGGTACGAAGGTGGTGCGCTGGTAGGGCATGCCGCGCTTGGCAGCATTGGTTTTTGCCAGGACTTCGAATACTTCAGTAACTATCGGCACCGTAGGTATACCGAGTTCTTTCTCAATGTTGATGCAGTGGCCAACGACCGCTGGCGTACAGACGCTTCAATGCCCGGTAGCCATCACCATGCCGTCGGCTTTTTCCTTCATCTCCGCCCAGAGTTCCGGGTCTTCGGCGGCGAATCCCATGCCACCTTTTTTACGGAACACGGTTTTAACTTCCGGCCTGTTGCGGGCGAACCATTGGATCATCTCATCCAGGAGAATATCCCCCCCCAAAAAACCGTCATCGACGAAGTAAATGGTCTTTCCATCCAGGCTTTCCAGCCGATTCGCCATGGGGATCAACTCAATCGCCGGTGGAATACCCCGCGGGTTATAGACCGTTATCTGGGAATCGTCCGCTGCCTGGGCCTTCAGGAGGGTACTGAAACCCAGAAACGATGCTGCGATCAGTAGCCATGTGGTTCGCATTCTCATCATGTTGTCTCCTGGTCAGTTGAACTCAGTTTGGAATTTTCGTCAGGATAAAGATGATTCCCTCGCCCGGCGAAACGGCTTGCTTGGCACTAGCATAATGGCATTTTTTGTC
>MGYR01000107.1:2482-5177 GCA_001801825.1 Gammaproteobacteria bacterium RIFCSPLOWO2_02_FULL_56_15 | reverse complement strand
TGGGCCAGTCGTTTCATTTGCCGCCGGGAGCAAGAACCCAGTAGGGGTGGATTGCACTCTGCCCGGCCTGTGCCCGAATACACATTCGATACGGATCCTGTAAAAAATAAAATTGGAACAATTAGTTATATAGAGTACCCAAATTGGGAACTCTGTGAGATAATACCGGCGTGAAATGGACGGGAACCTCAAATGCGGATCGTTGGGCGCGACAAGCTCGATGAATTTTGTCGAGCTCATGCTGATAGCCGAAACTGGATCAGCAACTGGATTGCAGATACGAAATCAGCGAGTTGGTGGTCACCTCAGGATATCAAAGCTCAGTATGCAACCGCGAGTTTTTTGGCCGAGAATCGGGTGATCTTTAACGTTAAAGGTAACAGATATCGAATGGAAGTGCTGGTAGCGTACAACACAGGAGTCGTTATTATTCGATGGATTGGCACACACGCCGAGTACACGAAACGATTGAGTTGAGTACATGAATATCGAACCTAAAATCATCAAAACCGAAGCGGAATATCGCACTTACCTTTCCGAGGTTGAGCAGCTCGCGACTCATGATCCCGTACCTGGTACGCCTGAGGGTGACCGGCTCGAACTGCTAGCCAAGCTGGTCGAGGATTACGAAGTCGAGCGTTTCAAATTTGCAAAGCCCGACCCGATTGAAGCCATCCGTTTCCGCATGGAGGAGCAAGGGCTGCGGCAGAAGGACCTTGCCCCGATCCTGGGTGGCAAGAACCGGGTATCAGAAGTATTGAGCGGCAAACGTCCACTGACTCTGGCGATGGTGCGTGCACTGAACGAAGTTATGAAGATCCCGGCCGAGCTGCTGATCCGTGAACCGGAACACCTGGAAATACCTTACGGAACCAGAACTGGCGATCACCGACGAAGACCTCGAACTGCGAGACGATGATAACGACAACGAGGCAGAAGCGAACCGGATCGCGAGGGATGCATTCATCCCAAGAACACAATTGGTTGGACACCACCAGGTACGCCAGTTGTTTCCTGAAATAAAGTGGCCTTGAAAGAATACATGTCTCTGTCCCAATTGCCACCTAGACTCCCGGTGCATGTCCGATCTTGCCGTTGAACTTTGCGCCGTCGCCAGGGCTTATCAGGAAGCCGGCCGTCTGCATCCAGTGCTACAAGGGATCGATGCCGCCTTCCCGCGGGGCCGGTTTATCGCCATCCGTGGCCGTAGCGGCTCCGGTAAGTCCACACTGCTGAATCTGTTGGCCGGTATCGACCTGCCGGATACGGGTGAGATCGCCATCAATGGCCAAGTGATCAACCGGATGAGTGAGCGGGAACGCACCCTCTTCCGCCGCCGGCATATCGGCTTTGTGTTCCAGTTCTTCAATCTCATCCCGACCCTCACGGTAGCCGAAAACATCCGCTTCCCGCTGGAACTCAACGGGATCAAGGGGGCGGCGGCAACCGCACGTGTATCTGCATTGCTGGAGAGGTTTTCGCTCGCGGATCGACTTGACAGTTTCCCCGATCAGCTCAGTGGCGGAGAACAACAACGCGTGGCCGTCGCCCGCGCCGCCGTGCATACCCCGGCGCTAATCCTGGCCGACGAGCCCTCCGGCAATCTGGATCTGGAGACCGGTCAGCAGGTCCTGGGCCTGTTGCGATCCCTCCCCGGTGACTCCGGTGTATGCGTGATTTGCGCCACCCACAGCAACGAGGTCACGGCGCTGGCGGATGAAATCTGGCAAATCGAGCAGGGACGGTTGGTCCGCCGATGAGCGGCCTGCGGCGATTGCTGGTGCGCCAGCTCGTGCAGCATCCCCTGCAAACTTTTCTCGCTGTGCTGGGGATTGCGCTCGCCGTTGCTGTCGTGCTGGCCATCGATCTCTGCAACGCCAGTGCCGGGCGGGCCTTTGATCTCGCCAAGCAATCGGTCTTCGGTCCCTATACCCACCAGATCAGTGCCGATGAAGCGGGTTTGGAGGAAGGGTTGTACCGGCAATTGCGCATCGAGCTGGGCCTGCGACGATTGCTGCCCACCGTGCGGGGCAGTGTCCGCGCGCATGACGACAGAATGCTGGAGATCATCGGTCTGGATCCAGTCAGCCTGTACGGCCGGAACATGGCATCCGGGGCCGGTGTGAGCGGGATTGCAACCCCCTTCGCTCTACAAGTAACACCCGGTGCGGTCATGCTGAGCCGCTCCCTCGCGGGTACACTCGGTCTGGACATCACGAGTGTGCTGGAGGTCCGGCATAACGGAGAGATCCACCGCCTGCAGGTGATCGGTCTGCTGCCCGAGGACAACGACTTGCAGGAGGAGGCGCTGCAGGACAGCCTGATCGTCGACATCTCCACCGCCCAGGAGATCCTGGAGATGCAGGGCAAGCTGTCCCGTATCGATCTGGTTCTGGGGGCAGCCGAGGAGGAACGGGTGAAGCCGCTGCTGCACGCGCCTGCGCAACTCACGCCCTCCACCGCCCGCGGCAACGCCATGGAGCAGATGACGCGCGCTTTCCGCATCAACCTCACGGCCCTGAGTCTGCTGGCCCTGGTGATCGGCGCCTTCCTGATTTACAACACTATGACCATCTCGGTGCTGAAGCGCCGTGATCTCATGGCCACCCTGCGGACCCTGGGAGTCATGGACCGGGAGATCTACCGGCTGATATTGGGCGAGGCACTGGTGCTGGCGCTGGCCGGGACGCTGGCC
>MGYR01000107.1:0-2452 GCA_001801825.1 Gammaproteobacteria bacterium RIFCSPLOWO2_02_FULL_56_15 | reverse complement strand
TACCTGTTGCAACTGGCCTCGCGTACGCTGAACGACCTGTATTTTATGGGCGAGGTGCGGACCCTCTACCTCAATGCCTGGAGCCTGGCCAAGGCGCTGTTGCTGGGGATGGGCATTACCCTGCTGGCCGCCTGGCTACCGGCCAGGGAGGCGGCGCGCATTCCTCCGGTGCTGAGTCGCTTGCGTTCCCTGCTGGAGACGGAGACCCGGCGCCGCCAGCGGCCTATGGTCCTCGCGGGCATCGTCCTGCTGTTGCTGGCGCCGGCGGTACTCGCGGCCAGCGGCAAGAGCATCATCGGCGGATTTGCCGCGCTCTTCCTGATCATCCTGTCCTTCGCCCTGTTCACTCCCTGGCTGCTGGTGTTGCTGATCAAGCTGCTGCGTCCGCTGCTCTCGATATTGCTGGGACTGCCCGGGGTGATCGCCGCGCGCGGCGTACTCGCCGCGCTCAGCCGGACCCAGGTGGCGGTCACTGCCCTGATGATCGCCATCTCGGCGACCATCGGGGTCAGCATCATGATCGGCAGTTTCCGTCAGTCCGTGGAACAGTGGCTGGCGGACTATCTGGCGGCGGACATCTACATCACCCAGGCCCGTTCCATCCCGGAGGGGATCGATCCGGAGATCGTCAATGAGATCCGGAAACACCCCGAGGTTAGCGATCTCTACAGCTCCCGCTGGCGCCGCATCTGGCAGGGGGAATCCCTGACTTGGGTCTATGTCACCGGGCTTGGGGAGGAAATCTTCAAGAACTACCGTTTTGTGGACGGACCGGGAGAGGGGCTCTGGCAAGACTTTTTCAATACCGACAGCGTGATCATCTCCGAGCCCTTTGCCTGGCGCCACGACCTGCAACGGGGGGACCAGATCACGCTTCCCACCACACAGGGTGAAACGCGTTTTCGGGTGCTGGGGATCTACCGGGATTATGGCTCGGATCGGGGCGTGGTGACCATGCACACCCGGACCGATGGTCGGCACTGGGATGATGATTCCGCCATGTCACTCATGGTCAGCCTGCAAAGCGGCGCCGACGCCGGCCGGATCGCAAAATCCTTCAATGCAGGACTGCTCGCGGGCAGCGGTCTGCAGGCAAGATCCAATCGCAGCCTGCGGCAGCAGTCCATGGCCATCTTCGATCGCACCTTCGCGATCACCGAGGTCTTGCGCCTGCTGACCATCCTCATCGCCACTACCGGGATCCTGGCCGCCCTGATGGCAATCCAGTTGGAGAGGGGCAGGGAATTTGCCGTATTGCGCGCCAACGGCCTGACCCCCGGTGGTCTTGGCGGGCTGGTGTTGACCGAGAGCGGCCTGATGGGACTCATCAGCGGCGTACTCGCCATCCCCCTGGGTCTGGTCATGGCTGTGGTCCTCATCGATGTGATCAACCGGCGCTCCTTCGGCTGGTCCATGGAGCTTCTCCTCGAGCCCCGCTATCTGGCGGGTGCCCTGCTGCTGGGGCTGCTGGCCGGGTTGCTGGCCGGAGTCTATCCGGCCTGGCGGATGGCCCGGATTGCACCGGCATCGGCTTTGCGTGATGAATAGGCTCCTTGGTATCAGTTTCCTGGTCTGCCTGCTGCAGGCCTGCGGCCAGGAAGTGGCACAACCGCCGTCGGCGCCTCTGTCCGTGGTGGAGATCCTGGGTGGCGCCTCCAGCGAAGGCTATGAGCGTGCTTTTCTGCCCCGGCCGTTAGTTTTTCCGGAGGATTATGGAGCGCACGATAGCTTCAAAAACGAGTGGTGGTATTTTACCGGGAACCTCAGCGATGCAGAGGGCCGTACCTTCGGCTACCAGTTCACCCTGTTCCGCACCGCTATCGCGCCGCACAAACCCGCCACCGACTCGGCCTGGTCGAGCAACCAGATCTACTTGGCCCATGCCGCGCTGAGCGATATCGACGGGCAGCATTTTCTATACGACGAGCGCTACAGCCGGGGCGCCCTGGGGTTGGCCGGCGCTCAAGGTGAGCCCGTGCGGTTCTGGCTGGATGACTGGTCGGTCAGCGGTAATGCAGATCCGGGGCATTTTGCCGTCACGATCCGGGCCCGAGCGGGGGATTTCAACCTGGACCTTAAACTTAAGAACGGAAAGGCCCTGGTGCTCCACGGCGACCGGGGACTCAGCGCCAAGGGCCGCACCCCGGGCAATGCCTCCCATTATTATTCCTTTACCCGGCTCCGTACTGAAGGCGCCGTACAGCTTGGCGGGGAGACATTTCAGGTCCAGGGGGAGAGCTGGTTCGATCATGAATGGTCCACCTCCGCCCTCGAGTCAGGACAAACCGGGTGGGACTGGTTTTCCCTGCAATTATCGGATCAGTCGGAGTTGATGTTGTTCCGCCTGCGGCATGCGAGCGATCCGGGGCAGGATTATTCCAGCGGTACACTCATCGGTGCGGATGAATCGGTGTCGCCGCTGCAAGGAGACGAGTTCTCCATCGAGGTGCTG
>MGYR01000106.1:10999-11675 GCA_001801825.1 Gammaproteobacteria bacterium RIFCSPLOWO2_02_FULL_56_15 | reverse complement strand
TGCGATCTCCTTCCTGATGTTGGCTTGCTGCTCATTTTTTGTCCCATTCGCATGCTCCCATGCCTTACTTCCCTTCGCATCCCCCGCGACCATGACCCCATTGGCGGGGATGCGCGGGGCAAAAGGATTTTTCCACTCCAGTTTCTTCCACTCCGTCCGCGTGCGGCTGATCCGCGAACCGGTGGGGGTGTATTGCACTTGCACCGGCACCAGGAGCGTCAGGGGGAACCAGGAGTTCGCGCTGCTCAGACTCGCCGAGGCCGGATTCGACAAAACAAACACCGCGCCGAGAGGATCATAGAATTCGGGTTCAGGATTCGATGGCCGCGTGCCGGTGATCACTACTTCATCCATTTGCTCCTGATACCCGCTCGGGTCCGTGTAGCTGAGGGGGTTATTGAGCACATAGCTGTAACGATTATAGCTCTGCGAGAAGGTGGGTTGGGGGATGAAGGGATCGGGGGAGAGGAAACGGCCGATATCCGGATCGTAGACCCTTCCATTCATATGGATCAGACCGGCGTCTTCCAGATGCTCATGGCCGGTGTAGCCGCGTTTGGTGTTGGCGGCGTAGAGCTGGCCGGCGGCCTCGCTCCAGTCGGGATTGCGGCGTTTGACCCAGGCGTCGTAACTCAGGTTCTCCACCACGCTGCCGGTTCCATCGGTGAGCTCGGTG
>MGYR01000106.1:10741-10841 GCA_001801825.1 Gammaproteobacteria bacterium RIFCSPLOWO2_02_FULL_56_15 | reverse complement strand
GGTGACCTTGCCGCTCTGGCTGTGGCGGAAACGGTTGCGGTGGGCGTCATGGGCAAAGGTCTGGTTGCTGCTGCCCTGGGTGATGAGCCAGGGTTTGTCA
>MGYR01000106.1:8177-10519 GCA_001801825.1 Gammaproteobacteria bacterium RIFCSPLOWO2_02_FULL_56_15 | reverse complement strand
ACGGTGGTGGAATCGTCCAGGCGGTTCAGGCTGTCGTAATGGAAGGTCTCGTAGGTCGAGGTCGCGGCCGCGAAGTTATCCCGGCGTTTCAGATTGCCGACCTTGTCAAAATCGTAATTGTAATCCTGGATGACCGTGGCGCCCTTGCTGCTGTCGATCGTGTCGATCAGGCCGGTGTTCGGATCGTAACCCCAGGTGGTAGCGACGCCGTTGCCATAGCTGGCCGCCGTGGGATGCCCTTCCGCATCCTGAGCGGTCTGGGTCCAGTAAGCCGCGCCACTGGCGTAGTTCTTCACGACACTCAGGTAGCCGTTGGCGTTGTAGATCTGCTGGACCTTTAGGCCGGCCAGGTAGTGGATACTGGCGGGATAGGTGAGTATATCGACGCGGCCGGCGCTGTCATAACTCTGGCTCACGGTATAGTTCACGCTGTCGATGATGGTGGTGACCGAGCTCGGCCGCCCCACCGTATCGTAGGCATAGGTCTCGAACTTCCCCTCCGGGCTGGAGATCGTGTGGATTTTGCCGATGCCCTTGACGGCGGTGTCATAGACCCAGGTGGCGGTGCCTTCCGGCTCGCTGCGGGTATACAAACGGCCCAGTTTGTCGTAGCTCATCGTGGTGGTCTGGTAGCGGGCATTGGTCTGGGTTTTGAGTTCATCCAGGACATTATAGCCGTAGGACCAGGCCCCCATGTCCTTGTCGTTACTGGCGGTCTTGCGCCCGCGGGTGTCGTAGGTATTGGTGATGAGGTCGATGGTACCCAGGCCGGTGACCGAGCGAACGATCTTCAGGTTACCGTAGGGATCGTAGATGTAATTCGTCTGGCCGCTCTGGGCGTCGAGGGCCTGCACGAGTTCCTCGCGGGCGTTGTAGATCTCCTGGCTGGGCTGGTTCTCGGCATTGAGGAGGGTTTTCTTGGCTCTGGGCGTGGCGCCGCCGGTCGTGGCATAGGTCCAGGTGGTGACGCGATTGCCGGGGGCCGTTGCGGTCTGCACGCGGCCCAGGGCATCATAGGTATAGACATGCCGAAGACCTGTCCAATTACCGTCATAATAAGGTAAGTATTTGTACTGGATGTTCCCCGCCCGATCATACAGGGTATAGGCCAATTTCCAGGTACTGCCGGTAAAGCCGGTTTCGCCCGCCAGGTACCTCCGGCCCAGGCTATCAACCCAGTCCGTGCGGGCGGGTTGCCCGGTGGTAACTATAGAGGCCCGGTAGGCGCTTTCTCTGTTCCCGTCACACCAGTCGGGGGTAAAGCTGCCGTCATCGCCGGGGCTGCCGGTACACCATTTATACGTGTAGTCGGTCGTGGTTTGCTGCGGCGTATCATAGGCGCGATATTCCTTTTTCAACTGGCCGAGAGTGTAATACTCCCATTTCGTTGTTACCAAATTGGGTCCCGTGAGTTGGTCCAGAACACCGAATTTTGCATTCCAGTCCTGGTTTTCGACCTGGTTCAGGGCGTTGGTGACCGTGTCGACGAACTGCCCGCGGGGATCATAGGTCAAGTTGGTCTCGCGGGTGAGAATGTCCGCGCCGCTCACTGTTATTTTTTCTCGATTGCCAAAGACATCCGGGTCGTAATCGGTCTGCAAGCGCAGACTGGGGATATCCGGCTCGATCACTTCCCGGGTTAACAGCCCCAGGATGGGGTCATACAGGAAAGCGGAAACCCGGGTAGTGCTGGTGGTCGTCTCCGGCGGTATAACACTGGTTTTGATAACCGTGGTCCGGGTCAACTGGCCGATCAACCAGGTGGCCGGGTTATTATTGAAGACATTCGTGGTTGCCGTGGTGAAGGTATCCCCGCCGCCGGCCGTGGTTTCGCTGATTTGCACCGGATTGCCCCAGGTACGCGGGGTTTGGGTGGGGGAGCCGGTGATATCATAGGTGGGGTCGAGGGTATGGGTGGCCAGCAGCGCCCCGCCATTCAGCTCATAGCGTTGGGTCACCACCAAGTCCGCGTACGGGAACTGGACTTTCTCGGCGGTCCAGTTTTCCACCTGATTGTAAGTGGTGGCCACACGGTTGAGAAGAGTTGTTCCGGTTTGCAGATCCCGTTGATAGGGCAGGCCGATGTAGGGAAAGTCCTGGCGATAGTCGGTGATCGTGGCCAGAGTGGTGGCATCGTCCACCACCGAGACGGCGGCAAAGCCGAGAAAACCCCGGCCATTCAGGTTCATCCTGGCATCTTCGTAAAAATACGAAAAGTTGCGAAAGGCCTTGTTGCCGTCATCTACGGTAACGGTATCGACCACCCGCATGGGCGTCTGGATAATGAGGTCCGGATAGACGCCCAGCCCGGTTTTGGTATAGAGGCCGCCTTCCGCGGGGCT
>MGYR01000106.1:6571-8099 GCA_001801825.1 Gammaproteobacteria bacterium RIFCSPLOWO2_02_FULL_56_15 | reverse complement strand
AATCCCCGGTGATAACGTATTTGGTGCCACCCCAGGCGGGATTGTAATTGGTTGTCGCCATGGCAGTGCCGGTGGAGATATAGAAATTGGCCAACTGGCTGGTGGTATGCAACCGACCCAGATCCGTCTTGCCGTCGCCGTTCCAATCGCCGGTGACCACCTTGTAGTTGTACCAATCCGTGGGAGTGTAGCCAGTGTTGTAGAAAGTCCCGTCGCCTTTGGACAGATACAGATAGCTGATGGTGCTGGTCGTGCTGAAGAGGTCGGTATTGCCATCGCCGTTATAATCCCCGGGCACCACCTTGGCACTGGGCCAGGTAATGCTGTTGTTCGTAGCTAGGAGGGAGAATGCAGTGCCTGTGGAAATATAGAACTGGGCTTGTGTCCCGTAGTGTGCGTAGAAATCATCCATCCCATCTCCATTCCAGTCCCCCACCTGCCGAATACCGTTAACGAAGGAGATCCCTGAATCGAACATGGTGCCATTGATATCTGCCGTATATACTACTGAAGACGGATAACCGGAATCATCAGAAAATGAATAGGTATCAGTTTTCCCATCACCATTCCAGTCAAATGGCTTCAAACCCTTCGTTTCCCCTAGTGTCTGACCCAGTGGTACAGTCTGCCCCGTAGCAACCATACTATTTCCTGTTGATGTGTACAGGATGGCTTGCTGATCGTATACACAATAATTGTAAGGAGGAGGCAGACAGTAATTAAGGATCGATACATTTCTGAGCATATCCATTTGACCATCGCCATTCCAGTCGCCGGTCTCGATGGCGCCGTACCAGCCGGTGGGGGCGAAAGTGGTGGCCACCATCGCGCCCTGGGCATTCGCCGTATACATTTGAGACGCCCCGCCGGTCTTGCTTTGCAGAAAAAGATCGGTACGCCCGTCGCCGTTCCAATCCCCGGTGATGAGGTTGTAACTGGACCAGACTGGATTGTTCAGCACTGTGCTCAGTACGGGGACACTGCCATTCCCCTCCCAGGTAAATTTGGTCGGCGGGAAACAATTGCCGGCGCTGTCGCATTCCTGGATGTTCGCGATCCGGCTCGCACCGTTGATGCCGTTGTTGTTGATGCCGTTGTTATCGTAGTTCAAGCGGTAATCCCGCACCTGGGTCAGGACGGAGTTGACCGTGGTGTAGGTCTTGATATTGGACAGCCGCTGGGTGGTCTTGATCTGCGAGCCGCTGAGGAAGGCGAGTTCCTGATCGCTACGCGCCACATAGGTAAAGGTGACTTTGGCATAGGTCGATAGGATGGGTGCCGTTCCCTCATGCCCGGTATAATCGATTTGCACGGGACGGAATTCCCCGTTGGCGGTGTCTTCGGTATAGGTGAACGTCATATAGTTGCCGGCATGGTCGGAGATCTTGTTCACCGCCCAGGTTCGAGCCGAGGTCTTGCCCTGGGCCTCGATGCGGGAATCGGTGGTATCGCCGTATCGCAGGATCTTTCCATCTCGGGTTTCCACGGTGAAATAGGCCGGTCCGCTACCGGCGACGCCGTAAGATTT
>MGYR01000106.1:5523-6474 GCA_001801825.1 Gammaproteobacteria bacterium RIFCSPLOWO2_02_FULL_56_15 | reverse complement strand
GGGCAGCGGGCGATCTGGCTCAGCCCGCCCAGCGTCCAGCCCTGACCCAGCAGGCCGTTGCCCGCGCCGCTTAGGTACACGAGTGAGAGGGTTGGTTGCATACCGGCCGTGCCGGGTGGGACCACCAGGGGAATGGCATAGGCGGCCGTGCCGTTGTCGGAGACGCTGAACTGACCAGGGGTAGATCCGACCGAGAGTGCAGAGACAGGGGCAGAAAGAAATACGGTCACGAGTGATGCGATAAACGCGGGCAAGCTACGGGATAGCGGATTCATGCGATTCCCCCCCCAGCAAAACGTTATAGGAGCCAATTATGATTCCCGGGTCACCGGTTGGTATTGCAAAGTGCTACGGGAAAAGTAGTGGGGACGGATGAGCTTGTAAATACCTCAAAAAGGGTAGGGAACTGGAGAACTTGGCTTAGGACCGCGCTCCAAGGCACGGCAGGAACCGGGATTTTTTGCTGGATGGCGAGAAAGTTGCGACGAAAAATATTTTTTCGATTACCGCGAATCTTCAATCATACGGTGCTACATCTCATTATGGGAGTAGCAGGATTGAATGTATGCTACTGCCAGGCACAAGCCGTATATCTTACTAGACAATTGGAATACATACGTACCATCTCAATGGCCAGAATCCTGATCCTCTACTCAACCACGGACGGGCATACCGGCAAGATATGCCGGCGGCTGCAGGAGCGTTTGCAACAGCAGGGACAGCAGGTGGAAATCCGTAATATTGCCGATGGGCCTCCCGATTCACTGGACACCTATGAAAAAATCGTCATCGGCGCCAGCATTCGTTACGGCAAGCATCAACCGGTGGTTTTAGATTTTATTCGGCGCAACAGGGAGCTTCTGGAAAGGAGAGGCAATGCCTTCTTCAGCGTCAACATCGTTGCCAGGAAACCGGAAAAGGACAGGCCGGAAACCAATCCCTACATGAAAA
>MGYR01000106.1:5246-5341 GCA_001801825.1 Gammaproteobacteria bacterium RIFCSPLOWO2_02_FULL_56_15 | reverse complement strand
GCTGACAGCACACCGATCCCTCTGCCATAATACACCGACCCTGACCGGCCCCCGGGACCTGACAGGAACAACAAAACCACGGCCTGTACAGGCCC
>MGYR01000106.1:2976-5163 GCA_001801825.1 Gammaproteobacteria bacterium RIFCSPLOWO2_02_FULL_56_15 | reverse complement strand
GGCAACCTTACTTTTTGCCGCCGATAAGGATGTCAGCAAACTCACGGTTTTTCTCGGGGCATCGCTGGCGCTGATCGCGACATCCTGCATCGGAGTCTTTGCCGGGACCATGCTTTCCCAATACATCAGCGAAAAAACCCTGAACCATATCGCCGCCGCCGGATTTATCTGTATCGGGATCTGGATCCTCGTGAAATCCCAGTCCTAGGGAAACTCCGCATACCTTAGAATAATGACGGCTGTTTTTTCGCAAAGATTCGTGACACTCATCAATAGATGCAACTCAAACCCGGGCAATTACCGCAACATCTGAAGAAACAGGGGCTGGCGCCGGTATATTGCCTCTCCGGTGACGAACCCTTGCAGATGCTGGAAACCGCGGATCTCATCCGGGCCACGACCCGGGAACACGGATTCGAGGAACGCAATGTCCTGGTGGTGGAGAAGGAATTCGAATGGAGCCGCCTGCAGCAGGCTACGGCCAACCTGTCGCTGTTCTCAAGCCGGCGGTTGATTGAACTGCGGCTGGGGAGCCAGAAACCAGGACGCGAGGGCGGCACGGCGCTGGTGGAATTCACCCGTACACTGGACACCGACACCGTACTCCTGATCACCGCGGCCAAATTGGACAAACAGGCGCAGCAGAGCGCCTGGTTCAAGGCGCTTGATGCAGTGGGCGTCAGTATCCAGATCTGGCCGGTGGAGGCAACTGCCCTCCCCGGCTGGGTCATCAGCCGCGGCCGGCAATACGGCATGACCATCAGCCAGGAAGCCGCCGAGTTCATCGCCCAGCGCGCGGAGGGCAATCTGCTGGCTGCGCGCCAGGAGCTGGAAAAACTCCGCCTGCTGATCGACAAAGCGGAGATCGGGATCGGGGATATTCTCAACTCGGTGACCGACAGCTCCAGGTACGATGTTTTCGCCATGCTCGAAGCAGCCATGACGGGACAGGCGGAGCGCTGCCTGCGCATGCTGCGCGGTCTCCGCCAGGAAGGCACGGAACCGCTCGGCATTCATGCCGCACTGCTCTGGCAAATGCGCCTGCTCATCCAGGTTGCCGCAGAGCAGGAAGGCGGCATGAGCCGGAGCCAGGCCTTTATCAAATACCGCATCTGGCAGCAACGCCAGCAGGCAGTCACGACAGTGCTCGACCGGCTGGGCGCCGGGCGGCTCATCCGTATGCTGGCCGAGGCTCATCAGATGGAACGGGTCATGAAAGGCGCCATCCGCGATGACCCGTGGAACCTGCTCGAGAATTTCATGCTGCGCATCGCCGGGCTTCGGTTAAAATCGCTGCTACGGGCACTGTGAAAACTCATTAAATCGTGTCATTTTCAGGTTCCTTAGCTTGAACCAGCGCTACCCGTAGCGGCAGACAACAAAATACGACACAATTACGAAACGATGGATATCCGGGAATACATGCAACAAACCGGTCAGCGGGCTCGCGGGGCGGCACGGTTGATGGCTCGGGCGTCCACCGGGGCCAGGAACCAGGCCCTCGAAGCCACTGCACAAGCCATCCGGGACCAGGCCGCGGTGCTGGCCGGCGCCAACCGGCAGGATATGCAAAGCGCACAGGAAAATGGTCTGGAGGCCGCCCTCCTGGACCGCCTGGAACTGACCCCGTCGAGGATCAGCGCCATGGCGGAGGGTTTGCTGCAGATCAGCGCCCTGCCGGATCCGATCGGCGAGATCACCGGTCTCGGCTACCGGCCCAGCGGAATCCAGGTCGGCCGGATGCGCGTGCCGCTCGGAGTGGTCGGGATCATCTATGAATCCCGCCCCAATGTGACGGCGGATGCCGCCGGTCTCTGTATCAAGTCCGGCAATGCCGCTATCCTGCGCGGGGGATCGGAGGCCTTGCACTCCAACCAGGCCATCGCTGCCTGCATTCAGGCCGGACTCCAGGCGGCAGGGCTTCCCGCTCCTGCCGTGCAGGTGGTGGAGACGACAGACCGCGACGCCGTCAGCGCCATGCTGGGGATGCCGGAATATGTGGATGTCATTATCCCCAGGGGCGGCAAAGGCCTGATCGAGCGGGTAAGCAGGGAAGCGCGCATGCCGGTGATCAAGCATCTGGACGGGATCTGTCATGTGTATATCGATGATCGGGCCGATATCGAGAAGGCGGTGCGCGTGGCCTATAACGCCAAGACTCACCGCTGCGGCACCTGCAACGCCATG
>MGYR01000106.1:0-2917 GCA_001801825.1 Gammaproteobacteria bacterium RIFCSPLOWO2_02_FULL_56_15 | reverse complement strand
GTACCGGGAGGCCGGCGTGGAGTTGCGCGGTTGTCCGCGATCGCAACAGATCCTGCCAGGTATCCGGGCAGCGACCGAGCAGGATTACGCCACCGAATACCTCGCGCCGGTACTCTCGCTCCGGGTTGTCCCGGGACTGGATGCCGCCATGGATCATATCGCCCGGTATGGATCGCAGCATACCGATGCCATCATCACCGAGGATTTCAGCCGGGCGCGGCGCTTCCTCACCGAGGTGGATTCCAGTTCCGTGATGGTGAATGCCTCGACCCGTTTTTCCGACGGTTTCGAGTATGGACTCGGCGCCGAGGTGGGGATCAGCACCGACAAATTCCATGCGCGGGGACCGGTAGGCCTGGAAGGACTGACTTCCCAGAAATTCATCGTGATCGGCGACGGTCACATCCGCACCTGATGTAGGGAAAATCTGATTAATATAATTTATGCTCCGAGTCGTCATTCTGGCGAAAGCGACCCACAGGAAGTGGGAAATGTCGCGAGAGGCCAGGGAGTCCGAAGCGACCAGAATCCAGTCAAAACAATTGTCTACTGGATGCTGGTATTCACCAGCATGACGGAAAAATAATTGATCAGGGTTAGCTTAGAGAACCATGCGCGTATCGATGCATCCTGCGACCAGTCACCGAAATTGCAGCTCACTACAAAAGAGATGAAGTCGCCCATCGGTATCCTCGGCGGCACCTTTGATCCCGTTCATCATGGTCACCTGCGTCTCGCGCTCGAGGCCCTTGCGGCCCTGGGACTTGCGGAAGTGAGGCTCGTCCCCGCCGCCGATCCCCCGCACCGTGAAACGCCCGGGGCCGGTGTCCTGCACCGGCGCGCCATGCTGGAACTGGCGATTGCGGGAGTCCACGGCCTGCGGCTGGATGCCCGTGAACTGGAGCGGCGGGGAAAATCCTACACGGTCGATACCGCAGACAGCCTGCGCCGTGAACTTCCGGGACAGCCGCTTTGTCTGCTCATGGGCTTGGATGCCTTTCAGTCCATCCACACCTGGCATCGCTGGCGGCAGTTGCTGGAACTGGTCCACGTAGTAATCGTCGAACGCCCCGGTTGTGCCGCGGAAATCAGCCATCCCGAGCTCGCCGAGATCTACCAGGCACGGCATACATCGGATGCGGCCGCACTACACCAGCATCCCGCCGGCAGGATCCACCGCGTCGCCTGGCCGATGCTGGATATCTCGTCCTCCCGCATCCGTGAACTCCTGGCCGCAGGCAGGGACATCCGTTATCTGGCGCCGGAGTGCGTCATCCACTACATACAACAGAACCAACTCTATGAAGGAGCCCATGAATAGAAAAGAAAACCGGATTAACAAGGCGCTGGTCAAGGCCCTGGATGAACTCAAGGCACTCGACATTCTGGTACTGGATGTCCGCAAGCTGACCACCATCACCGATACCATGATCATCGCCAGTGGACGTTCGGACCGCCAGGTCAGGGCACTCTCGGACAAGCTGCTGGAAACCGCCAAAGGGCTGGGTATCGAAGCCCTCGGCGTGGAGGGTCACCAGGAAGGCGACTGGATCCTGGTGGATCTGGGGGATGTGGTCGCCCATCTGATGCATCCCACCGCCCGGGCCTACTACCAACTGGAAAAACTCTGGTCACAGTCGGATCTCAAGGCAGACGCCGCTTCCCCCTGATGCAGATCACCCTCATCGCCGTCGGCAGGAAAGCACCGGCTTGGATCAAGGAAGGTTTCGAGACCTATCGCAAGCGCATCCGCTCACCCTTCAGCTTCAAGCTGATCGAGGTCGAGGCGGTCCGGCGCAATAAGTCCATCAGTACCCAGAAACTACTCGCACTGGAGGCGGAGCGTATCCGCTCCGTACTACCGCATAGCGCCCGCGTGATTGCGCTCGCTGAACAGGGTAAGGACTTCAGCACCCGGGATCTGGCGGATCGCATCCGGGGCTGGATGCGCCAGGGTCAGGCCGTGGCGTTGCTCATCGGCGGCGCGGACGGAATCGATCGAACGCTGCTGAAGGAAGCCGGAGAAACCTGGTCCCTGTCCCGGCTGACACTGCCCCATGCCCTGGCGCGTGTCCTGCTGGCCGAGCAGATCTATCGGGCCTGTTCGATACTGCAGAACCATCCCTATCACCGGGAATGAGCCGGACTATGATCTATCTTGCTTCCAAGTCACCCCGCCGCAGGCAACTGCTCGACCTCATCACCCAGGACTACAAAGTCATTGAAGTGGATATCCCGGAGCAATGGGACGGCGCTGAAGCACCTCAGGATTATGTGCAGAGGCTAGCGCTCTGCAAGGCGCGGGCCGGCGCCCAACTGGCCGTAGGATCCTCTCCGGTCCTCGGTTCGGACACTGAGGTCGTGATTCATAATCAGATCCTGGGAAAACCGCGCGACCGCGGCGAGGCCATCGCCATGTTGCGGATGTTGTCCGGACAGACCCATGAGGTCTACACCGCCGTTGCCCTGGCGCAGGGCAATGATGAATCCTTATGCCTGAATCACAACCGGATTCAATTCAGGCAACTTGATCTCGTGGAATGCGAATCCTACTGCAACACCGGCGAACCCTTCGGCAAGGCCGGCGCTTATGCCATCCAGGGACGGGCCGCGGCCTTCATCACCCGGCTGGAGGGCAGTTATTCCGGGGTCATGGGCCTGCCGTTGCGGGAGACCCGGGAGTTACTGAAGGCCGCCGGCACATGAACATCCGTTGAGTTCATGTGCGTGCCTATCTCATGCCCTTCACCACCCTCGATCGCGGGGCATACCTCACAAATTGTTTCCATGAGCCATAGGGCTATAATGCCGGTAAATAGCGCCATGAGTGTGGCTCG
Source organism: Gammaproteobacteria bacterium RIFCSPLOWO2_02_FULL_56_15 (assembly GCA_001801825.1). Lineage (GTDB taxonomy): Bacteria > Pseudomonadota > Gammaproteobacteria > Eutrophobiales > Eutrophobiaceae > 2-02-FULL-56-15. Next base: position 80 of record MGYR01000106.1, on the reverse strand, counting down.
ATGATATGAAATTAAGCTTCTGGAAATCCGACTGGTTTCTCGGCCTGGCGATTGCCCTGTTCTTTTTTACCGCCACCTAT
>MGYR01000105.1:6038-6140 GCA_001801825.1 Gammaproteobacteria bacterium RIFCSPLOWO2_02_FULL_56_15 | reverse complement strand
TTGGCAATGGAGCAGCTTACGTTCCAGGTATCGCCCGGCAGCGTCTGGTTCACCCATTCGATGTGCCCGGTGTCCATGGCGAGCGCCACGATCGCATCGCTG
>MGYR01000105.1:5315-5923 GCA_001801825.1 Gammaproteobacteria bacterium RIFCSPLOWO2_02_FULL_56_15 | reverse complement strand
TGCCAGAGCTGCTTTTTATGGTCGGTGACGGCTGATCGGTCACCATATGGGTTTGCCAAAGCCGCTGGCCGGTCGCCGCATCCAGCGCCACCAGGCTGCCGCGAAAGGTACAGCATTCGTAGGTGGGGATGACGGCGGCGGCCTCTTCCAGCGAGGAAACCGGCACATAGAGCCTGCCTTCATGCAGGACGGTGGCGCCGGTAATCATGGCGTCGGGGTGCTCGTCCACCCGGAGCTTCCACCGCAGCGAACCGTTACTGAGGTCCACGGCATAGACCACTGCATTGTTGTCCCCGAAGTACACCGAACCCTGGTGGCCATCGCCCAAAGGATTCACCACCGGCGTTGATCGCACCCCGGCATCCGCCTGAAAGACCCACACGATGCAGCCGGTATCCGCATCGAGCGAATACACCAGGCCGGTCAGACTGCCGAAATACACCCGTCCGTTCACCACGGTTGCCTGGGAGCCGGAAGAGGCCACCCCCGGAACGCCGAAGGCCCATGCGAGTTTCAGTCGCGGCAGATCCGACGCCGACAAACCACCTGCCTGGATCGGCTGGAACCGGGTATTGTTCAGGTCCGCACCCCACCCGTTCCAATCGGCG
>MGYR01000105.1:0-5305 GCA_001801825.1 Gammaproteobacteria bacterium RIFCSPLOWO2_02_FULL_56_15 | reverse complement strand
TGGCCCGCTCCCCTGCCACACCCGCATCGCAGTAGGCGGACTGACTGAGTTCCTCCAGGGGCGGCCGGAAAGAATCCCGGGGGGCATCCGTGAGATAGACCGCAATCGCCCTGCGCTCGGCCGCAGTCAGGGAGGAGGCCTGCCTGCGCATGGAAAAGGCGGTCATGGCCGCCACGATGGCACGGGGATCCAATCCACGCAGGGCCTCGCGGCCCGGCATCAACGGCAACGAACCGTTGTGACAGGAGGCGCAATGCCCCAGGTAGAGTTGCTCACCGTCGGGGAGGTCCTGGGCTGCGGTCAAAACACTGAAACACCACAGCATCGTTATAGAGAAATATCTTTGCATCAATCGCATGAGCAACTCCGGGGGATGAGATTTTCCATCAGGGGCGTTTCAGCCTCGACCAGATCATAATAGCTTGCATAGCCATTGACCATAGCGACCAACCCAACGGCATTATTTTAACTCCACTCTGGAAAATTACCTTTCGACGCAAGCTGTTCCATCTCCTCCTGTAATTCGCGCATGAGTTTCGAACCATTGGTGCAGATCCGGTCAATCGGGTCGCCGATCAGGACATTGCAGATAAAGGGTACCAGCAACTTTTCACCTTTAGGAAGGGCCTTGCCTAATCCGTGCATATAAACCGGATAGACCGGAACGCCGGAGATTACTGTAGTGAGCACTGCAACGCCTCTTTTAAAGGGTTCCAGTTTTTCCGGTTCACCACGGGTTCCTTCAGGATACAGGATTACAATATTTTGATCTCTTAACGCATTAACTACGTCATTAAGCGCATTATGGCTCCCCAGCCCGCTTCCTTTTTGAATCGGAATGGCCCCGATAATCCTGGTCGCGAACCAGGCCAGCCATGGATTGCTCAGAAAGTAATTGGCATTGGCAACGGTTCTGATATGCGCAAGTTGCAGAGCCGGAAACAGACTCATTAATACGAGTGTATCGAGATGACTATTATGATTAGCAACGATGATAGCCGGGCCTGCTGGCGGCAGTTTCTCCCGGTTGGAGACCTGCAGACCGAGAATGACCTGGACCAAGGGCTTTACGAAGACCATGAAAAACAGGATTCTCAATATAGTATTCATTCGGGTCACCCGGAAATGAATGTATACAAGTAAAAACAATGAAAGAACAATGGCGCGGTAAATGTCAGGCTATCGACACGGTCCAGGATCCCGCCATGCCCAGGTATCAGGTCACCTGTATTCTTCATGCAAAGTTCGCGTTTAATGGCAGATATGGATAAATCCCCGAAAAATCCCGTAATTCCTATAAGTAAACCTGCAATCAATGCAGTGATTGTCCCGAACGGAGTTAATGCAGGCGAGATCACCATAGAGATCGCGGACGTAGTAAAAATCCCACCCAGGAATCCAGCCCAGGTCTTGTTTGGACTGATTTCCGGAATTATCTTCGTATGGCCAAGGGTTTTTCCCCATAGGTATTGGGCAACATCGTTGATCTGAGTCAGGAGTACTATATAAATGACCAAACAGGCTCCGTACGCATGGGTTCCCTGTTCCTGAGGTAAGACCATAAGGTATCCAAGGTGGCTGAGACTGAATACCGAAATCATCATCCCCCAGTAAAGGGTGGCGCCAGCACGCAAATACCCTCTTGTTTCCCTGCCAAGTATCATTCCTACCTGGAGCAACAGAAACAACACCACCGGGATGAATACCAGGAACATGCCATACCACTGGAACCAGATCCATGTGTATTGAATGGGTATGGATAAATATAGTAACAGCAGTAGCTTCCGATCTGCACGCCGGACCGGAACCATGGAAACAAATTCCTTGAATGCAAGATAGCTAATCAGAGTCATGAGCAGCAGGAACAAAACCTTGTCCGTTACAATAGCGAATGTAAAAATACCAAAAATAATCCACCATGAACGGACCCGTTGAACCAGCTCGGTATATCCCATGTTTGATAAATGGTTTCTCAGTCCCCGGATGATGCCGGTCGCGATCACCAGAACAGAGAAATTCCCTGCCAAAACAGGCAGCAGGCCCGGTGGAAAATACGCATTCATATCAGTCTTATTTCCAGCGCCTTTCGGATCCGATTGAATATCGTGACCACTATCAGGAGATTGACCATATAGAGAACCATATCTGACCAGAGACCTGGTGTGACGCCAAATCCCAATACCAATCCCAAGCTACCGATCACCAGGGCCCTGTCACTTTTACCCATAGGACCTGCCTGATTTCGCCGGACTCCAATTTGTACGACTGTCACGCCCGTCATTTCAACGAGAATTGCCAGCATAGTCATACTGATGATCGCTGGTGCGGACAACCCCGGCACCAGTGCCAGAGGCAGGTATACGATAGCATCCGACACTACGTCGCCCAGATCATTGATGATTACACCGAGTGGCGTTTCCATCCCATATTCCCTTGCCAGCAAACCATCCATTGCATTGAGTGACATGCGTATAAATAACACCAGGGGCAGTATGCTGAGTGGCCAGGTTTCTTCCGGTTGCAGGGCGATAGCTGCCCCTTCGCTACCGGAAATCAATAATGCAGCAATCGTAATCTGGTTGGGACTGATTCCATGCGCGGCCAGCAACCCGGCAGCCGGGCGCAGTATCTTCTGAAAAGCCGGTTTCAGATCATAGATACTGTACATAACGGAACTCCTGGTCCGGCAATCAACCAATAACTTTCCAGTCTTTGCTGTACTTCCCTGGAGACAATAATTCCCGGCCGGGACCTGCGTATCATCGCTATTGCTGTTTCCGGTTCTATCCCGGTACTGATCAGGAAAGCCGCTACGACTGCGGTACTTCTGGACAACCCCAGCGAGCAATGAATATAAATTCTCATCGTATTCATTCTTGAGCGAATAAAACGTACAGCTTCTGCAAGCTGTTCGATCGATGGTGGCGCAAGATCAAGGACCGGCACATGTTGGTAATTGGATCCCCCTGAGTACGGCGATTTCCGGTATTTCCGGCGCCAGATCAAGCACCGCCACGCTACCTTGCTGCAACAGATTCAAAGTTTCTCTGGCTGTCAAGCGGCGTCCTTGCAGGATACCCGGACTGATTTCTGTCCAAGCCGGAATCTTCCTGCTGTATAAACGCCATGAATACCATGATCCAATCAGGTAAGGCGCAAACAATATAATCGCCATCCATGGATAGGCGCCGGATCCCTTGCCAAGAAAAGCAGGATTATTCGTACCATATGCTGAACCCACCAGCAGGCAGGACATGGCGGGATAGATGCTCAGCCATCCCAGTCCCTGAACCATATAAGCCATGATCAGGCATATGATTCCCAGTATGGAATAGTAAAACGCCTGTTGGTAATGCTGGTGTGAAATTTTTCGGTTCATACAGAATTTACTGCTTGTGCGTGGAACAGACGGGGTGGCAACCATTGCCGATCAGATTTTTTCTCGGCGATGGTTACAGTAAACACTCCCTGGTCATCCATGAGTAGCTGATTGATTTTAAAACCTGCCTGGCGTACCAGCAGGTTTATTTCCATCTGTGATCGCAGACGCATCACCCAGGGTTGCTGATTCCGGTTTACCAGGGTTCGGGCTATCAGTTCCAGTTGGGGATGATACGGCTGATTGGTGTATATGAAATAACCGCCCTCGTTCAATACTTGATAGATTGCGGAAAGTGATTGTTGCAGCGCCTGGTTATCGTCATACAATTCGTACAAACCGGAAGCAATGACGATATCAGGGCTGGGCTTCAAGGCAGTGATCATTGCGGCGTTAAATGCATCGCCCTTTTCAAAACTGATATTTCTTATTCCTCTGAGCTGTGCTGTAAGGTTGCCTTTATTCAGCTCTGCTGCTTCAATATCACGGCAAACAGCAGTCACTTGCGGGTCCCGGATATTTTCCAGCACCTTCAGAATATAGTTCCCCTGACCGCAGGCGAGATCCACGATATGCGTAGATCGACCGTCCTGCCTGATTTTGTTTATCGCAGTATGCAATAATGTTTGCAGATGGGTATTCCGTTGCCGTATCAGTCGCCATCCCGGAGTATTCAGATACAATCGATCGATCGCGCGACCGACAAATGACCAGCCTCGTGCCTTGTTTTCATAGACGTAATCCAGTGTCTGCCCGGCATCAAACCCTGCCGCCCATGCCTTGCGAATCCCCTCACTCAGACAGCCCAGGGACCGGAGGGCAACTTTTACTATTCCATATTTGTATTTTTCCGGATTAAACCACGAAAGAGGCCGGGACAGGTTGGCATACAACTCCTCGTTCCCGTCAATAACGGGTGTAATCGGTGGGTTTTCATGCGCTATGGAAAAAACTGTCTCGATAAATTGCTTCGCCTGCAGGATTGGCAGATGTCTGTTTTTTTCATGTAATACCTCATGAAAAAATCCCGGATATACCTGGAATGCCTTTGCTTGAGAACCCAGCCGGTTAAAGAATATTTCCTGCGCCTTACGCTGTACAACCCAGTCCGACCCTGCCGAGAAACATAAAACCGGAGCCGTAATCGAGTGTGCGCCATTGATAACCCGATTCGCCGTATCAAACAGACTGGTCAGTACCCTGACAGAAATTCTTGGAGAGATTAAGGGATCACTCCTGCGGGAGTCAGCTTCTTCCTTATCGTGAGTCAGAAATCCGGGCTTGACGTAACTGCTGACAAAAGAATCCGGCTGCAGGCGTTGCCAAACCCTCAGTAATGGCAGCGCAAACGGCACATAAAGTTTTACCTGAAAGGCCGGCGAACTGAGTATGGCGCCTCGAATCTGCCTGGCATAATCATGCAGCCAGGTCGCTATAATTACACTGCCGACACTGTGCCCCAGGAACGCCATATTCTCGATCGGGATTTTGTAGCGAGTGGAAACATGTTGAATAAAACCGTCAGCATCCCTGATAAAATCATGGAAATGCCTTGCATACCCTCGCTTGCCTGCTGAGCGGCCATGCCCACGGGCATCCCAGGCAAAAAAAGATACCTGCCTGAGATCGAGACGCTCTATCAAATCCTGAAAACGGCCGGAATGTTCATGACCGCCATGAAACAATATGACTGCCTGGCCTTTTGCCAAGCCACGCTGCCAGGAACGATAGAATATTTCCGTGCCATCCCAGCTTTTCATACTATGCTCGCCCATGATATAGCCGCTGGAATCCGGCTCCGTCGTCCCACCTGCTAAAGTGCGTTGTTCCATACAGGATTCCTCACCGTTACCAATTGATAAGTCAATTTCATGCCCATAATCAGCTCACAGGTCAGCGCCTGGATATGGGTAATTTTGTACGTTT
>MGYR01000104.1:5100-6743 GCA_001801825.1 Gammaproteobacteria bacterium RIFCSPLOWO2_02_FULL_56_15 | reverse complement strand
AGTGCAAGCGTGAAGTGAGGTCTTTCTGGTACCCCACCTGGCTGGCACAATTGGCCGCCCTGGTCGAAGGCAGCAAGTTGATTGATGCACCACCGCGCGGCCTCAAGCTGGCGGATCTGCTGCCGTTGGCCAAGGACTACGAGTTGCTGGTGCTCTATACCAGCACCCCGACCTTTAGCAATGATGTCCGGGTGGCGGAGGCCTTCAAGGCGGAGAATCCGGGGCTTACCATCGGGATCTGCGGCGCCCATGTGGCCAATGACCCGGAGCGATCCGTGCTGGCCTCTCCGGCGATCGATTTTGTCGCCCGCAAGGAATTTGATTTCACCATCCGCGAGGTGGCGGAAGGCCGGCCGTTCGCGGAGATTGAAGGCCTGACCTACAAAGTGGACGGTCAAGCGGTGCATACGCGGGACCGTGCACTGATCGAGGATATGGATCAACTCTCCTGGGTCACCCCGGTGTACCGGCGTGATTTGCAGATCAAGGATTATTACAACGGTTACATGCTGCACCCTTACCTTTCCCTGTATACCGGCCGGGGTTGCAAATCCCGCTGCACCTTTTGCCTGTGGCCGCAGACCATCTCCGGTCACAACTACCGGGTGCGCTCGGTGGCAAACATCGCCGCGGAGATGAAATGGGCGCGAGACAATTTTCCCGAGGTCAAGGAATTCTTCTTCGACGATGACACCCTGACCGACAACATCCCGCAGGTGGAAGCCCTGGCGGTGGAGCTGGGCAAGCTGGGGATCACTTGGTCCTGCAACGCCAAGGCCAATGTCCCGCGCAAGACCCTGGAGATCCTGAAGGCCAACGGCCTGCGGCTGCTGTTGGTAGGTTTCGAATCGGGCAACAAACAGGTCCTGATCAATATCAAGAAGGGTATCCGGTTGGACAAGGCCCGGGAATTCACCCGGGACTGCCATGAGCTGGGGATCCTGATTCATGGCTGCTTTATTCTCGGTCTGCCCGGAGAGACGAAAGAGACCATCGAGGAAACCCTGCAATACGCCATTGAGATCAACCCGAAGACCATCCAGGTATCCCTGCCCGCCACTTATCCCGGAACCTTCCTCTACCAGCAGATGAAGGAGAACAACTGGCTGCAGCGCGAAGGCACGGAACTGCTCTCCGATCATGGCACCCAGCATGCGGTGGTGAGTTATCCCCACCTCTCCAGCACGGAGATCTTCGAAGCCGTGGATTCGTTCTATAAACGCTTCTATTTCCGGCCGAGCAAGATGGCCGCCCTCACCTTCGATATGCTGAAAAGTCCCTCGGTCATGAAACGCCAGTTGCGGGAAGGCGTGGAATTCTTCAAGTTTCTGTGGGGGCGGGAGAACGCGGCCTGAAGCAACTGATCGTTACCGCGGATGATTATGGTCTGTCCGTAGCGGTCAACGAGGCGGTCGAGTCCGCGCACCGGGACGGCATTCTGACCACCGCCAGCCTCATGGTGGCGGAACCAGCCGCCGGGGACGCTGTGGAACGCGCCAGGCGCTTACCAAAACTCGCAGTCGGTTTGCACCTCGTAGTGGTGGATGGCCGGCCGGTCTCTCCATCCAGTGAAATTCCAGCCTTGCTCGGACGAGACGGGCTATTCAGTACCTGTCTGGCCTGCGCCGGGTTTCGTTATTTTT
>MGYR01000104.1:4276-5006 GCA_001801825.1 Gammaproteobacteria bacterium RIFCSPLOWO2_02_FULL_56_15 | reverse complement strand
CCACCACCACATGCATCTCCATCCTACTGTGCTGGGTCTGTTGATCAGAATCGGTAAGGAATTCGGCCTGCGGGCGGTGCGCCTGCCACGGGAACCTTTGTTCCACCGGGGGCGCTTCAACTGGTCGCGATTCTTCCTGGCTCCCTGGCTCGCACTGATGCGCTGGCGCATCCGGCGGGCAGGACTGGTGTGCAACGAAACTATCTTCGGTATGAGTGAGAGCGGGAAAATGGATACTCGCGAATTCCTCGAGATCCTACGGCGACTGCCGGATGGGGTAACGGAAATCTTTTTTCACCCGGCCCTTCTGGTACATCCGCAACAGCGATCTGGAACACCTGCTGGCTATCGTTATACGGAGGAACACGCGGCCTTGATCCATCCGGATGCCACAAAGCTGGTGCAGGAACGCGGAATAGTCCTTATTGCCTTTCGGGATCTGAAAGCCTGATGAAACACGCGGCAGTGAGAAAATACGCACTTTCCCTGGCGGGGGTAACTGAGCAACCTCACTTCCATCTCTGCTCATTTCGCGTGGCAGGAAAAATTTTTGCCACCATGGACGAGAAGCAGGATCTGCTCAACGTATTTGTGGATGAAGAAACGCGTGAAACATACCTGGCTACGCATCCCGGATGCTGTAAAAAATTATGGTGGGGAAAGAAAGTCGTTGGCCTCCGCCTGGAAACTGGGCTGGCAAAGACGGCCCTGGTCAGGGACTTGTTGCAGG
>MGYR01000104.1:0-4268 GCA_001801825.1 Gammaproteobacteria bacterium RIFCSPLOWO2_02_FULL_56_15 | reverse complement strand
CGGCGTAAGGCTCCAAACAAGCTGCTCGGTGAATAACGGGTACACCGACATATTTAATAATGATGATGATGGGAAAGCAGTTTGTTATTCAATAACTCGGCCTTGGCAACCCTATTATTGAAGCAAGCAAAGGCGTACAAATGCTTATAAGGGCATCTCCATAAATTGCCCTATAATCGGTTATAATCAGAATAAGAAAGGGGGGATCATGCGTTTTCTATATTCAATTGTGCTGCTCTATGTGCTTGGTTGTAGCTCCATTGGCATGGCAGATGAAATCTCCGATCTAACCGCCAAGGCGGAAGCGGGTGATGAAGAGGCACAACACAATCTTGGGGTGATGTATGCTATAGCCGAAGGCGTCCCACAGTATGACCAGCAAGCAGTGGTGTGGTACACCAAGGCCGCCGAGCAGGGGTATGCAGCGGCCCAGAGCAATCTGGGGGTGATGTATGCCAAGGGGGAAGGCGTCACCCAGGACTACAAGCAAGCGGTGATGTGGTTACAGAAGGCTGCCGAGCAGGGGTTTGCAGAGGCACAGTACAATCTTGGACTGATGTATGCCAAGGGAGAAGGTGTCACTCAGGACGACCAGCAAGAGGTGGTGTGGTACACCAAGGCTGCCGAGCAGGGAGTTGCAGCGGCTCAGTTCAATCTGGGGGTGATGTTTGACGAAGGGAGAGGCGTCCCTCAGGATGACCAGCAAGCGGTGGTGTGGTACACCAAGGCCGCCGAGCAGGGGTATGCAGCGGCCCAGAACAATCTGGGGGTGATGCATTACAAAGGTGAAGGTGTGCTTCAAGATTATGTGCAAGCACATAAATGGTGGAATCTTGCAGCCACCAATGGACATGAGGATGCCAGAAAGAAGAGAGATATTATTGGGAAGGAAATGACATCGGAGCAAATCGCAGAGGCACAGCGATTAGCCAAGGAATGGATGGAGGCGCATCAATAGAGGAGCCTGTAAATAGAGCCTGTAAATAATTCTGTGTAACTGCCCATCATACCTGTTCCGGCATTCTGTCCGGGAACTCGATCATAAAACTATTCAACGCTGCATGCCAATGTCGTATTGGCATGGTCCACTTCTTCGCTGCGGCCTCAATCGCTAGATAGACGACCTTTAAGGCGGCCTGGTCACCCAGGTCGTTTTCAGTTTTGATTTGACTGGCTATGGATGCCGCAAGTTATTGCAACTCTTGGTTGCTTCTCGTTTTGCTCATAGTGCTTCTCCTCGTTCATTAAGAGTAAGTCTCTATGAGCAGTTACACAATTTGATTTACAGTCTCGATTTAATTGGGTAATACCTAGCCCATCTATTTTGCCAATCAACTTTATAAACAGGAATATTTTTTCTTTCACATACACTTGTAACACTTGGAAAATAATTAGGATGAAAATCACTTCCTAATATCACTTTTTTTAATGCGCCTTCGAGGCTAAGGTATTTATTGCCAGGTCTAATATTATTAATTAAAAATCTATACTCATTTTCAGAACTCCAATCAAGAAATTTCGTTAAGAAAAGCTGATCATAAAATCTCCTTACATGATTTCTAATTAATTCCTGCAGGTTCTCTTCAGTAATACTTTCCAATTCTGCTTCTGTTGTAACTAATTCATATGCTTTAAAATCTCTGGATGACACATTCTCGTAATTAATAGGGCCACAATATACTTCTTCACCTGGCGACAGGCATTTATTCACACCTTCAAACAAGGCATTACCATCTAAAACCAAACATACTCCAGTATGATTTTCTGCATAGTGCGACCACATTCTTGCATGAGCGGAACCGCGATTAAATGAATCAAACTTATCTTTTAAATGGTTATCTATTTTGGCAGTATCTTTACTCTCATAATCCATTGTTAAGCATAAGACATTCCATTCATTAAATCGTATATGCTCAAAAATATTCTGTGCCTTCACGAAATTATGATGACCTATCGGCATGCACAGGCTTGAAAATTTATTTTCTTTCGGATCGTTTGTATTTTTAAATGAACCTATCTTTAGAGAATAATCTTCAAATATGTACTCTATTAAAATATTTTTTGTTGTGTAATGGTAAAGTAAAAATGGGGTATTTTTAGAATTTTCTGGCATATGATTTATGGGACAAGGTCAGTGATGAATCGCTTCGACGATCGCGGCCCAAGAAAAATCAAGACGTTGCCCACGACAATCAGAGCGATGTATATATCGCGTTAAGCCATAATGGGCTGTGCCGTGCGGGTGATCGGTCTTACCTTTAATTTCACTTCGACTCGTTGATCAAGGCGTTCCAGGACGGTTATCAGCCGATCAATCGTGAAGCGGTCAAGCTTCACTTGGCGGATACGTGAAAAATCAGCCGCGGCAATGCCGGTATGTTCTCCAGCTTGGCGCACGGTGATCGCGTCGCGATCGAGCACGTTGATGATTTGCGCCGCAAGCAGCGCTTTCAACTGCTCGCCCGCCGCGTTCGGATAGCCAAAGTCCGCGAAAACGTTGCCACTTCCCCGGACGACTTCAATTGCTTTCGCTGTCATAGTAATACCTCTTTTAGTCGCTTCAACCGATCATGCACGAGATCAATCTCGCGCTTCGGCGTCTTGATCCCTTGAGTGGATTTTTTCTGAAAGGCGTGGAGCACCCAGATATCTGCGCCAATCTGCACGGCATAGACGACGCGGAACGCATTGCCGCGATGCCGTAAAACAATCTCAAACACGCCGTCGGTGAATCCCTGCAGGGGCTTCACGTTATCTGACTTGCCGCCTTCGGCCGCCACCGTCAGCGCGCGCAACCCTTCAATCTGTACCGCCGGCGGAAATGCCTCGAAATCCTTGCGAGCTGCCCTGATCCACGAGACGGAACGTGTTGTTTTTATGATCATGATCTTCCTATTTGTTTAAGTTGTCATATTTGCCAACAATAAACAAGTTATTTTTCTGCGCCTTATACGTAGAAAGCGTCAAACTTTATTGATGTCTCGGTGTTTGATAGGAAGTATGGCAATGAGGAGGCTTGGGTCTGGATATCAGCCTACGACCCCGCCTCCCGACCCCCTGGTTCGCAGGCAGGTACTCAGGCGGGTTCTTTTCCGGCTCGGCGGCGAATCAGGTTATGACTCTCGATGAACTGCCACGCCAGCAATCCTGGAACATCGATGATGACCTCCCGGATCCGGATCGCGCGAGAGACGGCGAGCGACAGGTCCGGACTCATGCCCAGCAGTGCCCCAACCATCATGTATGAGCCCTCCTGGATACCATAGGCGTTCGGCACCACGAAGGCGATATCCCCGAGAGTCGCGGTCAGGCTCTTCAGCATCATGGCCTGCTGGCAGAACATTTGACGAAATACCGGCAAATGGCATTTGTCAGCGGTCCAAGACAGGTCGGCAAGACCACCACCTGTCGAAATCACGCTGATGCATATATCAACTGGGACAAGCTCGATGATCGCGAATGGATCCTGGCAGGACCGGCAAACCTGGTTGAACAGCTAGATCTGAACCGGTTGTCGGAAACCACTCCAGTGGTGCTCTTCGACGAACTGTTTTGGCATAAAGGGTTGTTACCCCCCCCCATCCGCGGTAATCTTTGCACCTCTACCCCTTAGCGGACCTGACTTGCGGGTGATTTGGAACGCTAATTGTGTAATGCCTCTACTGCCTGTTTCGGATTGGCTTTAACAATCTTCAATAATGCTCGGGCAGGACCGCTGGGATGCCTTCTGCCTTGTTCCCAGTTTTCCAATGTCCGTTTGCTTACGCCGATTAAGCGGGCAAAGTGGATCTGGGACAACCCGGTCTGTTCCCGGATTGTTTTTACTTCCGGCTCCTTCAGGGTGAATCGGCGAGATGCTTTTTTGTTGCCCTTGGCTATCCGATCCATTTCTTGGATACTTTTTAACAGTTCAGTAAACATTTCATTATTCATATTCCCACCTCTCCACAACATGGCGTAAGGTCTTCAACTGTGCTTTCGTCAAATCCTCTTTGTCTGCCTTGGCATAGCAATAGAGCATCCACAACTGGTCATTGAATTTTTTCCAGTAATAGATGATGCGGATACCGCCACGTTTTCCTCGGCCTTCCACCTTCCAGCGGACTTTTCGTAAACCGCCAGAGCCGGAGATCACTTTGCCCGACTCCGGATTTTGAACCAGGGCCGCCTGCAATTCGCGATAATTGTCATCATCCATCTGTTCCTGAATCAACCGAGTGAAGACAGTAGTTTCGATGATGACCATAATATAATACGCCAATGACGTA
>MGYR01000103.1:2822-16204 GCA_001801825.1 Gammaproteobacteria bacterium RIFCSPLOWO2_02_FULL_56_15 | reverse complement strand
CAACGTGGATGGCTATTTTCTGGAATATGATTCCGCCAGGGCCGGGGGCTTCGAGCCCCTGCGGCTGGTGCCGAAACACAAGATGGTGGTGCTGGGTCTGGTGACAACGAAAAAGGCGGCGCTGGAAAACAAGGATGAACTCAAGCGCAGGATCGAGGAGGCCAGCCGTCACATTCCCCTGGAACAATTAGCACTGAGCCCACAGTGCGGCTTTTCCAGCGGCATCGGCGGTAACACCATGGATATCGATCAGCAGTTCGCCAAACTGGCCCATATCGTCGAGGTTGCGGAAGAGGTTTGGGGTAGTAGCTGAAGGGTTGCAAGTTGTCAAACTTGCTGTTTGGGTCTGACCCCGCTGGTGCGAAGTTAGGGCCTGACCCCGCTAGCGGGAGGACTCTCGCCAAGCCGCCAAGCACGCCAAGAAAAGCTGGTGCGAAGTTAGCGCTAGCGAACTGGGTCAGACCCTAAGTGCGGGTCTGACCCCGTTGGTGCGTCCAGCATGGTCTCGTAGTCGGTCCCCATGACCCGGCTCGCGGGTTTGCCCTGGTGGATGTCCCGGGTCATCAGGGCCTCTCGCGCGGTGATGCGTTCCGCGATGGTAATCACCTGCTCGGCGTTCGCTGCGGGAATGAACACCACGGCGCTGGCATCGGCGATCACGAGATCACCGGGATGCACGGTCAGGGCGCCGATGCATACCGGACAGTTGAAATCCTCCTCATAGGTCCGCCCGCGGGCGGTCAGGGCAGTGGCCGATCGGGCAAATACCGGGAAGTCGAGTGCCCGGCTTTCATTGATATCCCGGGCCGGTCCATCCACCACCACGCCGGAGACCTCCCGGTATTTGGCTGCATTGGAGAGGACACCGCCCCAACCGGCTGCCTCGATGCCTGTGCGTTGTTCTATGACGATCACATCACCCCGATGCGCCGCCTCGATAGCGCCGGTGGAGAGGTGCCGGGTGGTCCCACCTGCCGGTTTACTGGTTCCAATCTTCACGGTCACCGCACGTCCGGCAATCCTCCGGGTCCCGGTGAGCTGGATGATTCCGCTGACACAACCTGGTTGTCCCAGGCTGTCCAGGGCATCTGAGACGGCGCAGGAATCAAGCCTGCGCAGGCGTTCTACCAGGGTATCGGGTACGCCCATGCGGCTGCTTACTCCCAGTACACCCAGCCGTTGGCGGTACCGGTGCCAGCCTCGGAACGGTAGCAGGGAACATAGTCCACCATTCCGCCTTCCAGCCCGGTTTCAAACAGCGCTCCGGCGGCCGTAATCCAGTTCTTCAATTCAGAGGTGCCCGATTGCAGATCTGCCTCGGCCATGCTGGTGAGTGCCTTCTCGTCCCGATGATTGAGCGCCTTGAAAAAGGCCCAATCCAGTTCCTCGTCGATGACGAAGTGGCTCATACCCCCGGATCCGAAAATCGCTACGCGCTTGTCGGTATCCCATTCCCGTATCGCCTCTGCGACAGTCTTACCGAATTCGAAGCAGCGCCTGGCAGGCGGTTGATTGGGCGGAAAGAAGGTATTCTGGATGATCGGGACGTTGGGCACGACCTGGTCCTGCATGATCATGCGGTAGATGAAACCGAAGGCATGTCCGATCCCGCTATACCAGTGACCCGGGTGTACCGGCAACATGCGTGACTGGGCTACGTCGAATCCATTGGTCACGGCGGTTTCAATGATCCGGCGACCCAGTTCCGGAGCGCCGGGATATTCCCGGTACTCGGGCGGACTGTGTCCCCATTCCGCTTCATGGATGCCCGGCGGATAGCGGCGCGCCTGCTCCGGGGTGGCCGGCTGGTCCCAGATGGTTTCCCCCCAGAATACATCAATGGAGGGAATCAGGTCGTCCAGGAACAGTTCGCGTTGATCATTACCGAGGATAACCGCAACATCCGGCCTGAGTTCCGCCCATTTCTGCGCCATCCTGGCGATCGCCGCCTGGCAGCGGGCGTGTCGGCTCTGGCGCTCGGACAGGCTGACCTGCGTCGCCAGGTTTTCCCCTTTCCTCAGTTCAACCAATTCATCGAAACTGTACGTGGAGCCGCGGAAGGGGTGATCGGTCTTCTCCCGATCCGCCGGCAGTCGCAGGGTCCACTGTTCCGGTGTGGTTGAGAGAGTAGGCCCATGAGAGGTCCACATACCGAGTACTATTTCAGCCATTTTGGTTCTCCGCCTGTCAAGAAATCAACACTACAATTTGAACAGCTTGCGGGTATTCTCTGAGAATATCCTGCTCTTTTCCTCAGCCGTAAGCCATTCGAGTGAGTGGATATTCGGGGCAACATCATCCATCGTCCTGCCGGTGTCCGGATCGATCACCGAGCCCACACCCGGGCACTCCGCCCCGAAAAGGCAATGATCCACTCCCACCGTCTTGATCAACAGCTCCAGGGCTTCCCTGGTGTAGAGCACCGTATCGTAGTAGAGCTTGCGCATGGTATCGGTGAAGCGTGGACCACCCTTCACCCGCAGGCTCTGGGCCTCGAATCTTCCCGCCTGGTAGGGTACGGCTCCACCCCCGTGACTGACCAGGATCTTCAGATCCGGAAAATCGCGGAATACATTTGAATTCAGCAACCCGATGACGGCGATGGTCTCCTCGACGATGAAGTGGAGGGAATAGCTCTCTCGGGGACACAGTGAACCGGTGCTGTGGATATGTCCGACCACATCCAGTTCACAGAGTTTTTCATACAGTGGATACCAGTAGCGATCCCCCATGGGTGGCGCCTTGGTCCCGCGGTTCTCATAAGGGTCTGGATTGATCAGGACACCCTTGAATCCGAGTTCATTGATACAGCGCTCCAGTTCCGGGATCGAGGTCTCCACCGGGAGACCGGCCGGCTGCGGTAAGCCACCCACGCCGATAAAGGTATCGGGAAAGATCTGGGTCTGGCGATAGATGATGTTATTGGTTTCCTCGGTAAACCATTCCACGATCCGTGTGGGTGTCTCCGAGTTCATCATCTGAAAGGGTCGGGGGGAGATCAACTGCAGGTCGGTGTGTATGTGCTTCAGGTAATCGAGGTGACCGTAGGGCCAGGGCCCCTTTTCATTGGCGGCTGCACGGATCTCATCGTCCGAGACCTGCACTCCGCCCCGGCCATGGGAACCACGGGCCGCCAGCAGGTTGGCTTTGTAAGCCCAGAGTTCGGTGGGGGCGCTGACATGTGCATGGCAGTCGATGATCATGATCGCTCTCCTGAAGGTTTAAACGCATTCTAAATAAGAGTTATCCCTCCCGCCACAACAAATCCTGCGGTCGGTTTCGTTATCTCCCGTTGGCAATGAGGATGGTTGCGCTTTCACGATAGGGTTTCAGGCCAAGCCCGAAAACGATAATTGCAAGCACCGCGAAGAGTACGGTGAAGGAGATGATGGACCAGCGCAGCGCCAGGGGATCACGGTAGACGTAATCGGTGAAGAGGGCGATGACCGTCGGTCCGCAGGTCATCCCGATCAACGCGGCGAAGAAGATATAGACGGCGATGGCCTGGCCCCGTAACTGGTTCGGGGTGATGTAATTCACCGCAGCGGCCGCCAGCCCCACCGGTATCCCCAGACAGAGCGCTGTAGGACAGAGGAACAGCAGGGCCAGCTCCGGGGTGGGCATGCACATGGAGGTGATGCCGAAAACCAGGATGCAGGCGGCGCCGTAGATGGAAACCCGCATGTGGGCGTCGTGGATGCCGCGGCGGATGCCCCGGTCCGCCAATATGCCGCCAAGGAGGATCCCCGAGGTTCCCAGGATGCCGACGATCAGCCCGAAAAAATATCCGATACGACTCACTTCCCAGCCATAGGTACGCACAAACATGCTGGGGATCCAGGCAAAATACCCATAGGAGAGGGTTGCTTTGAAGGCGAACCCTAGAAACACCGCCCCATAAGCCTGGTAATGGGCGAGCAGGAAACCGAAGGTCTCAGAGATACTTAGATGTTGTTGTGTGCTGTTATTAGCCATTCCAGTGGATAGCAGGTCACGGCGCTTGGGTTCGCGGACCGTATACATCAGCGCCACTACCAGCAGGCCAGGCAGGCCGACAATGAAAAAACTCAGTTGCCAGGGCCTGACGATGCCGATCAACGGCAGAATGATCTCCCGTGCCTGGGAGACCTCCTGGATGACATAACCACTGATGATGAAGGACAGACCGGCGCCGAAAAATATGCCCATGGAATAGAGACTGATAGGCATGCCGCGTTTTTCCTTGGGAAAGTAATCCGCGATGATGGAATAGGCCGCGGGCGAGAGGCAGGCCTCGCCGACACCGACACCGATGCGCGCCAGGAACAGGGTGCTGAAGTTTTTTGCGAGCCCGCATGCGGCGGTCATGAAACACCAGACCAGGATCCCGGCGGAGATGATCGCCCGGCGGTTTTTCTGATCCGCCAGGCGCCCGAGAGGGATGCCGGCGATAGTATAGAAGATGGTGAAGGCAAAGCCCTGCAGCAGGCTGACCTGGGTATCGGAGATTTGCAGGTCCTGTTTGATAGGTTCTATCAGCAGGGACATGATCTGCCGATCAATATAGGAAACCGTATACGCGATAAACAGGACGGTGACTACGTACCAGGCATAGGCCGGGTTGGGATAGGCGGTTGTGTTATTATTCATTCTCCCCCCTGAGTTCAGGGCCATGGTAACAAATATCTCTGGATTTCCACATTGAACTACATAATAAGGATTATCAGATCAGGTGAATCCTAATATTTTCATTCTTTCCGGGAGGATATCATACCGGCGGCTGGCGGCAGGATTACGCGAAGACTGGAGGCTTCGCGGCCAGTCCGAGATCCTTGAAGAATGCACCTACATGGATACCTTCGACTGGCGGCTGTTCAACGCCGGGACCTTGCTCGAAACAGTTCACAACAATAAAGGCTGGCGCCTGGAATGGCGAGCCTATGGTGAAACCAGCCCGCAGGACGGATGCCTGCTGCTGGACCGGCCACGCTTCGCTGCGGATATCGGCAATCCGGCGGTCAGGAACAGGCTCGCAGAGGTGATCGGTGTGCGAGCGCTGTTACCGCTGGTCAGCCTTCGCTGCCGACGCAGACACCTGCAATTACTGGATGATGAGGGCAAGAACCTGCTGACACTTCAGTTTGAAAAGGATGAGAGCCAGATCTGCGAACGACAACCTGGAAACGCAGCTATTCCCTGCAGGTCTGACTGGCGCGTCAGACTGATGCCGATGAAAGGGTATGAGGAAATTGCGGATGCGGTACGGACGAGATTGCTCTCCGCCGGGTTCCTGAATCCTGTCACCAGGGATCCCTTGCTTGACTATCTGGCCGCCTGTGGGATCACTCCCGATAACAATAGACTGGTGCCGGTGATAACCCCTCCCGATGAGCGTACCGATACCGCAATCAGGAAGATCCAACGGTTGCATCTCGAAAGAATGCAATTGCAAGAGGCAGGGATCCGGCAGGATATCGATTCCGAGTTTCTCCATGAATTCCGGGTCGCCGTGAGGAGGACCCGGGCCTTTCTGGGGCAATCTAAGGGCGTCATCCCCTCCCGGCGGCTGTCCCGTTTTAAAAGAGATTTCGCCTGGCTGGGTCAATCCAGCGGGGTTGCCAGGGATATGGATGTACACCTGCAGGCAGTGGAACATTACCGAGCCATCCTGCCCTCGGCGCTGCATGATGGCCTGGCACCTATACAGGCATACCTCATGAGCCGGCGTAATCTGGAATACGGCAGAATGCGTCGCGTCCTGGATTCCGTCCGTTACCGTAATCTCTGTCGAGACTGGAATCTGCTCCTGATGCAGTCTGGCTCGGCAAGCACCACGTTGCCGCATGCGCGGCAGACCATCACCGAATTCGCCAGGCATCGTATCTGGCGGACCTTTCGCAAGGCCCGCAGGCAGGGTCAGCGTATCGATGTGGACAGGGATACTGCCGGCTTGCACAGATTACGCAAGACGGTAAAAAAACTGCGCTACCTTACCGACAGTTTCCACTATCTGCTGCCACCGCAAAAATTGCGCCCTCTGATCAGGGGACAAAAGTCCTTGCAGGAGAAACTGGGACAACTTCAGGATCACCAGGTACAGAAGCGTAGACTCGAAGAAATCCGGCTGGTGCTGCTTTCGCAAACCGGTGTATCTGAAGCTACTGCCACAGCCCTGGATCTGCTCATCGCCTACCTGGATGAGGGGAATAGGAAGGCCCGTCGACGGTTCGGTAAGGAATTCAGGCAATTCAGCGCAGCGGATGTCCGACAGCGCTACAGACAACTATCGCGTGGCTGAGTGATGGTGCGGGAATAAGCCCTGTGAAGATACTGGCCAGCTACAACATCAAGGGCGGCGTGGGTAAAACCACCTGTATTGTCAATCTGGCTTATCTCGCTGCCAGGGATGGTTACCGCACCTTGCTTTGGGATCTGGATCCGCAAGGCGCAGCGAGCTTCTATTTCCGCATACAGCCGGGGATCAAGGGGGGACTCAAAGGGATCTTCGGCAGAACACGGCCATTGAGCGCCGCCATCAAGGCGACGGATTATCCGGGACTCGATCTGGTGCCTGCGGATCCGTCGTTACGCTATCTTGATCTGCGGCTTAGCGGACACAACAAACCATTGAAGCAGTTCTGGAAGCTGATCAGGCCTTTTGATTCTGAATATGATCTGGTGCTGCTGGACTGCGCCCCTGGTATATCCCTGGCGTCGGAGAATATCTTCTACGCAGTTGATGCACTACTGGTGCCGGTGATACCGACCACGCTCTCGGTCCGAACACTCCATCAGCTCAAGCAGTATCTGGCACAGGCCGATAGCAAAAGCCCGGCCCTGCTGCCTTTTTTTTCCATGCTGGATCACCGTAAACGGCTGCACCGTGAAACCATCAATACTCTCTCCGGGCAGGGGCATCGCTTCCTGCAGACCATTATTCCCAGCGCCAGCCAGATCGAATGGATGGGAGTGCGTCGCGCACCCTTGGGCAGTTACGGGATCCAGAGTATGGCCGTCATGGCCTTCGAGAAGCTGTGGGAGGAAGTGCGGGATCGTATCGGACTCGAAGTGGGGGTACAGAACGGGAACTGATGTGCGAACAAGGATTCACCGGATCTGTGCTGGATATCACTCTTTCCAAGGAATTTACCAGCCATGCATATTGTCAGATGGTGAGATGCTGCGAACCGCGTGTGGTCTCATAAATTAATATTTGAATTATATTATTAATTATCTTATACTTACAAAGTATTCTTTATAAAGAAGGTTATATTATGTCCCTGACCAAGCAATCCTGCATTACCTTAGCGGCCGTGTTCCTGTTGCTCACTGCCTGTACCAGGGAAATCATGGTGCGCTCGTCCGATCAGCAAAAGTCTCCCGAAAGACTGGTGGTCTACGCAGATGGTAAGAAGGTCTTCAAAAACCGGGTGCTTCCCGACGATGATGTCATCATTTATCAGGATGGAAGAGGTGGTGAGAAGGCGGCAGTGAAGGTGTACGCACCTTTGCATCCCAGTTTTTTTCGGGATTCCATCGTGGTGGAGCGTCGCCTCCCGGGTGATGCGGTTGTCAGCGATGCAGACTGAAGGCAGTTTCCGGATCCTTCTTCCTATCAGAACACTGTAACCCTATCGCCGAACCGGACAGCATTTTTTACCGGGTACTTGGCATGAATTGATTTTATGGACTATGCTAGCCTCTACATGCAGTAGAGTGGTATTGGTAGTATAAGATCTCTGTACCTGCCTCTTGTTCCTCGGCTGCAAGTTTTATGTTCATTATATTTCATTGGGGGGATAGTAATGACTGATGGTATCGTAAAATGGTTTAATAATGCGAAAGGTTTTGGTTTTATTGAACCGGAAGGGGGAGGGGATGACATCTTTGTCCATTATTCAGCGATCAAGAGTGAAGGCTACAAGACGCTGAATGAAGGCCAGAGTGTCAGCTATGAGGCAGAGCAGGGACCCAAGGGCTATCATGCTGTGGCCGTCCAGGTAAAAAGCTGATTGACCTTCATACTCGGGCTATGAGTAGAAATCCCCACCTCTGCGTGGGGATTTTTTTAATGGAACAGATCACGTAATGATATCGACCTGGGAACAGGTGTTGCTGGGTATTGCCGCGCTGGCGCTGGTGTTATTTTGTCGGCCGGGTATCAAGGCCACCTTGGAGCGCAGCAGGCAGGCGGAGCAGAGGGATTGGAAAGCCGTCCTGATTCCGGTGGGCATGGTCGTTCTGTTTGTCGTGTTACTCATTGTTATGTCAAAGTCTTAAATCCTGATGGTCCATTCATACACAGGATTTTCTATCTTTCCAGCAGCCAACTAGGTTAGTATTCCCGCGCCGGCAGGCAGTCCTACCCGTGATGAGCCGGAGCCCCGATTATGGATGTATTACACCGAAAAGCGATCTATAACCTCAACAAGCTGCAACGCCGGCTGCGCCGGGAAATGGGCCGCGCCATACAGGATTTCAACATGATTGGACCTGGGGATCGTGTGATGGTATGCCTTTCCGGTGGCGCGGATTCCTTCACCATGTTAGACATCCTTCTTAACCTGCGGCACAAGGCGCCGGTGGATTTCGAACTGGTGGCTGTCAACCTGGACCAGAAACAACCCGGTTTCCCGTCGCACATCCTGCCGGAATACCTGGAATCCATTCATGTGCCATTTCAAATTCTGGAGCAGGATACCTACAGTGTGGTGAAAAATGTGGTTCCGGATGGCAAGACCATGTGCGGGCTTTGCTCACGGTTGCGACGGGGCGCGCTCTACAGTTATGCCAGGCAGCAGGGATACAACCGTATCGCACTGGGACATCACCGGGATGACATTATAGAGACCCTGTTCCTGAACATGTTCTATGGCGGTAAACTCAAGGCCATGCCCCCCAAGCTGCTTAGTGATGACGGCGCCAACGTGGTGATCAGGCCACTGGCCTACTGCCGCGAAACCGACATCAAAGCCTATGCAGAGTCCCGCGGATTTCCTGTCATTCCGTGTAATCTCTGCGGCTCCCAGGATAATCTTCAGCGCCAGGCGATCAAGGCCATGCTGAGAGAATGGGACCGGCAACACAGCGGCCGTAGCGAGACCATCTTTGCCGCCATCCGTAACCTGGTTCCTTCGCATCTCGCAGACACACAGTACTATGATTTCACCAGCCTGGGGGCTCAATCCTACGCAGAACCCGGCCCTTACAACTGGCTGGCTGATGAAGAATAGATAATCCTTGGTATAGAGCCCATGCCTGATTTCCCACTCGTAGAGAAAATAATTATCTGGGCGGTCCCCGTCGTATTTGCGATCACTGTCCATGAAGTGGCCCATGGCTGGACTGCGAGCAGGCTGGGGGATCAAACCGCCAGGATGCTGGGACGTCTGACGCTCAATCCGATCCGGCACATCGATCCCCTAGGGACTGTAGTGGTGCCTCTGCTCCTCCTGTATGCGGGAGATTTCATTTTCGGCTGGGCGAAGCCGGTACCGGTGAACTGGCGTAATCTGCGGCAACCCCGCCGGGATATGGCGATCGTCGCGGCAGCGGGTCCTGGCGCCAATCTGCTCATGTTTATTGGCTGGACATTGCTGGCGAAACTGTGCTTCGAGACGAGTGAATATTACAGTACAGTTGCGACACAGCTTTTTTCCATGTGCCAGGCGGGTATCATGATCAATGTATTGCTGATGTTGCTGAATCTGATCCCGGTCCCGCCACTGGATGGCAGCAGAGTGCTTAGCGCTTTTCTCCCACCGCGCATGGCCTATCGCTACAACCGGCTGGAAAAATTTGGACTGATCATCATGGTACTGCTGCTGGCGACACAGGTACTTGGCTTGGTTCTCGGACCACCCATGGAGAGGATACTGAAGCTTGTCGATCTCTTCCTGCTGTGGTGAATCTGGCCATACACTCAGAATCCTGACTTGGTTACGTGAACAATTCGATGGCTTCGGCGACACAACATTACACAGGATATTTGGAGATCATGGGGTATTCCGCAATGGTCTGATGTTCGGGCTGGTGGCGGTTACGGCATCCATTCGAATTCACTGTCCATTTTTCGGAAGCAATAAATCCTTACCGGAGTATGCTGCAACACATGAAAGCAGAATCGGACAAGGTCATTAATCACGCGGTATTGCATGATGATGTTTGGTACCGCGCACTGCTGGAAAGAGACAAGGGTTTTGAAGGCATCTTCTGGGCGGGGATCAAGACCACGGGGATCTTCTGCCGGCCTGCCTGTCCGGCACGGAAACCCAAACGGGAAAATGTAACCTTCTTTACCAGCATCAGGCAGGCCATGGAACAGGGTTTTCGCCCGTGCAGGAAATGCAGGCCATTACTTCGTTATGGCGATCCACCCGTCTGGATCAGGGAAATTCTGGCTGAGATCGAAGATGATGCAGGTGAGCAGCTCCGGGATTCTGATCTGCGCGCACGGGGTGTCGATCCCGTCAGACTCCGCCGCTGGTTCAGAAAATATCATGGTATGACATTTCAGTTTTATTTGCGCACCAGGCGAATCAATGCCGCCTACCGGAAGATTAAATCAGGGGGCAAGGTGACTACGCCGGCGATGGATGCCGGCTATGAATCACTTAGCGGATTCCATGCAGCCTTCCGGAAACAGACCGGATTCCCGCCATCGGGCAGCAGGATACACACGCTCGTGACCGTCAGGCAACTGCTGAGCCCGCTCGGGCCTATGCTGGCCGGATGTACGGATGAAGGGATCTGTTTCCTCGACTTCCAGGAGGATGTCCAGGGTGATGTGGAAAAAGCAATGTCAAATAGCGGAGAGTTCGGGGCAGGTACTCTCTTCGGTGCACATCCATTATTGAGCAGTCTTGATCGTCAACTGGAAGAATACTTTTACGGACAGCGCCGCCGGTTCGAACTGCCGCTGCATATCATGGGGACGGATTTTCAGAAACGTGCATGGCAGGCCTTATTGGAGATACCCTATGCCGAGACCCGCTCCTACCAGGAGCAGGCGGAAATGATTGGCAACCGGCGGGCGGTCAGGGCCGTGGCCGGCGCCAATGCCGCGAACCGCATCGCGATAATCATTCCCTGCCATCGTGTGATCGGCAAAAACGGCGGCCTCGCCGGTTACGGTGCGGGCGTGTGGCGCAAGCAATACCTTCTGGCGCATGAAAAAGCAGTCTTGTCGCGGGAGACCGGCAACACCTGAAACACAATAAGGCTCCTCGGCAGAATTTGCAGGTGTATGGAGGACGATTGTGGTTCTCGCCAAGACGCCAAGCACGCCAAGAAAACAATAGATGAGACGTAGGCCCTCTATGACAATGGGAACCTGCCGCTCGTTCGGCAACCCGTTGCGGCGAAGCTCACTGGCCAGAATGACCGCCTAGACCGTCTCCAGCCGCTCCGGCCCAAGCTCACGATGCATGGGCGCCGCCGCCGCATCGATCCGTTTACTCATCCCGTCCTCTGTCATGATCTGCCGCTCCCTTGGCGTGCTTGGCGTCTTGGCGAGAACCCTAAGGACTGTTTTTTTCTTTCCCGGCTGGATCCTGTATGCTGGCTGGAAACGACAACGCCTCGTATCTGACCATTCATCTGCTGGAACACCGAGTGCCCGAATCCCCTCCCATAGCATGCCCGGATCTGAATACTGTCCTGATCTCTGTTGAGGCGAAGCAGCAATGGTTACTATTTCAGGAGCCGGTACAGATATTGGTTGCGAGGTCAGCGGAAGAAGTGCCCGGTATCCTCGATAGAGTGGAAGAGGCCGTGAACCGGGAGCAACTGTATGCTGCGGGCTATATCAGCTACGAGTCTGCGCCGATCTTTGAGGCATCATTCGTGGTCCTTGCGGGGAGCAGAATCCCCCTGGCCTGGTTCGGACTCTATCGGGCTGCAATCCCCGTGACCCTGCCGGCTCCGGAAGTCCAGGAGTTGCAGGGGATTGACTGGAAAGCAAGCGTCAGTGGCGAGGAGTACTCTGCCGCCATCGATCGTATCAAAGCCTATATCCACGAGGGTGATAGCTACCAGGTTAACTATACCTTCCGCCTGCGTGCATCTCCCGTCCGGGACCCGTGGCAATGGTTCCTCAGGATGATATCTGCCCAAGGCAGGACACTCGGCGCATACATCCGTACCGAGGAATGGTGTATCTGCTCTGCCTCTCACGAACTTTTTTTCCGCCTGGATGGCAACGACCTGCTTTCCCGACCCATGAAAGGTACGGTCTCCAGGGGAGTATCCTATAGGGAAGATATTGAAAGGGGGGAATGGTTGCGAAAGTCGGAAAAGAATCGCGCAGAAAATCTGATGATCGTGGATATGATCCGCAATGATATGGGACGCATTGCCCGCACCGGCAGTGTCAACACACTGAGCTTGTTTGAGATTGAGAAATACCCGACCCTCTGGCAAATGACCAGCAGGGTCGGCTGCGTTACGGATCGCAGTCTGAGTGAGATCTTCGGTGCCCTGTTCCCATGTGCCTCCATCACCGGGGCGCCGAAACGGCGCACCATGGAAATCATCAGTGAAGTTGAATCCACTCCTCGTGGTCTGTATACCGGAACGATCGGATTCCTGGCGCCGAACAGGCAGGCTCAGTTCAATGTGGCGATTCGCACGGTAGTCATCAGTAACCGTGATGGGGTCATGGAATATGGTACCGGAGGGGGAATCGTGTGGGACTCGGTGACGGAGGACGAGTATGGGGAATGCCTGGCAAAGGCACATATCGTGACCCGTATATTACCGGAGTTTTCACTACTGGAGACCATGCTCTGGACACCGGATACAGGTTGTTACCTGCTGGAAGAACATTTGCGCAGGTTGCAGGCTTCAGCCGGGTATTTTTCCATCGCCTTGGACGAAACTGCGTTGCGCAGTCAGATAGAGACATTCACCGCTCAGTTGCCTCAAACAGCTCACCGTATCCGATTGTTCGTGGATCGGCAGGGCTCGGTCACTCTGGAAACGGCGCCACCCGGCAGCCTGGCAGCCGAATACCGTATGAAACTGGCGGCCCGGCCGGTGAATTCCACCAATCCCTTTCTCTACCACAAGACCACCAACCGCGGGACCTACGAGTCCGCCTTGGCTGATGCCACCGACTGTGAGGATATCCTGCTCTGGAATGAAAAAGGGGAGCTTACTGAATCCTGTATCGCCAATCTCGTAGTGGAACTGGATGGGGGTTTGTATACGCCACCGGTTGCATGCGGTCTCCTGCCGGGCGTCTATCGGGAAACTCTGTTACTCCAGGGAAAAATTTCGGAACGGATTATCCTGCTGGAGGATCTGCCGGCCAGCAGCCGGATATTTCTGATCAATTCCGTACGCGGGATGTGGGAAGTCAGCCTTGAAGGCAAAACTGGAGCAGATCCCCGGTCGGTGATTAA
>MGYR01000103.1:2033-2784 GCA_001801825.1 Gammaproteobacteria bacterium RIFCSPLOWO2_02_FULL_56_15 | reverse complement strand
TTTAGTTGCTGTATTCGTGAATCAGGCCTTCCCGGTACGCCAGCCTTTCGCATAGGTTTCGCGGGCCACTTTGGAGTAAGGGACCGGGCTGACAATCGCGCGGATTTCAATCTGCCGATGCCTTTCCACAGTGGTTTTCTTCGAACCCCGGTTTTCTTCGCCCCAGACCAGGATTACTTCGGTTCCAGGTTTGATTTGGGGATCGACGAATCCCAGAGACAGCATCGATCGTTCGTTGTAGCTGTAGCCACTGAACATGGATACGCCGATCCTCTTGCCGTTGTGCATGATCCTGTCGTAGGAGGAAGATGCGTAATTTGACAGGGGCAGATCGAAGTACTTGTAGATATCGCCTTGCTCGAAAAGGGAGCTGAATGCCTTGATGACGTCCTGGCTGTTCCAGGCGAAAGTCACTTTCCGGCGCTGAGTATCCTTGTCCATCTTCTGCAGGGCATCCCGGCCGATGAATTCATGGTCAAACTTCACGAATGGCCCGTATCCAAGTTCGTACGGCGTCGTGTAGTAATCCTCGATGTTATTGGAGTAGAAACTGCCGCCAAGCGAACCGGAGGCTTCATAGCTGGTGGCCGGTAACCACTGCCGGTAACCTTTCATCCGCTCACCGCTATAGACTGCCGGCAGGGGTGAGGGTATCCAGCCGGATTCCAGTGTGTTGGTGGCATAAGCCCGGGCGCCCACCTGAACCATCCCGTGTTCACGGCCTGCCTGGACGATGATCTCCCGGATCTCC
>MGYR01000103.1:734-1975 GCA_001801825.1 Gammaproteobacteria bacterium RIFCSPLOWO2_02_FULL_56_15 | reverse complement strand
GCAGGGCCCGGACCTTGCGGCCGCCGATTTTGATGGAAGCCATGTTGAAGAATTTGATGTCTGGTACCGGCCCGCCATTCAATTTTTCTATGATCTTCCAGGCATTGGGACCCTGGATCTGGAAACGGTAGCACTTGCGATTGACCGCCTTGCCTTTCGGATTACCCGGTGAACGGTCGTCCTTTTCTATCTTGACGTCATAACCACCGGTTTCAGCTTGGTACTGGATCCAGTTGGCGGAGGGCGCGCGGCCCACGAATAGCAGTTTGTTCTTCCGCAGATGGAACAGAATCCCATCACCAATTACATGACCGCTGTAGCTGCAGGGTACATACTGCTTGGCGCGGTTAACCGGAAATTTCGCAAAACTGTTGATAGCGGTATCCGATACCAGCTTAATGACATCCGGTCCCTCGATATAGATGTCCACCATATGATGTGATTGATCGAATAGTACAGCCGTCTCCCTCCAGGCTCGCTGTTCATCGCGCCAGTTGGAGAATTCACTGGGGACTACCGGGTAGACATAGGCGCCTATCTGTGAATTTCGCAAAAGACCGACCGGGTTCCCTACGCTTGTTATTAAATCCTCCAGACTCTGTGTGCTCATCTCTGTTTAAACCTCCATTCAGTTTTTTGTGTGAAAACAAAAGTATTTAACACCCTGACCATGCAGTTTGCAAGGACAGTAAAGTCAGTCAACCGCTGCTGCAAAAGAGGCACTGAAACTCTCCCAGGCAGTATCGAACAATGCTGGTGGGATTGCTGTTAAAGCCAAATAACAAGGTACGATGAATTCGAAAATATTGGCTGGGGGTGAAGGATTCGAACCTCCACTGACGGAGTCAGAGTCCGTAGTCCTACCATTAGACGAACCCCCACTTGGAGTAACCAGGGTATGGAGAAGTGAATAGCAAGAAGTATCGAAGATACTACAATGCATCTTCCAAGGTTACTACCTGAAACCTGGGACGAAAGCTTTATCGTTTCGAGTACTGCGGACGCTTTCGAGCCTTGTGCAATCCGACCTTCTTGCGTTCCACTTCGCGGGAATCCCGGGTTACGAAGCCTGCCTGTCGCAGCGTTTTGCGCAGAGATTCGTCGTATTTGATCAGCGCACGGGTAATGCCGTGTCGGATGGCGCCGGCCTGACCTGAGATACCACCGCCCGAGACGGTGACCTTAATATCAAACTGGTCCGTCATGGACACGGATTCCAGAGGCTGGCGCACCACCATCCG
>MGYR01000103.1:0-646 GCA_001801825.1 Gammaproteobacteria bacterium RIFCSPLOWO2_02_FULL_56_15 | reverse complement strand
AGTAGGTTTGTGTGTTCATTCGTTAGATTTCCAGAGGCTTGGGTTGTTGCGCGCTGTGCTGATGCTCGGCGCCGGAGTAAACTCTGAGTTTGCGAAACATGTCTCTCCCCAGGGGGCCACGCGGCAACATACCCTTGACCGCGGTCTCAATGATCTTTTCCGGTTTTTTTTCACGCAATTTTTCGAAACTGACGGATCTCAAACCGCCTGGATATCCGGAATGGTTGTGATAATACTTGTCGCTGGATTTGCGGCCGGAGACCCGTATCTCTCGAGCATTGATGACCACGATGTAGTCTCCATTGTCCATGTGCGGGGTGTATTCGGCCTTATGTTTCCCACGGAGTCTGCTGGCTATCTCCGATGCCAGCCGGCCCAGGGTCTTGCCGCTGGCGTCAATCAGGTACCAGTCCCGGCGGATATCCGCAGGCCTCAGGGTGAACGTTTTCATTGAATGTACTCAGGCGCCAGAAAAAAAGAGGGGCAATGGTACGGATTGGATCCTTGGCTGTCAACATTCAAGGGGCCTATTTTGCCATTTTTTCAAGGAATAATAGGAGTTTATGAGGACAAATATCCCAATCCCGAAGCTGCCGGAGCAAGCCGCAGAAACAGCGAATCCGTTTATCTTTACTGCTCATTGAAT
>MGYR01000102.1:3248-5472 GCA_001801825.1 Gammaproteobacteria bacterium RIFCSPLOWO2_02_FULL_56_15 | reverse complement strand
CTGATCTGGACCTGGCCATCATTACCGAAAAACCGCTCGACCTCGAGACCAGTGCGGCCCTGTCTGATGCATTCTCGGAATCCGATCTACCCTACAAGGTGGACGTCGTCGATTAGTTTACAGCCCAGGATTCATTCCGTAAGGTAATGGAGCAGGACAAGGTTGTGATCCAGCAGGGAAGAAGGAACAGCGCCAATTCGTCAGGATCCGAATCCCCTTCAAACAGGCCGCGATAAACAGAATACTCAAGGTTGCGGGCAGGGCTACGTGGTATAATTCAAGTATGAATTTATGAAATGCAATGCTGAAATGCAGACCCAAGGGGTATGAAAAACGCTGATATCAGGGAATATACCGATCGTTGCTGGACTGAATTGTCCGAGGCGGATCGTTGTTACTGGGCTTCCGAGTACCAGTGTGCTGGATTCCAGGCGACCCTGAACGCTTCAATGGTGCTGCGGCAGCATATGAAAAGTATCCAGCAAGGCTGGCCGGATGACACGCAACGGGGTCGGGATCTTGACTACCATATCGAGTTTAAACAATTGTTAGACAGGATCGTTGATGCGCTCTCCACTGGCAATTCTCTTCAACGATCTTAAAACTGTTTTCGACCAGGTTTCTTCCAGATGGTATGTGTTTGGGGCGCAGGCGGCCATCATGCATGGTGCAGCGAGGTTGACGGCAGACGTTGATACAACCGTATGAAGATACTCTCCGGTCGTGCAAAGGATCTGGATGATGTATTGGCGATTATTACAGCTCAGTTTAAGACTTTTGATTTGTCGTATAGTCATTCATTGCTTGAAAGACTTGAATCCGCGCTGAATAGAAGTGATTTGCTTCGTGTGCTGGATGACCTGGTTCATCGTTCGAAATAGGTAATTCGCGGCGAGTTTTGGCCGCATTGTGTCATGGCTTAATCAGGAAGTTATGCATGAAAAAAGCACTCGTTACCGGGATTACCGGCCAGGATGGTTCCTACCTCGCGGAGTATCTGCTGGATAAGGGTTATGAAGTACACGGCATAAAACGCCGTTCTTCGCAATTCAATACGCAGCGTATTGACCATATCTACCAGGATCCTCATAGCAATCACCCGAAGCTTGTTCTTCACTATGGCGATTTGTCCGATGCGTCGAACTTGACCCGGATTATGCAGCAGGTGCAACCTGATGAGGTATACAACCTGGGTGCACAATCCCATGTCGCTGTCAGCTTCGAATCGCCGGAATATACGGCAGATGTCGATGGCTTGGGTACGCTGCGCTTACTGGAGGCTATCCGGCTGCTGGGACTGGAGCGGAAAACACGCTTTTACCAGGCCTCTTCCTCCGAGTTGTATGGACTGGTGCAGGAACAACCGCAACGGGAAACCACGCCATTTTACCCACGCAGCCCCTATGCCGTTGCCAAACTCTACGCCTACTGGATCACGGTGAATTACCGGGAAGCCTATGGCATGTATGCCTGCAACGGGATCCTGTTCAACCACGAGTCACCACGGCGCGGTGAGACTTTTGTTTCCCGCAAGATTACCCGGGGTCTCGCCAATATCTCCCAGGGTCTGGAACAATGCCTGTATATGGGGAATCTGGATGCATTGCGTGACTGGGGTCATGCCCGGGATTATGTAAGGATGCAATGGCTGATGTTGCAGCAAGAACAGCCGGAAGACTTTGTCATTGCCACGGGTGTGCAGCATTCGGTCAGGGATATTATCAGGATGGCGGCAAACGAACTCGGTATTGCCTTGCGTTTTGTGGGTAAGGGTAGCGAGGAAAAAGCCGTTGTTGAAAACATCACCGGCGATAAGGCGCCGACAGTGAAAAAGGGAGACACCATCGTTGCCGTGGATCCACGCTACTTCCGTCCGGCAGAGGTCGATACATTGCAGGGAGACGCTTCCAGGGCAAGGGAAAAACTAGGTTGGAAGCCGGAAATCACCCTTAAAGAGATGATCCGGGAAATGGTGGCCGCCGATTTGGATCTGGCGAGGCAACATGCCCACCTGCAGAGAAGCGGTTTCGCTGTCACCGTTCCCAGGGAAAACTGAAGTGGGGAGAGAGCCGGCGAAGCGGATATATATCGCTGGGCACCGGGGCATGGTGGGGTCGGCCATCCTCCGGCGACTACAGCGTTCAGGATATCAACACATCATTACCAGGGATCATGCGGACCTGGATCTGACCCGCCAGACGGAAGTGGAGCAGTTTTTAGCTGC
>MGYR01000102.1:3033-3224 GCA_001801825.1 Gammaproteobacteria bacterium RIFCSPLOWO2_02_FULL_56_15 | reverse complement strand
GGCCGCGGCCAAGGTTGGCGGGATCCATGCCAATAACACCTACCCGGCAGAATTCATCTACCAGAACCTGATGATCGAGTGCAACCTGGTGCATGGCGCGCACCAGGTCGGAGTACCACGGCTGCTGTTCCTGGGGTCTTCCTGTATTTACCCGAAACATGCGCCGCAGCCCATGGCGGAGGAATGTCTGC
>MGYR01000102.1:2791-2985 GCA_001801825.1 Gammaproteobacteria bacterium RIFCSPLOWO2_02_FULL_56_15 | reverse complement strand
TCGCCGGTATCAAGCTCTGTGAAAGCTACAACCGGCAGTACGGCCGCGACTACCGGAGCCTGATGCCGACCAATCTGTACGGACCCAATGACAATTTCCATCCGGAAAATTCCCATGTGATCCCGGCGCTGATCCGGCGCTTCCATGAGGCGAAGTCAGCGCATTCGCCGGAGATCGTCATCTGGGGCACGGGC
>MGYR01000102.1:0-2743 GCA_001801825.1 Gammaproteobacteria bacterium RIFCSPLOWO2_02_FULL_56_15 | reverse complement strand
GTGCATATTATGGAGCTGGATGAAGCGGTTTACCGGCAACACACCCAACCCAGGTTGTCACATATCAACGTCGGGACAGGGGTGGACTGCTCGATCCATGAATTGGCGGAGACTATCGCCAGGGTGACGGAATATGAGGGAAAACTGGTATTTGATACAACGAAGCCGGATGGGACACCACGCAAGTTGTTGGATGTGTCGAGAATTGCCGCACTCGGCTGGAAGGCAAGTATCGGTCTGGAAGACGGTCTCCGGGATACCTACCAGTGGTTTCTGAAAAATAAAAGGGAAATCAATGGGCCGGAGTGATTGAAAGAAATCACCCCGGCCCGAATATGGCTAAAGGCGTATAAAAATTGCCGCCGCCGATGCGACCTTGAACATGGTATCCGTGACCATGCGGATGATCTCTACATTCTTGCTGGGAACCTTGGGCAGGGAAATGATTTCATCACCGGGCAGTACCGCCACTTTTCTGCTGGAACCATAGACCGGGATCACTTCACCGTTGCGTCGGATGATCATGTGCTTTCCCTTATCGGCATGCTCGGTATAGCCGCCGACCCGATCGATATAATCTCCCAGGGAATTGCCAGGTTCATGTACGAGGGCCTGCGGCACCATCACCTCGCCACTGATCTGGATGACGTTGGTCTTTTCTGGTATCGTGATGATGTCATTCGGTTGCAGCAGGATATTGGAGATGGTTTCCTCCTTGGAGACGACCAGTATCCCGGCGGGTTCCACCTGCCTGGCCCGTTGCACAAAATCCGAGATAAGCTGTGCTTCAGCAAGTTGCACCTGGGCGCCCTCGCTGGTGATAGCAGAACGGCTTAAAACAGCGGTTTCCAGCCGCGTCAAACTTTCCATGATCGCCTCTTTCTGACGGATCCGCAGGCTTTCCCTGCGCAGAGAGATTGAATTCATGTCAGCCAGTTCCGGATCGACTTTGATGTAATCCAGTATATCCAGCAGGTGGGTGTTTCTTGGTACGGAAAAACGTGACTGGCCGATGTGGCTGCCTTCCACGCGGATCAGTATGTTGTCATGCACTTGGTCCACTTCAAAAACTATCTGGTCACCGTCAAGAAGTTCCAAGCCTTCCAGTTCGCTTACCAGGATGTATTTGGAAAAAGCTTCGTTATTGCGCGTGCCCAGGATAGTGACATAGGTGGCGTTGGACCAGGGCCTGGCAAAATTGACCAGGTCTTTTCCCGTGACTCCCGTTGTCGGAATTTCAAAGCTGAAGCTGTTCCGTACGGCTCCCTCGGCCGTTATGCTGTCACCACGTTTTTCCACTATGATGGTGTCGCCATCAGTAAACTGAATTCTCGGAAGCCTGCCTTCCAGCAGAAAATCATACAGATCGGCGTTAGCGATAATTTCTCCACCTCGCATCACACGCACATCCCGGTAACTGCCCCTGCGCAAGTCGATGCCGCCGGCTCGCTCCAGAAAATACAGTATGGAATCCGTGGCGACGCCCGCATAGCTACCCGGACGGTTCACGAAGCCGGTGACAAATACCTGCACAGGCGTGGTGCTTTGGAGGTTGGTGTAGACATTGATGTTCTTGGTGAACACGCGCTGGAGGGCGCCACTGATGGTTCTGTTCAGATCTGCGTTGCGGATGCCTTCCACCCGGATCGGACCGACTTCAGGGATGAAGATGTTGCCCTGGGCATCAACGATAGCGAGGCTATCAAGAGTGGTGGCGCCCCAGATGCGGAGCGTTATCCGGTCGCCCGGCTGGATGATGTATTCCGGGTTAAGTCCGTCTTCCCGGTCGGCGCTGAAAGAGGTGCCTTTGAAGAGATTGGAACCGAAGGGCGCGAGTCCCGATTCAGTCTCAGCCCGAGTCTCTTCGATCAACTGCGGGGCGCCACGCTGGGTCACAGTATCGGTTTCGGGTGTGGTGGTTGAGCCCGGCACCACAATCTGGGCCGAGGCATGGGTGATGGTTGCCAGCCCGAGAAAAATGATAATCAGGCTGTTTAGTCTTTTTTTCATGGTGGAATCATGTCTGATATAAATGTTCTGCACGTTTTTAAAGTCTCATGTGGTCCTTGATCGCAGCCCATACGAGTCCTGTGATCGCATAAAACATACATAAGGCGATAAATATAATCAGGACTGCCCTGGGTCGATCCGGTTCAACGGCTTCATCCGGTACCTTGGGATTGACGAACAAAAGCAGGTAGCGCTGTTTCAACTGGGCCTCGGCGCGGGCCACCTCCAGCGAGGTGAGAGCGGAAGTGTAGAACTGCCGTGCAAGTTCCTTTTCGAGTACCAAGGGCTCGTAAGTATCAATCAGATGGATATAGTCAATTGCGGAATCTTCTTCTGAGATCAGCCGCTGTTTTTCCTCTTTTGCCTGAGTTTCGAGGGCAGCAACCTTGTTACTGAGGTTTAGTACCTGTGGGCTGTCCGCCTGCATGAAATTCTCGGCCTGAATCAGTTCCGCCCGGGCAGTGGCAAGGCGACTTTCCAGTTCCATGACGATGCGCAGGAAGGCACTGGTTTCCTCTCCTGGATTGATCGAGTTCATGCTGGTGCGGAAATTCGTCAGGGCCTGGTTGGCCGTACGCACTCTCGCTTCGGATCCCTGTACTTCCTTACGTGCAAACCGCAGGCTGTCCTCCATAATGCGTTCCGAGAGACGGTTGACCAGATTTTCGCTGATTTCAATGATGGCTGATGCTATCTTCTGTGACATCTCTGCGTTAAAGGCCCTGACATTGAT
>MGYR01000101.1:2218-5502 GCA_001801825.1 Gammaproteobacteria bacterium RIFCSPLOWO2_02_FULL_56_15 | reverse complement strand
TTGACGGCCAGGGAAACCAGCCGGATCGAAATGATGGCTGGAGTCGATGGAGTAAAGCCTGCGAGGGACCGCAGGCCCAGGTATAAAAGGAAAGACTGCCCACCCAAGGGAAACCGGGCAGTGTTAAGGAAAACGCTGGCGCGGGGAAGATGAAGGGATCCGATCCTGATTCTTCTCCCGCGCTCTCCTCCGGGAAATAAGTATACCGAGCTCTGATTCTGGACTTGGTTCAAAAGGCCCAGAAAGATTGATGGCCTAAAAGAAATATACGTATCATGAGCAATCGTAATTTTATAAGCCGGCGCTTCCTGTCTTTCACGCTTGTTGTTTTCCTGATGTTGCTGGTCAGTGGCTACTTCGTCTTGGAGCCGGTGACCCGAAAGTACGTGGCAACGGATACGAATTGCGGTTATTGCCATGTAGAGCGGGAATACCTGTATGCGATGCGGATGTCATTCACACGACAACACCCGCCGGAAACAGAGGCAGGCCAGTCCCCGGCCCGATGTGCGGACTGTCACCTCCCGGAAGGTTTCCTGAATACGGCTTATCTCTATACCCATTTTGTGAGTATCACCGATTTATTCGGTCGATTTCGTGACCGCGAGGGCGAACGTGCCGGGGACTGGATCCCCCTTAGCGCCGCCCGTGCCTACCGGGTAAGAGAACGGTTGCTGGAACATAACAGTACCACATGCCGCAGTTGCCACATCGAGTCCGAAATCATTCCCGAGAGCGTCCGGGGCCAGACGGCCCACAAGGATGCCATGGCGAATAAAGAGACCTGCATAGAATGCCACAGCAACCTGGTACACCGGTTCGTCGAAGACCGGGTCACGGCATCGGATTCTGATGCCGAAGCGGAGGATGTGGAAGGAGCGGAGGAATTCGATGAATTTAATGAATTCGAGGAGGCGCCGGCATCCGGAGAAACAGAGCAAGAACCGGAAGTTCTGTAAGGAATACCCGTGGAGCTGAACCCTTGATTACGACGATGAAACATCCAATTCAACTCATGAAATCCCTGCTTGCCAGAGTAACCCAGTGGAGCAAGGAAAGTCCGAGCCAGCGCCGGCACCTGACAGAACGGCGCAGTCTCGTGACTGCCATGGTCGCAGCTTCGGCTACCCTGATGGCAACCCTGACCAGTACTATGTTCAAGCCAGCCAGGGCCCAGGACAACCAGAACCGGAAGATCCAGTACGGGATGGTTATCGATATCCGTCGCTGCATCGGCTGTCACGCCTGTACGGTAGCCTGCAAGAGTGAATTCAACACCGCGCTTGGAGTCAACCGTTCCTGGGTGGAATACGTGGAAAAGGGGGTTTATCCCAATGTCGGCCGCAGCTTCCTGCCGCGCCTGTGTAACCACTGCTCTGAGCCATCCTGTGTTTATGTCTGCCCTACCAATGCCACCTATAAACGCGAACAGGACGGTGTGGTTATAGTCGACCAGGGACTTTGCATCGGGTGTAAATACTGCATTCAGGCCTGCCCCTATGATGCCCGTTTTCTGGACCCCAATACAGGCTGGGTAGATAAATGCGATTTCTGTATCCACCGTGTGTCCAATGGACTTGAACCATCCTGTGTTAACACCTGTGTCGGGGGCGCCAGAATTTTCGGTGACCTGGGCGATCCCAACAGTGAAGTCTCCAGACTGATCGCGCAGAATCGTGTCACCGTACTGCGTGATGAGATGGGAACATTCCCGAATGTTTATTACATCGCTGCTGATCATACTGATGAGCTGGATGCCCGCCGCCCGGAAGTGCGTAACGTGCGCGTTCTGACTCACCGGCGCGACAAGCAGAGGAGATAAGAATGGAACATGAAGTAGCCTGGCACTTGCCGGTAATCTGGTACCTGTATCTGGCGGGACTGGGCGCCGGAGCGATTGTTATCAGTGGTTATTCTTTTATAAGTAGCACTAAATTCGACCCAATCCATTACCATTATTTCAAGATGGCGCGTTACGGCGCAATCTTCGGGCCGATACCATTGCTTATTGGTGTCTCCCTGCTCATCTTAGAACTGGGCAGACTGGACCGCCCCCTGAATCTTTACAAGGTGATTAACCTGTCACCGATGAGTATCGGCTCCTGGTTCCTGCTGGTGTTTATCATCACCAGCATCCTCTACGCCCTGACCTACCTGCCTTCATTCAAGCAGGAACATGAACGATTATATGAATGGATGTTTCCGGGGCGGCGTTTGCTGGCATTAATCAACATCCCCCTTGGTGTAGGCGTAGCCGTCTATACAGGCATACTGTTAGGAGCCATGCCGTCACGGCCCCTGTGGAATTCGCCGATCCTGGCCATGTTATTCCTGGTTTCGGCCCTGTCCACCGGTATTGCGCTTATCATACTGGCGCGCACCCTGTTTCAACGGAGTAACCAACCTGATCCGGATCGCCGCATACGGACTTCAGGCAGAAGGATCGCGATGAACCGGCCCGGTCGTCGTTACCACGAGACCGGCTATTTACTGGCGACAACTGACCTGGTCTTGATCAGTATGGAATTGATGGTCATATTCCTGTTTATCATGTTCGCTCACTTGACCGTAGGGAATCTTAAATACGCCATGGCGGCCATCCTTCCAGGGGGTGAAATGATGCAGACATTCTGGGTCTGGGTGGTGCTTGTAGGTCTGGTCCTGCCTGGCTTGATAGAACTGATTACGACGCTACCGAGGTTAATTTATAAAGTTCCCTTTGTGGCGCACAGAAGCATAGAGTTTCTAGTCTCAGTAGCAGTCTTAATCGGTGGTTTTATGCTGCGTTATGTGATTGTCATGGCTGGTCAAATCACTGGACCGATGGGGATCTGAAGGACGCCGGAGGAATCAATGATTAACAGACGAAATTTTCTCAAACTGGGTGGCATTACTGCAGCGGGCAGCCAGTCCCTGCTCAGTCGGGACGCCAGCGCACAGTCAGTCACCCTGAAAAAGGGTGGTCAGGACTTTAACTATCTCAGCGGGACCGAGCTGAGCACTGTCCCGACTGCCTGTGCCCTCTGCGCCAGCCGCTGTGCCGCCATTGCCTACACGGATGGGGCTTATGTCGTCAAGGTAGAAGGACAACCGGAATCACAGCGTACACTCGGCAAATTGTGCGCCAAGGGACAGGCCGGGCATACGCAGGCCTATGATCCTGATCGAATACTCAAACCCATGCGCCGTACAGGGAACCGGGGCGCCGGCCAATGGGAACAAATTTCCTGGGATGTTGCATTGGAGGATCTGGCAACCCGCTTGGGTCAACTGCGTGAATCCGG
>MGYR01000101.1:0-2130 GCA_001801825.1 Gammaproteobacteria bacterium RIFCSPLOWO2_02_FULL_56_15 | reverse complement strand
ACCGCCACCATCGCTGATAATTCCTGTTTGGGTCAGAGCGCCCGCATCACCGCCCATGAACTGACCTGGGGGGGACGTGAGGATAATTGGGATTTTGATAATACCAACTACATCCTCAATTTTGGCAGTAATGTTGTGGAAGCCCATACCAACCATGTGGCCCTGTCACGCCGCTTATCATTTGCCCTGACAGATCGTAATGTAAAAATGGTCACCTTCGACGTCAGGCTGTCCAATACCGCAGCCAAATCCAATACCTGGTTCCAGCTTAATCCGGGAACGGATTGTGCAATTATCCTGGCCATGTGCAAGGTAATTATGGATGCAGACCTCTACCGTGGTCAGGGAGAGGATTTATTACATTATTGTCTGGTAACACCGGAATACAATGCATCGCTGGAAGAAAAGATAGCCGCCTTGAAAGATCATTTAGCCGCTTATACACCGGAATGGGCGCAAGAGATTAGTGGTGTGGATGCTGATGAGATCAGAAAAACAGCCACAGAATTTGCTGCGGCAAAGTCGGGCTGCGTCATTAGTTCACGGGGCGCCACGGCTCATTATAATGGTCTGGACACTGAACGTGCACTCCAGATGCTGGCGGCTATTACCGGGAATATCGATAACCCGGGTGGCAGATGCATGGGGGTAAGCGCCGAGTGGAATTACCCGACGGGTCCGGCCGAAAAACCCATCCCCCGAAAACTGGATGTATTGAATGGTTTTGCCGGTGAAATGGCATTACCGGTACACGGCGTCGGGCACCAGGTCTTACGCATGATCCGGGACGGTAGCGCCGGACGACCGGATGTCTACCTGTGGTATAACTACAATCCGGTATTTTCCAACGGCAACTGTCAGGAAAATATAGATATACTCAAGGATGAAACGCTCATTCCCTATACGGTTGCCGTTACCCCGTTCTATGATGAATCTGCCGCACTTGCGGATCTGATCCTCCCGGATGTCACCTGGCTGGAGAAGTACGACTTTGAAACGGGTGTATCCCCCAACCAGATACCAGAATACTACATCCGGCAACCGGTAATACCACCGCAAGGTGAGGCCAGAGATTTTATGGATGTATGCTGTGATCTGGCGCAACGGCTGGGTTTCCCACTCGGTTTTGCCAGCGCTGAAGAATTCGTGCAGCAATCCTGTGAATTAACACCTGCCGTAAATGACAAGGCCGGCGGTTTCGATGGTATGAAAAAATGGGGCGTTTGGTATGATCCGAAAGCACAACCGCTTTACAATGCATATAAACAACCCGTAGCTGACGAGCAACTACTACAGGATGGCGTGATCTTCGACGACGCCACGGGGGTCTACTGGAATTGGAAAACAGCCGGAATCAAAGACGAAGTGGAAGCCCGGAACCAGGGTTACCGGGTCGCCGAGGGTGCGTACAAAGCTTATGTTGGACAGCAGTTTGGTGACAAGATATTAAAGGGCTTTGCCCCGGACTCCATCAACAAATCCGGTTATTTTGAAATATATTCACCGATCATGGCTGCAAAAGGCCTGTCTCCGTTGCCGATTTACGCTCCCATACCGGAGCACGATAACCTGGGTGATGATGAATTGATCCTGACAACTTTCAGGGTCAATGTACAGACGCTGTCCCGCACCCAGAACTGCCGCTGGCTTGATGAAATAAACGGCGACAACCCGGCCTGGATCAATCCGAATACCGCGGCCTCCAGAGGCATCGCCGACGGCGATCACATCAAGATTCGAACCCGGCTCGGGGCGGTGGAGACCATAGCCAAGGTGACTGAAAATGTTGTGCCCGGTGTCGTTGCCGTTTCCAGTCACGGCGGACGCTGGGAATATGGTCGCTATGCCTCCGGCAAGCAAGCGCCTTTCGCTCTGGAACAGGATATACCCTATGAGCGATTCAAGTGGTGGAATTACAGTACGATTCACCCCAACTGGATCATTGAAAATGAGGGTGACCCGATCAGTGGTCAGCAGCGCTGGATGGATACTGTAGTAACCGTTTCCAA
The DNA here is from genome assembly GCA_001801825.1 of Gammaproteobacteria bacterium RIFCSPLOWO2_02_FULL_56_15. Classification (GTDB taxonomy): domain Bacteria; phylum Pseudomonadota; class Gammaproteobacteria; order Eutrophobiales; family Eutrophobiaceae; genus 2-02-FULL-56-15. The sequence goes on along the minus strand of MGYR01000101.1, from coordinate 121 downwards.
AGCTTGAAGTACAAGCGAATACATTACATACTCCAGAATAATTGATTATAACCACTTAGGAAGATCATAATGTCAGAGAACAATCAGTCAGAAGTAGCGGCAGCGCCAGTAGAAAAGCAGC
>MGYR01000100.1:1275-5421 GCA_001801825.1 Gammaproteobacteria bacterium RIFCSPLOWO2_02_FULL_56_15 | reverse complement strand
GCTTCTCGGGTGTGGTAAAGAGCTTGCCGGTCTCGCCGAATTCTATCAACTCGCCGAGGTAAAAAAAAGCGGTGTAGTCGGAGACCCGGGCGGCTTGCTGCATATTGTGCGTTACGATTACGATGGTCACGGTTTCCTTTAACTCGTGAATCAATTCCTCGATCTTGGCAGTGGCGATAGGGTCCAACGCGGAACAGGGTTCGTCCATCAACAGAACTTCGGGATCGACAGCCAAAGCTCGCGCGATGCAGAGGCGTTGCTGTTGACCCCCAGACAGGTCGGTGCCGGGCCTGTGTATTTTGTCTTTTACCTCTTCCCATAGGGCGGCCATGCGGAGGCTCTTTTCCGCTCTCTCGTCGAGATCTTTCTGATTTCTGTATCCATTCAGTTTAAAACCCGCGACGACGTTATCGCGGATCGACATAGTCGGGAAGGGGTTGGGTTTTTGAAACACCATTCCGATACGGCGACGAACCTGTACGGGATCGACATTGGGGCCATAGAGATTCTCGCCGTCGAGAAGAACCTTGCCTTCCACGCGACCTCCCGGAGTGACCTCGTGCATACGATTGAGGCAACGGATAAACGTAGACTTACCGCAGCCGGATGGGCCGATGATCGCGGTAACTTTCCTGGTTTTAATCGAAATCGAAACGTTGTGAACGACCCTCGTGGCGCCATAATAAATGTTCAGCCCTTCCACGACCAGCCGGGGATTCTCGGCTTGGTCTGCGATGGCTGGGCGCGCCTGGTCGGAATCGAGCCTGGATTGCATCATGGTATGGTTAGCATGGGACTGTTGACGTTGTGAGTCAACTACATCTTTACTCATCAGCTTTGCTCCTCAATGCCGCCCGCGTGAGCATACTGGTTATCAGCACCACAATAAGCAAAACGAATGAAGCCGCCCAAGCTTTATCATGCCAGTCAGTATAGGGACCCGTGGCGTAGGTATAGATGAGGTGCGGTACGGTCGCCATGGGCTTGCTCGGGTCCAAGTTCCAGAAAGGATTTCCAAACGCGGTGAACAGCATCGGAGCTGCTTCTCCCAACGCTCGTGCTACAGCCAGGAGAATGCCAGTCAAAAGTGCTCGCGAGGCGATCGGAAGGACGACCCACAGGATCGTTCTCCAGACAGGGATACCTAGAGCGAGGGAAGCTTCTCGCAAATGGGAGGGGACACGGCGCAGCGCTTCATGCGTGCTGATCATGACGATGGGGACCATGATAAAAGCGTAAGCAACCGATCCCGAGAAACCGGAAAAACTCCCGGTCGGCTGAACGATAAGAGCATAGGCGAAGAGTCCGACCACGATAGAGGGAACGCCGGTCAAAACCTCCGCCAAAAATCTGACGGATTTGCCTAGCCGCGGGCTGGGAAATTCATTGACGAAAATCGCCGCTCCCAAGCTAATCGGCACCGCCATGAGCGCTCCCAAGGCAACGATGATCAGACTTCCGACCAGGGCGTTGGCAATCCCCCCTCCAGGGTCGCCGGGAGGCGTAGGGAGGGCGGTGAGCAGTTCCCAGTTGACCGCCTTACCGCCGCGGTAGACAACGTAGCCCAAGATGATCCATAGCAAACTTACAGTCACGGCCGTACAGCAAACCATTCCGCCCACGGCGACGCGTTCAATAAGCTTGCGCAGGCGAAACCGCCGATCGGTAGCTAAGTGAGCAGAAGCGGTGTTAACGGCCGCGATCGACATTAAGACCCCCTAATCTAAAATGGCAAACTCGCCTTTGGATAGTCGCCAGATAAGAAGTTGCGCCAGTAAACTGATGATCAGAGTTATTCCGAACAGAACCAGACCCATGTAAATCAAGGAGGAAACGTAGAGGCTGTAGGTGGCTTCGGCAAACTCGCTGGCGATCATACTCGCCATGCTGTGGATGGGATCAAATAACGTGTGAGGCAGGTCAAAGTTGTTGCCGCCCACCATGGTGACGGCCATGGTTTCTCCAATGGAGCGTCCCAAGCCAAGAATCACCGCACCGATGAGTCCAGTACGCGCGTACGGGAGCACGACCTTCCAAATCGCCTCCCATTTGGTCGCTCCCAGAGCCAGCAGCGCCTCGACTTGGGTGCGCGGAACCGTCAACAAAATGTCTCTCGATATTGCGGTAATGATCGGAGTGATCATAATGGCGAGCATCATGCCGCCGGCCAATACTCCGACGCCGTACACCGCCGGGCCGTCAAGGAATGGAATCCAGCCAAAGTTGGCCTTTAGCCAAACCTGTATCGTCCTGATTACGGGAACCATGATGAAGAGCCCCCATAAACCAAAGATGATACTTGGAATACCGGCCAACAGTTCTATGGGATAAGAAACTAACGTGCGCCACCCTCTCGGGATATAAAACGCGATAAAAACCGCTGAGCCTATGCTGATTGGAACTGCGATGATAAGCGCGATCGTGGATTTGATTAAAGTGCCCACGGCGGGGGGAAGGCTGCCAAACTCTTGAGTTACGGGATCCCAGGTCGTGCCGACGAGAAACCCCAGGCCAAAGTACTCGATAGCTTCCCAAGATCCGCGAAAAAGATCCCCAACCAAGAGCAGAGCAAGCATGATGATGAAAACAGAGCACATGCGGACGAGCAGATGAAAAAACCTGTCGCCCAGCCTCACGCTTCCGGGTTGCCGTGGCAGCAGCCAATCTAACGCTGCTGAGATAGATCCAAGTGAAGATTGGCTGACGGCTTGTAATTCAGGCTTCACTGTCGAAGGTCGCCTTTACAGAAGGCGATAAGGCTCGCCTCACAACCCTCCGATGGTTCCGGGTCTGCGAGGCAAGCCTCTACGCTTGAGGTTCGCGGGTTAATTGAGGACAGACTTGCCGCCAACCTTGATCTTCTTGATCAGGGCCTCTGCCTTTTTCACCGCCACCCCTTGCAGCGGCGCATAGCCGAGAGGGGTAGCGAACTTCTGCCCGTCGTGAATCATCCACCACGCCAGTTGCGCAACCGCGTCGGCTTTGGCGAGATCAGTTTGATTTTCGTACACAAGCAACCAGGTAAAACCCGTGATCGGATATGCGTCAGGGTTGCTGCTGTCGGTCACCATAACTTCCATGTGGTCTGGAAGATTGGCGACGTCGGCAGCCTTTGCGGCGCTCTCTAAGCTCGGCTGGACATACTTGCCCGCCTTATTTCGTAATTGGGCATAGGCAATCTTGTTCTGTTCGGCGTAGGCAAGCTCGACGTAGCCGATGGCACCGGGTATCTGTTTCACGCTGTTGGCCACGCCCTCATTACCTTTGCCTCCGATATCGCCGGGCCAGTTGACGGAGGTGGCGTTGCCGACTCTGTCTTTCCATTCCGAGCTTACTTTGGAAAGATAGCTGGTAAAGATAAAGGTCGTGCCGGAACCGTCCGAGCGATGCACGACGGCGATGTCTTGGGTTGGCAGCTTGGCGCTCGGGTTCAGTGCTTTGATGCGGGCATCACCCCAAGTCTTGATTTTCTTAAGGTATATATCAGCTAGCACGTCGGGAGTGAACTTTAGTTGGGTCTTCTCGGCGCCTGGGAGATTGTAAATGACCACCACCGCGCCAGCGACGGTGGGAATGTGCATCACGTTGCCACCTTTGGCTTGTTGCTTTTGTTTCTCGTTCATAATCCCGTCGGAACCGCCAAATTCGACCGTTTGCTGCTGAAGCTGGCGTATACCGCCGCCCGAACCGATCGACTGGTAGTTCACTTTGACGCCGCAGATCTTGTTGTACTCGTCGAACATTTTTGAATACAGCGGATAGGGGAACGTTGCGCCAGCGCCGGTCATCTCTTTGACACCTTTGGTTGGACAATTTGCCAGCGCCGGATTGCCGCTTGTAAGCAGGGCAGCTGCCGTGCCAGCTATTAGGAAAGACTTAAATTTTTTCATGTTTCCTCCTCAAATTAGTTAAGTTCTAAATGTTACAAGTTTGTTACGAGCCGGTGAACGTTCCGTGAATCCCTTTCGCTCTCAGTTCCTTGCTCCTTTCCGAGCGACCACCGTTCTTTGTCTTTTCGACGTAATAGATAGTCTTTGATTGTGACGATTCCATGAACGGATGATTAAAAGCCGGCGAAGAACCGTTTTTACAAACGTCATATTTCTGTAACGAATCCGTAACACTGGCCGGTTAAACAGCGGGAGT
>MGYR01000100.1:753-1034 GCA_001801825.1 Gammaproteobacteria bacterium RIFCSPLOWO2_02_FULL_56_15 | reverse complement strand
CTCTTCGCCGCTGGTTCGCGACGTGACCAAACGGGGCAAGAAAAAACAGATGCTCACGCCGATGACCTTCAGTCTGATTCACGCCACAGACTTTGCCGACCGCATCGAGCATGGCATCATTCCTCCGCTCAAGGCGGGGGCCGTGGTTCTGGCCGACCGCTACATCTATACGGCGTTCGCCCGGGACGTGGTTCGGGGCGTCAGTCCCAAGTGGGTTCGCGATCTCTACGCCTTCGCGGTGAAGCCGACGGTGGCCTTTTACTTTCGCACGCCCCTGGACG
>MGYR01000100.1:228-719 GCA_001801825.1 Gammaproteobacteria bacterium RIFCSPLOWO2_02_FULL_56_15 | reverse complement strand
GATCAAGTACTACGAAGCGGGAATGGACATCGGGTTGAGCGAGGATATCGAGGAGAGCTTCCGTCTCTTCCAGTCCCGTATCATCGACGAATACGAGAAAATGGTGGACGAATTCGGCCTGGTGGTGATCGACGCGACCCGTTCGATCGAGGAACAACAAACCGAAGTACGAAAAATCGTGTCCGATGCTCTGGCCGGCACGAGGAAATCGAAGGTTCGACGATGGCTCGATTTAGCTTCTTTGGCGAAGGGCTCCCGGAAATAAATCTGGAGGAGCTTAAAGGCAAACTCATCGTTCTCGAAGGTACCGACGGGGTGGGGCGGTCGACTCATATCGGTTTGCTCAAGCAATGGCTCGAAAACCACGGCCACGCCGTGTTGGATACGGGAATGACTCGGTCGGCGTTGGCGGGCAAACGGCTCAAGCAAGCCAAGGAAGGGCATACCCTCGGCGGCATCACCATGAGCCTGTTTTATACCACCGACTTCGC
>MGYR01000100.1:0-128 GCA_001801825.1 Gammaproteobacteria bacterium RIFCSPLOWO2_02_FULL_56_15 | reverse complement strand
GGCGCCGATCCGGAGTGGCTGCGGGAAGTTTATGGCTTTGCGCTCAAGCCGGACGCGATTTTTTACCTCAGGCTCGATATCAATGACCTGGTGACGCGAGTCTTACAAAGCACGGGTTTCGATTATTG
>MGYR01000099.1:6097-6223 GCA_001801825.1 Gammaproteobacteria bacterium RIFCSPLOWO2_02_FULL_56_15 | reverse complement strand
GCAACGGGTGGGATCGGTGAGGATGCCGTCCCGGAGTCCGTCATCCGCGTCGCAGGTATCCAGCACGGCCCGATGCAGGACCGGGTATTTGGTTGGCGGGATGTATCCCGGCGCCTCGATGCCATC
>MGYR01000099.1:5579-6022 GCA_001801825.1 Gammaproteobacteria bacterium RIFCSPLOWO2_02_FULL_56_15 | reverse complement strand
CACCCCATCATAGTCCTCCGGGTATCTCTGGACTTCATTGAGACCCTGATTGCCGCCGTTATGGCAACTGCTCCAGTAGGCGAAGTCCTGGGGCTTGCCATAAAATTCCCGGATCAACTGCTTGGCCGCCATGGTGGTCTCATGCACCGCCCGGTGCCCCCAGTCGGTGAGCCGCTCCGGATAGCCCACCGCCCAACTATGCCCGGAGGCCACATGACCGGTATCCGTGGAGGCCGTTGCATATCCCTGCTCCACGATACGCGCCATACCGCCATAGCTGATTGCCCCTTCAAAGGCCGGGTTACCCGTGGCCAGGAAGCGTCCGTTCCAGGACTCCGCGGGCGGCATCCAGACCTCGAAGCCGATGTGTGAACCGGCTACCGGCTCGATGTACCCCACTACCCGGCAGAAGGGTACACTCACTTTGAGGCCAGGCCGTGTGC
>MGYR01000099.1:0-5494 GCA_001801825.1 Gammaproteobacteria bacterium RIFCSPLOWO2_02_FULL_56_15 | reverse complement strand
GGTTTTTGGCAAGCCGATGTCCGACAGGTCGGCACAGTTCGTTTGTGCGAGTACCGGGTTATGCGACAGAAACCATGCCCCGAATAGTATCGGTAATAGCCGCTTGGAAACTTTCATAACTATCCCCCCGTAGTCTATCGACCCTCCAGGTGCCGGGTCGTTCATCCGCCCTCACCGGTCCAGTGGGTGAATGACAGACAGAGTATACACCTAATATACCGTCATACCGGAACCGCCACATGGCAACTGCTCCTGCGTTGCCAGTACTTCCGCCATCCATCCATGGCTTCAGAAACGGTTATATGTTGGGTAATACCTGGCATGCTTGGATCCTGTAATATGCCGACTCGGAGCATGAATTTCATTAATCAGACTGACTACGTTGATTATCACTAGCGAGGTAAAAAATCATGGCTATGCATAATCCCCCGCATCCAGGCGGCCTACTCCGCAGGCAGTGCCTGGAGCCGCTTTCGCTCTCGGTCACTGATGCGGCCAAAGGACTCGGTATAACCCGCCAGGCACTCTCTGATGTCGTGAATGAAAAGGCCGGGATTTCTGTGGATATGGCGCTCAGGTTATCCAAGGCCTTCGGTTCCAGCCCGGAAATGTGGCTGGGCATGCAGATGGCCTACAATCTCTGGCAGGCCCGTGATCGACTGAGCGCGATGGATATCCGTAAATTCAAAGTACCGCATGCGCGATGACCCCTCATCGTTCGCTACGACGAGGGGTACACGCAGGCTCCACGGTGGTCCCTACTCGGGTGCAATGATGGGTGATGCCCAACAATGACCACTACTCTTTAGAAATAGAGGTCGGGGCCGTCCGGGTCGCTATCCATTCCTCCACTCAGGTAGAGGAATGATCCCACCAACCAAAGCAATGTACCCAGACCGATGACTCCGAGCGTGGGCACTGCCAGCCATCCCGGATTCTCCAGGAAGGCCGAACCAAGCTCTTGGCTTGCGACAGCACTGAAACACGCTATGCAGTATCCTACGATGCCTGCCACAGCAACGACGAATCCACTGATGACAAGTTTTTTGCCGAATTTCATCCGTTGCTCTGCCCTGGCGTAGATTTCTGCTTTTGAAGGAGCTGATACGAAAGATGGTTCTCTGGTCTTCGTCTTTGCATGACGCCCCATCCCGGCCAGCTCAGCATGGGTATATGTACCGTTGATAACACTCATTAGATTATGCCTCCTGTTTTCGCAATGCCGACGACCCTTTGGCCGACAGGCTGTTCAAGATGTGGTACCTGGGTTTGCCGGAGCCAGAGCAGCGCAGCGTACAGTAACTGCCTGGCCAGTCCGAGGAAGGTCAGCAACCATACAGACACCGCTGTGACGATGAAGATCCGCGCAATCCACATGAGAAAAGGCGTATTAAGTACTTCCGCCAGCCGAAACGTACACGCCGAGTACATCGCGACCGGGAAGACCAGGCTCCAGTAGAGTGGATCGTATGCGAGCCTGACCCCTCGAATGCAATGCCGCCAGATTCCGAGGACCAGAAGCATTGGGATCCACCAAGTCGCAGTTGCCCAGTACATCAGCGTCAGTCCGAGGATGAAGGAATGCAATGGCTTGAGTAGTGTCGAGCTTTCGGTAGCCGCGGTAAGCAGCGCACCCGCCAATGTGGAAATGGCAACCGCACCCATGTTGATCCAGTACGGCGGCATGAGATCATGCGGTGAAAAACGGAAGAACATGTACCGATAGAAAATGAGACCAATAATCCAGAGATAGAGCATACCGCCTCCAAGCCAGAAGGATGTCAGCACGAACAGCCCAATTTCTCGATCAGCCAGTACACGTCCGTCCAGGGCGCAACCCAACACGCAGACTGATTGCGTGGCTACTACTGCGACCAGCCATCCACCGTTGATACCATCCTCAAGCGTTGGCTTCTTATCACTCACCGTGAGCAGCGCAAAAATGGTGTATGTACATACCGCCCACAACATGACGCATGCCCACCACAGAATCTTTGCCGCCATGGCCCAGTCGTGCAGCAGCATAACTTGCGTACCCAGCACACCGGTCGCAGCAACAATAGTGAAGTATCCCGGAGCACGGCCATGGTCCTTCCAATCCGCAATCACCGTTTCACGAAACATCACAGCGCGTGCGATGAACAGGACCCAGAGCGAGGGATAGGCAACCAGGTTGATACAGGAGAGCCCGATGGCGAGGTCGCCAAGTCCGAGCAGATGACACGTGATGGCGACGATTCCTGTAGCCATGGCCAGTGCGAAGTATGCAGGGTGCATAACAGCCAGGCGCGACCTAAGGTGTACAGAGAGAGGCCGGCTGATATTCCTGTGGGTTACCGTAAAAACGCCATCTGCCAGTGATAGACTCATGTACTGAGATTAGGTTATCCCCTATGCATGTGGTATCGGTGTCGGTCCGAAATTACCGTGGGATACTGGGAAGATGCGCGTCGGTGTTTGTCCTACGTTGGCCTAATTCACCAACTTGTGCTCCAGCGCGTACCGCATTAACTGGGCATTGGAACTCATGCCCATTTTCTCCAGAACCCGGGTGCGGTAGGTACTGATGGTCTTGATGCTCAAGTTGAGTTGGGCAGCTATATCGGAGACGGAGCGTGCCGAGGCCAGCATGAGGAATACTTCGTACTCACGGTGAGATAGCTGCTCGTGCAAAGCCGCATTTCCAGGGGTGGTAAGGGCTATGTGGTCGGCAAGCATGTGCGACACGTTTTCGCACAGGTAACGCTTTCCATTGAGTACGCTATGAATCGCCTGCAAAAGCTCCTCTGGCGCACGATCCTTGGTTAGATAGGCCGAGACACCGGCACGCAACGCTCGGACCACGAACTGCCTCTCTCCATGCATGCTCAAGACGATGATCGACATAGTGGGACAAAGCTCTTTCAGTTCCGGCACTATCTCCAGGCTGTTTCGATCTTCAAGTGCGATATCGAGCACAAGCACGGACCAGCAAGTCTCGCGAACCTTGTCGCGCAGTTCCTTGCAAGAGCCAACCTCACCGACGGTTGCATCAGGGAATGCATCGGTGATGATACGGCACAGCCCTGAACGCAGGATCGCGTGGTCGTCAGCCAGCAGAATGTGCATCGGCGATCTTCGCTGTGGATTGCATTGGAACGGTAACACTTACGGTAGTGCCTTGACCAGGCACTCCACAGATCGAGAAGCGCCCGTTGAGGAGCATCACACGCTCACGCATGCCGATAATTCCAAGCGACTCGCTACTCTCGATCGAGTCTATCTCGATCCCTTTGCCATCATCATGTACTGTCAAGATAATATCTCCCTCCGTTGTCACGAGGCCGATCTCGACCACGCATGCCTGTGCGTGGCGCACTACGTTGGTTAGCGACTCCTGTGCGATGCGGAACAGCGTTACCGAGAGGAGTTCGTCGAGGGATGGATCGATATCATCTGCTTCCACCTGGACAACAAGGTCAGTGCGCGCCTCGATCTCATGAGCCTGCCACTCGAGGGCCGCAGTCAGCCCAAGCTTGTCCAGTACGCCCGGACGGAGATCGGAAGAGATCTTTCGTACGAAGTCCACAGCGGCGCTGATCTGCTGGCTCATCGCGCATACTTTCTCACTGAGAGCTGCCGCGCAGGGCCGGACAAGTTCGGTCGCGGGACAGTGTGATGGCAGCCGCAATAGATCAATCTTCAATGATGTGAGCACCTGGCCAATCTCGTCGTGCAGCTCGCGAGAGATCCGTGCTGCTTCCGCCTCACCTGCCACCTGAAGCCGGCTTGTGAGAGCCCTTAACCGGGCCTGCGCATCTACAGCCTCAAGATGCCGTGCCGCAAGGGAATTAGCCATCGTGTTGAACGCCGTAACCAGGGAAGCGAACTCATTGTTCCCACGTGGGACTTTCGCTCGCGCTGATAGATCCCCGGCGCCAAAGCGTTGCGCCGCGCGTGACAGCGATCGAACTCCACGCAGGATCCCAAGCTCTGCGGCAATGAACACCGTGGCGATAGTAAACAAAGTGAGAATACCCAGGCCTATGAGAGTACGGTAGAAGGCCGCGTTAGCCTGCCGCAGGACTTGATCGTAGGGTATACCAACGACCGTGAACAGACCGGATGCATCCTCCAGCGGCGCAGCCACGAAGAAACGGCGGACACCCGCGCCGTTAATCTCCATCATCTTTCCATGCCGTGATTGCGAGAGCCCTGAGATATCCGGTATGCGCAACTCGTTGTTATCCGTGATCTCCGAGTGTGCCGGGTCGGCCAACGCGAGCACCCGGCCATCTCCATCCGCAATGAACAAGGAAAACCCATCGGGAAGATTGCTCTTTCGAACCATCTCCGAGAGCCAGCCTAGATCGAGTCCGTTGAACAAAACAGCGAACACATTCTTGTCAGCATCCCGAATGGCGTAGGCGTGATTAAGTGTGGGTAGATCGAAGATCGGAGAAATGATGTACTTCCCAACTACAACATCTTCAGAGTGCAGTGCGGCAAGGAAGGCAGGGTTATCTTTCCAACTGCGATAACTCGATAGAGGATACGCACTGGTCAGCACTCGTCCATCGGGGGAAAGGACGCCGATATTCGCGAGCTGCGGGTGACCGGCCAGAAGCGCCCGTAAAAAATCCGGGTCTGTGATGATCGGTGACTGCTGCCCCTCACGCGCCAGTTTTACACCGAGCCAGGACAGTAGTTTGCGGGCGCCCTGAATCTGATAAGCATGTTGTTGGGTCGCGAGGCCCATCAGGTGCAGCGCATCGCGTTCAGTCCGCGCAAGTGCGGATGTGCGTTCGTTTTCGGCAATGAGGAATGTGAACAGAATTGCCGGTAAAGTTGCGAGACAGATCAGAAACAGCAATCGGCTACGCAGCGAGTAGAGAAATGCCGCCGGTTCCAGCTTGTTAAAGTTCATCGTGTGCATGTTCGCAGTCATGATCCTATGCTCCTGGCCTTACTTTCGCAAATTGCTGCGAGTGATGGCGCTCACGCTATCTAAGGAAACACCGAACAAGTTCACCCGTTCGTCCTGAGCCTGTCGAAGGACATTGCTAACCGATTTATTTCGCCCAACATTTTTTCACCAGCGCTTCGACAAGCTCAACTTAAATCACCCCGGCCCCCATATTTTATCTGGTGTGCCAATCTGGCGTGATGCCGTTCGAATTAGGCATGGACCACGCGGAAATCCTGCTCGAGTTCCGCGATGCCAAAGTTTGAAATTATTGTGGCCAATATACCGTTTATGATAAGGTTTGAAGCGGCTATTGATGAGGACAATGGCGGCAAGTCAGAAGATTCAAAACCATAGTGAGGGTGATGCAGATGAACAAGAAATCCGGTCAACCGGTCAACGATGTTTCGCGCGCTGATCCGGGATTCAGTGGAAACCAGACTTTCAACCGCCGCGATTTCTTTCGTGCGGCGCTTACCAGCGGAGTGGTGGTCACCAGCGGGCTCACGGGTGTATCCGCTGCCCAAGCCGGTTTGCAGTTCCCGGAAG
>MGYR01000098.1:20596-21373 GCA_001801825.1 Gammaproteobacteria bacterium RIFCSPLOWO2_02_FULL_56_15 | reverse complement strand
TCTATGTTACTGGTTCTCTCGGCGGCGCCGGACTGGCGTTACATAGGATGCGGGCCGGAGACGAGTCTGCCGGCGGTAGCGGGGAGGCTTGCCTGCAACGCCTGCTGCGGCCGCAACCGCGTGTTGCAACCGGCCTGCTATTGCAGGGGATCGCCAGCGCAGCAATTGATATTTCCGACGGTATGGCGGCCGATCTGATGCATCTCCTGAATGCCAGCGGTACCGGCGCTGTTATCCATTTAGAATCCATCCCAGTGGATCCAGAACTCGCAACCCTGGATGAGGAGGAATACTGGCGCATGGCATTATGCGCCGGAGATGATTATGAGTTGTGTTTCACCGTGCCGGCCGGCCGGCAGGCTGCAATCGACAAGCTGAAGGCGGTATCGCCGGTACGAATCAGCCATATTGGCGCCATCACCTCTGCAGGTCTGTCCTGGCGGCGGGCGGATGGATCCGAACTGCAACTCCCCGCGAACGGCTACCGGCATTTTTAACAAATGGCGCCGTCACAGGGCTCTCGCAAAGCCGCTAAGCACGCCAAGGGAGTGGGAGGTTTTCGCTCAGACCTCATCATTGGTGGCAAGATGATGGTGGAGCTCAGGTGTCATGTCTATTGGTTTCTTGGCGTACTTGGCGGCTTGGCGAGAACAACCATCGTCCTCATAGCTCGATATAGCCTAGTTGCATCAAACGGCTCATTTCGTCAGGTGCGTAGGGGACGGTTTCCATGAAGGCCGGCAGATCTTCCCGGGCCACGCCGACCTCGGGCATCAT
>MGYR01000098.1:4432-20543 GCA_001801825.1 Gammaproteobacteria bacterium RIFCSPLOWO2_02_FULL_56_15 | reverse complement strand
GGTCCACCAGGGATTTGTTCTGTGCATAGGTCTGCCGAGTGAATAGTTTAATGTCAGGGCCGTGCAGGATCAGGACGATGTCGAGGTCTTCCGGTCCCCCCGGCGGCGTTTCGATGAGTTCATCAACCCTGGTCAGCAGGGCGAGCAACTCATCGACACTGTGCTCGGTGACATCAAACAGATAGTGTGGATTTTCCGGATCGGGGCGGAATGCATCGGGAAGCCTGGTTTTGACCTCGGCGCCCGCAGCGGAAGCGAGGGATGGTTCTCCCGCCTGTTCGGATGGAAGACCCGCTTCCTGGGTGCATCCTGAAAGCAGCAGGCTCAAAGGAAGCATTGCCCATAGGCAGGCAAAGGCCGAGGAACCGTGTTTTTCGCACATGGTTTTGCTTACCGGTGAATGCTTAACCCGTCCTGCGCCGGAGGATGATCTCCTGCCACTTGGCAGGTCCGGTTTTGTGTACAGAAACCCCGTTCACGTCAACGGCCACGGTGACCGGCATGTCGCGGACTTCAAATTCATGGATCGCCTCCATGCCTAGTTCTGGGAAGGCTACGACCCGGGCGGCGGTGATCGCCTTGGAAACCAGGTACGCTGCGCCGCCTATTGCAATGAGGTATACGGCCCGGTGTTTCCTGATCGCATCAATGGCTGCCGGGCCGCGCTCCGCCTTGCCCACCATTCCAATGAGCCCCGTCCTTTCCAGCATCAGCTCGGTATACTTGTCCATGCGCGTGGCGGTGGTCGGACCCGCCGGCCCCACGACCTCATCCCTGACCGCATCCACCGGACCGACGTAATAGATGAACCGGTTTTTGAAGTCCACACCGGCCGGTAGACGCTGTCCGGATTGCAGGAGATCGGCGATGCGTTTGTGGGCGGCATCCCTGCCGGTCAGCAGCTTGCCTGACAGGAGCAGCGTCTCTCCTGGTTTCCAGGTGGCGATCTCTTCCGGTGTGGCCTTATCCAGATCAACACGCCGGGCCCCGGAGCCGCCATCCCAGTGGATGATTGGCCAATCATCCAGATCAGGCGCCTGCTGGAGGGCCGGACCTGTGCCGTTTAGAATGAAATGGGTGTGCCTCGTCGCCGCGCAATTGGGGATCATGGCGACCGGCAGATTGGCCGCATGGGCGGGGTAATCCCGGACCTTCACATCCAGGACGGTGGTCAGCCCCCCCATGCCCTGCGCCCCAATCCCCAGGGCGTTGATCTTTTCATAGAGTTCAAGTCTGAGTTCTTCCGCCTTGTTCGCAGCGCCACGCACTTTCAGGGCCTGGATATCAATCGGCTCCATCAAGAGTTGTTTTGCCATGAGCATGGCTTTCTCTGCTGTCCCGCCTATACCTATACCGAGCATGCCGGGAGGACACCAGCCGGCGCCCATACCGGGAATGGTGGCAAGGACCCAGTCGATGACACTGTCCGAGGGATTGAGCATCGCGAACCTGCTTTTTGCCTCCGATCCTCCGCCTTTCGCGGCGACCTGCACCTCAACGGTATTGCCGGGGACCAGTTCGGTGTGGATTACTGCCGGGGTGTTGTCCCTGGTATTGGTGCGCGAGCCGGCGGGGTCCGCGAGGATGGAGGCACGCAGCACATTATCCGGATGCAGATATGCCTGCCTCACCCCGGTATTGATCATGGTGTCGAGATCACTGTCCGTGTCCCAGTGGACATCCATGCCCACCTTCAGGAATACGTTGACAATGCCGGTATCCTGGCAGATGGGACGGTGTCCTTCCGCACACATCCTGGAATTGATCAGGATCTGGGCAATGGCATCCTTCGCGGCGGGCGATTCCTCTTGTTCCCAGGCCGCATGCAATGCCTTGATGAAATCCACCGGATGATAATAGGAGATGAATTGCAAGGCATCCGCCACGCTCGCAACCAGGTCCTCTTTCTTTATGACGGACTTGCTCACCATATTGCACCCTTTATAATTGTATTCATGACCTTGATCTTACACTACTTATAGCCTGGTTTGTGTCTCCAGCCGGGACTACCCCCTCTAGCGCAGGTTGTAGCGGATGCTGATCCCCCCATAGGCATTCATATCCGGGGCCGGCTCGTAGTACCGGTTGCCGACGGCGTTGATCCGGACATTGCCGAAATAGTTTTCGTCAGACAGGTTATTCATGCCGATGTAGGGGGCCAGCTCCCAGTCACCTATTGTTTTACTGAATCCCGCCCTGACATTTGCCACCGTATAGGCGTCGGTCATTTCTGAATTGGCGTTGTTGACATAGAAGTTATCGACATACAGCATATCCCAGATGACATAGAATCCGGACGCATGGGTATAGGCAAGCTCTGTATAGAATTGCTGTTCGGGTAATCCCGGAAGCTTATTTCCCACCAATGCCGGTGTTGCCTGGAATCTGTCAAAGCTGAAATCCGAATAGGTATAGGATGAGGTCCAGCGCAGACCATCGATGAGGTCCGCCACGAGGGTGGCTTCCAGGCCATCGCGGCTGGTATCGGCGTTTTCAAAGTAGCCCCGGCTACCCTGGTTGGAGACGTTGGTGATCTCATCATTGACCTGCATGGTGTAGTACGCCAGGTCGAAGTAGACCCGATTGTCCAGCAACCTGCCCTTCGCGCCGATCTCGAAACTCTCCGCCGTTTGCGCCGAGACATTATTGAACCCGCCCAGGTTGACATTCAGACTGCGCGTCGGATTCGCCAGCTCAGTGAAGGTCGGTGTCTCGAAGGAGGTGGCGAAATTGCCGTAGAGATACAAGCCGGGCAGGATATTGAAGCTGAGTCCGACCGTGGGGCTGAATTCCTCGAATTCCAGCTCGCTCGACTGATTCCCGTTGCTCAGTGTCCGGTCGCCTACAGAGAGATTCACGATGTCATAGCGGCCGCCGAAGGTGAGCGTCAGACGCTCCACGAGGTCTATTTCATCACGGAAATAGAAACCCAGGGCTTCCGCCTCTTCAAGCTGATCAAAGCTCAGGTTACCCTTGACTCCGGCATTGTTGATATAGCGTTGCCGGTCATCGCCCTGAATATCGATGTCGAATCCGGCGGTGAAGCGATTGGGCCGTCCGGCCAGTGACCCATCATAGTTGTACTGCGCGCCGGCGCCGTAGAAGAATCGGTCAAACTCCACCACCCCGTCATGCTCCACAAAGGGTATGTGCGATCCGATGGGCAGGAAATTCTGAAAGTCACGCCAGAGGTAATAGTTGCGCAAAGTGATCCGGTGTTGATCGTTGAAGGCCTTTTCATAAACCAGCCCCAGTCTCTGTTGCGAAAGTGATTCGCCGGCATTGGAACTGATGTTGCGGCTGTGCGCTTGGCGCGGGTTGGCGGTTGCGTCGGCGAGCGTCAGTCCTCCCGGATCGTTGGCAAGCGGTGAGTCGACCAGGTTGAACAGCAGCGTAAGGGAGGAAGAATCATCCAGGGCATAGCCAAACTTGCTGTTCAACATGGTGTGTTCCAACTCGGATAGATCACGGTAACCATCGAGCAACAGTTGGGAGCCATTAACCATGTAATTTAGTTTGTCCACCTGTCCGCCGGCCTTGATCTGGTATTTCCGCTGGTTGTATTCACCGATGCTGAGTCCCGCCTCAAGGAATGGAGTCTCGGCGCCGTCCTCGCTGAATATGCTGATGATCCCTCCGGAAGCGGAACCATAAATGGATGAGGAGGGTCCCCTGATCACCTCGATACGATCAGTCGATCCCAGATCGATGTCATCTACACCGCTCTGTCCATCCGCGAGGGTTGATGGGATACCATCCACAAATACCTTGATCCCCCGGATCCCGAATGCGGCCCTGGATCCGAAACCACGTATGGCGATCCGCAGATCCTGTGCGAAATTATAGCGGTCCTGGAAAAAAAGTCCCGGCACACGTCCCAACGACTCATCCAGCCCCAGTGACTGGCGACCCAACTGTACATCATCCCGTCCGACCAGAGTGACAGCGGCGGGCAATTCGATCCCGTAGTTCTCGATTCGGGTTGAGGTGATGACCACCTCATCGTCAATTGTGGTGGAGGCCGCCTGCGCCGTCAGGCAGAGCAGCGATAGCAGCATCATACCAATCATCGGATACAGGCTGCAGTCCGTATTCTGGTTTCCTGGGCGCGAGGTTCTGTACATGTTTTTTTCCATGGTGTTAACCGAATCAAGTATTGATAGTTTACCGACAGAATTCCGAAGGGATAGTTCTCTGGCGAGATGTCTGACACCTTAACCGGAATAAGGTAGGTTTATTATACTCGTACATGGCGATTTTTATAACCCGCAGTTTCGGCTATAGTAATTCCCGATGGATCGAAAGGACCGGTTTCCGGGATGGAAACGTAAATGGACTTTCAGCAAGGGAGTAGCAGGAATCAGGGATGGAAATCTGCCAGGGATGGCAAACCAACTTTCCCGAATACAGCTTACAGGCAGCCGATCGAGGTATAGGGATGCAGCGATCGGCGCTTGTCTGCCTGTATATTCTGCAACCCCGGAATCCCTATTTATCCCATTCATCCGCGGTTTTCAATTCTGGCAATGCCCTGCAGTACCCGTTTTCGTTGAACCAGTATACGGCATCCGCTATGGCCGCCGCTGCCGGTCTGGGCCGATAACCCAAGCTCTCCATCGCCTTGCGGGATGAATAGTACATGTTCTGCTTCGACATGCGAACTGCATCCACGGTCACGATCGGCTCCTTGCCGGTAATTCCGGCCCAGCGTTCCGCAAGCCACGCGATCGGCAGGACGGCATTGTGGGGCAGCCGGATCACCGGGGGTTTGAGTCCTGCAAGCTCACAGGTGACTCCCAGAATATCCCTCAGACACATATCCTCACCGCCCAGAATGTACCGTTCTCCGACGATCCCCTGTTCGAATGCCAGCAGGTGGCCATGCGCCACGTCATCCACGTGGGCGATATTGAGTCCGGTATCCACATAAGCGGGCATACGTCCGTTCAGGGTGTCGAGGATGATGCGACCGGTGGGTGTAGGCTTGATATCCCGGGGTCCGATTGGCGTGGATGGATTGACGATGATCACCGGCAGCCGGGTGGAACGGACCAACGTGAGCACCTCCTGCTCCGCCTGGTATTTTGATTTCTTGTAGTGCCCAATCTTGTCACCTGGGATGACCGGTGTATCTTCATCCGCAGGGTTCCCGTCCGTGGTCGATCCGAGGGCGGCGACACTGCTGGTATACACAATTTTTTCCGCCCCGGCGTCGGCAGCATACAACAGCAGCTTGCGTGTGCCTGCAACATTGGTCCTATACATATTTTCCGGATCCGGGATCCAGAGACGATAATCGGCCGCCACATGAAAGACGCTGTCGCAGCCGATGACTGCTCTGCGCAGGGATGGGTCGTCCGTGAGATCCCCCTCGCACAATTCCACCTCCAGCCCATGCAGATTGCGCCGGTCGCTGCCGGCCCGCACCAGGGCGCGGACTTCCTGGCCTGCCGCCAGCAACTGGCGCAGGACCGCGGATCCGACAAAGCCCGTGGCGCCGGTAATCAGCGTCTTCACCGGCTCATTCCTATGGCAGTTTTCCCCGGGTTCCTTGTGGCTGTTTGTTGGTGCATTTTCGACTCCATTGAAACACTCTCAAAACGTGAGTATCTGTTCCTTGCGACTGCCGATCCACCGGAGGGTTTTTGTCGCCTGTCTGAAGGCAGAGGCAAGGCGGGCCAGCGGGATGATTTCCCCCGGTTGTTTGATGAGTTCAAAGAGCAGCGCGGGTATCCGGACATTCCCATACGGGCCGGTGCACTTCAGAACTGCCTGCGGGACCGGGACTGACAAGGTGTCGGTGATCACACGTATCACCATAAAGGGGACCCCATGCCGGGCGGCGACCGTGCCGATGGCGGCGCTTTCCATATCCACTGCCAGGGCCTTGTATTTCTGGTGCAGCGCCATCTTTTCCGTGCTGTTCTTCAGTACTTCCGAGACATTATATAGCCTGCCCAGGAAAATACTTCCGGGGCACTCATCCAGCCTGCCCAGCAGTGTGGTACGCAGGGTGCGGTCGGTCGGGCAGGACCGGCCGGATCCGGAGATCACCTCTTCCGGGATAATCAGATCGCCTGCCTGCAGGTCGGCGGCAAGTGCGCCAGCGGTGCCCCAACTTATTAACAGCCCCATACCGCAATGAACCAGATCTTCGGCCGCTCGCGCCGCACGCTCCGCCCCCATACCACTGACCAGAATACTGATCCCGCTGCCGGCGGTGTATAACATGCCGGGGCGCGGGCGGGGCCCAAGGCAGGCTGCTTCCGGGAGCAAGGGGCTGATGATGCCTATACGATCCAAGTGTTTTCCCGACGGTTATCGGACCCGGGTGCGGCGAACTGGCCTGCCAACGGTTTACCGGGGAGAGCATCGGCTGTCAGGTTGAACAGGTAGCGCAGGATTCGATCGTTACGGGTAAACAGATTGCAGACGAGGATCGTCGCCCTGACGCTGCGGCGGCTGATCTTGATCCGCTTGCCTGCTTCGTAGCTCCGGTCGGAGTTGATCTTGCGCAGCGTAAGCACGGCCATGCCGAGCGCCCAGAGGCAGAACCGCCGGATACCTGTTTCCCCTGCGGGAATCAGCAGGGTATACCTGAGGGCATTGGCCAGATGCGACCGGGCTATCCCGATCAGGTGCCCCAGCGCCCTCGCGAATGACTCATCCTGTGTTCCAGGCGCCAGAATCCGGAGATCGGCGCCGTATTGTCTGAAAACTTCAACGGGTAACCAGCACATCTTGCGCTGCTGATCAGCCCAGATGTCTTTCAGTATGTTGGTCATCTGCAAGCCCTGACCAAAGGAGACTGCGAGCTGCATCAATTGTTCTCTGTGCTTGTCAATTTCCCTCGAATGATCGCAAAAGAGTTCCGTCAGCATGGTGCCAACTACACCCGCAACATGGTAACAATACCGATCCATATCTTCTTGATCCTTCAGTCCATGGCTGACATCCATCTCCTGGTATAGAGTCATCCCCTGCGCCATGATCCGTACACAGGTTTCCAGTGCGGCCCTTTGTCTGGAATTGAAACTGTGTGTGATCCGGATTACCGTCGCAGTATGGGCAACCAGGTCGTGTTCCTGATCCGAGGCGTCTTTGGAGAGTACGGGCGATACTCGTTCGGCGAACTGCTGAGCCGGTTGTTTCCCAGAGACAACATTAATGAACATCTCCGAAAATTCACGTTTCCTTGACAGGGGGAGATCCTTGGCATCCTCGATCGTATCGGCAATGCGACACAACAGATAGGCATTACTTACCACCCGGGAAAGGGGCCAGGGCAGCACCGGTATGGTCAGGGCGAAGGTTCTCGAGACCCCCTGCAGGATCTGTTCCTGATAGGCTTCGTCGTTCGGATCACAAAGTAACAGGTCGTCTCTCACTGTCCCGTCTCCCGGCTTGATCTGAGCTATCGGTAACAGTCCTTGGGGGGAAAGAGATTCGTGCCGGGGACAGCTCCATAGTCCGCGCCGAAGAAAGACTTCCGCTGTATCTTGGATACGGGATCAGCTATGCTGGACATGGTAATACCAGCTGCCTGCATCGATTCGGTGTCAGGTGTTTCTGCATCAGCTTATTTTACATGCATGCACCGGCTTTAACACCAATATATGGATCGGGGGGCTGTCCGAATGCATATCAACCGATGCGTTTCCACAGGCATCTCAAGATGGAAAACCGAAGGATCTTGGTCACTGTAAAATGGTTTCGTACTCACTGAATACAATCCACAAGATTGTTCATTCCATCGACAAATCGCCTGATTTGTCTCATGCCCTGAATAATCTGGTCTCGGGCATCCATAAGGCCCTGGGTGTGGATGTGTGTTCGATCTATCTGAGCGATACCATCACCAGGACAAATATCCTGATGGCGACACAGGGTCTGAATCCAGATGCGGTCGGCAAGGTTGTCCTTCCCTTTGAGGAAGGACTGGTCGGACTGGTGACTGAACTATCCGAACCGGTAAATATCAGCAATGCCCCCGCTCATCCCCGCTTCAAATATGTCCCCGAGGCCGGTGAGGATCCGTTCAAGTCTTTTCTCGGGGTGCCGGTGACCAGGCAGGGTGAACAGTTAGCAGTGCTGGTGGTGCAGCAAACCACCTCGCGGCGGTTCGGTGAGCAGGAGATTGCGTTTCTTACTACACTGGCGGCCCTACTCGCAGGCAACATCGCCATAGCCAGGGCCAGGGGGCTCATCGATGATTATTTCTCCACGGAAACCAGTGGCGGTGGGGTGTTCACCGGAGTCGCGGGAGCTCCCGGCATCATCATTGGCAAGGGTGTCGTCCATTATCACAACAACCAGATCGCGGAGGTCCCGGACCGTCCGGCTGCCAGTATCCCGGAGGAAGAAGAACGGTTGCGAGCGGCGATCGAGGCGGTGGTCAGCGAGTCAAAGACTGTCGGTGAGCAACTTGGCGGCACCCTGCCGGCCACCGATCAGTTGGTCTTCAATGCCTATGCCCTGATTGCGGGCAGCGACCAGCTCGTCAATGAAACTATCGAGCGGATTCGTGCGGGAAACTGGGCCCCCGGCGCATTGCGGGACACTATCGAATCCTTTGCCGCGAGATTCGAATCGCTGGATGAGCCCTATATGCGGGAAAGAGCCAATGATATCCGTAGTATTGGGCAACGGATCCTGGGATATCTGTTCACGGAGGAGCATAAGGAATATGCATACCCTGAAAAAACCGTCCTCATCGGCGAGAATCTGAGCCCTCTGGATCTGGGTTCCGTTCCGCTGGAAAAGCTGGCTGCCATCGTCAGTGGTCATGGCTCCGCCTATGCGCACCTGGCCATCCTCGCACATGCACTGAACATACCCGCGGTGCTTGGACTGGCCGGACGAGTGCCGCTCAACCGGTTGGATGGCATGACTCTGATCGTGGACGGTTACAAGGGACAGATCCTGGTTTCTCCCTCCCAGGAGGAGCTCAGTGAATATCAAGGTCTGATTCAGGGGGAAGCCCAGCTTGCGCGGGGCATGGCGGCGTTGAAGGATCTGCCCGCAGTGACTACGGATGGCGTCCGGATCCATCTCTATACCAATACGGGATTGTTGACCGGGCATTCTCATGCCTTTGATGTGGGCACCGAAGGGATCGGTCTGTATCGTAGCGAAGTTCCCTTCATGAACCGGGATAGTTTCCCGGGAGAGGAGGAGCAGCGACAGATCTACAGGCAGGTAATCGAGGCCTATATGCCGAAGCCGGTCACGCTGCGAACCCTGGATGTGGGGGGTGATAAGGTTCTGCCTTATTTCCATAGAAAAGAGCCTAACCCGTTCCTCGGCTGGCGCGGGATTCGCGTGGTGCTCGATCATCCCGAGATGCTGCTGACGCAAGTCCGGGCCATGTTGCGGGCCAGCGAGGGCTATGACAAGCTGAAAATCCTGTTGCCCATGATCAGCAATATTGATGAACTGGAACGGGCCATGACTCTGATCCGGCGCGCCTATGATCACGTCGTGAGTGACGGATATACCATCCGATTCCCGGAAATCGGCGCGATGATTGAGGTGCCCTCGGCGGTATACCTGATTGATTCCATCACCAGGCGTGTGGACTTTCTTTCCATCGGCACCAATGACCTGATCCAGTATCTGCTGGCGATTGACCGTAACAACGAACACGTGGCCAAGTTGTTTGATCCGCTGCATCCACCGGTGCTTGAGGCCCTGCGGTTGATCGTGGATGCAGCCCACAGGCACGCTAAACCGGTGTCTGTTTGCGGTGAGGCAGCCGGCGATCCAGCCCTGACCATTCTACTGATCGCCATGCGCGTTGACAGTCTGAGTGTGAGCGCCGGAGATCTGCCCCGGGTCAAGTGGGTGATACGGACCCTCTCCTGGACGCGTGCCAATGAACTCTGGCAGCAGGCCAGGACCATGGAACATGCCTCGGAGATCAGGCAGCTAATGGAGCAGGAGCTCGCACAGCAAGGTCTGAGTCGTCTGGTGGGACACGGGAAGTGATCGCTGGCGCAGCAGAAACGCACAATCCTGTAGAGTGATTGCCTGGAGATGCTATCTGGCGGCCACGACGCTGAACAGTTCCTGCTGTTGTACACGCTCCATCTGATAGCGATCGAGCCCCGCCTGGAGGATCATGTTCAGCATCCGCGCGTAACTGATATCAGCGAGCTTGGCCATCTTCGCCAGATGGCCATCCCAACACCAGCCTGGGTTGGGGTTGACCTCCAGCAGCCGTGGCGTGCCGTTATCATCCAGGCGCCAGTCGAAGCGGGCATAATCCCGGCAACTGGTGCGCTCAAAAAGCTTGAGGCAACTGGCATGCAGGAACTGTTCGGTATTGCCCGGCAATTTTGCCGCTTTCGAGGTGACTTTCCAGTACGGTGAGCTGGGATCCCACTTGGCCTCATAACCGCAGATATGCGGCAGGCCTTCGGGCAGCATGGAATAATCCTCCTCGATGATGGGCAGGATCTCGACGTTCCTGCCGGAATTACCGATGATGCCTACACTGATGTCTTTCCCGGTCAGATACTGTTCCACCAGTACGGGGCTTTCGTAGCCGAATTTCTGCCTGATCTCGAGTATGGCGTTTTCCAGTTCCGTGACGCTGTAACAGACACATTTCTGAGTGATGCCGAAGCTGGAATCCCCATAATTGGGCTTGATGATCACCGGGAAAGGGATGGTGATGTCGATGAAGGTGGTGTCTTCCGGTTTGATGACGTAGGCGTTGGCTACCGGGATATCCATTTCAACGGCAAGCCCCCGGGTCAGGGATTTGTCGTAGCAGTAGGCCAGGCATTGGGGAGTCCCGCCGGTGTAAGGGATATTCACCATTTCCAGCAGGGCCGGTACGTGCAGTTCAAAACTGGGGTTGTTCAAGTACCCTTCATCGCACAGATTCAGGATCAGGTCGAAATCCTGTTTCCAGCGATGGACATTCGGCAGGTAGCTGTCATGATTGTCGATGAATTTGAAATTATAACCCTTCAAGGATTGCAGGGCGTCCCGCAGCAGTTTGATCGTATGGTAATCGTCGTCATCGAATGTGGCGCCGGGTTTCACCCGATCCTGCCGGGAGGGATCCCCCATCAGGACACCAATCCGAGGAGCCGATTTGTCGGGCGTTCGTGCTTTTTCGATCCGTGGTTTGGCGACCATGCCGGTGACCAGGTTGCGCCGGGCCATCATACCCAGATCCTGGTTGCGGTTGGACTGTGCGGTCATCGATTGTTTTTGTTCTACTTGGGTGAAGCCGTTTTCACTCAGGAGGTCCAGCAGGGTCTGCAGGCTGTAGAGCCGCTCGCCGTAGAACTGATCGGCGATCACGCCTTTTTTCACGTGGGTGATGACTTCTCTCGAGATCAGCCGCTGGTTGTCGGCGGAGAGGGATCGCTCCCGGCAAACGAAGTAGTTCTTGTCTATCCACTCCCAACTGCGCGGTTCAAAGGCCTCGCGCATGTAGTCACCATCGGTGATGTCGATCAGCAACTTGCCTCCCGGTCTCAGCACCCGACGGATTTCCTGGAGGACCTGTATATCATCCTGCTGGGTCTCGAAATAGCCAAAACTGTTCCCCAGCATGGTGACGACGCCGTATTGATTATCACGATAGGGCAACTTCCTGGCGTCCCCTTCCCTGAAACTGATGGTAAGGCTGCCCTTTCTGGCAAAATTCCGGGCCCGGCTGATGAGGTAATGGGAACGATCCATACCATGCACATTCCAGTACCCGAGCCGCGCCATCTCCAGCACATGACGGCCCTGTCCGCAGCACAAATCGAGGATCGGCGTATCCTTATCCACTTCCAGTACCGACATGAAGATCTGCACTTCCTGGGAGGTGATCTGCTCGTCATTGACGACATCTCCGTCCGTGCGCAGGTAATTGGCATTGAAGATATGGCGCCACCAATCCGCGCGAACGTAGCTTTCCAGGTTTTCAACCGGTCCCAGCACTTCAATGAGACGTTGGTTATTCGATTTTCTGTTATTGGATATTTCGCTTTGTTTTTTCATTTTAGGTAAAGACTTTCCTCCAGGATCCGTGGTTCAAAGGCTTCGTTCAGGTAAAGCAGGGTACAGGGATTCCGGTCTGAATCCGGATATTGAGTTCGCAAAATTTCAGAGTACGGGTTTTGGCCGGGAACGGCTCGCGGATCAAGACACTCATGCCGTTAGGAACCGGCATCAGGCCCAGAATCACAGTAGGTATATGGCGCCAAGCTGCCCTCCATTCGATACATTCAGAATGTTCCCCGGCATGGTGGCAGTGTCCTTGCGCGCAGGAAGCTCATGAAGACATTCAGAAGCGCGTGTTTTATGCTCCAAGACAAAAAAAATTGCAAGAAGAATTTTCCTGTTCTTAAGGAATCATTTGATTAAATCGGGGGTTCCGTCCGGCAGAGGGAGGCGTCGGTATTTTTCAAACACCCAGGCGTTTGAAAAAATGTGAGCAAACTATAAAGCCCTGCCTTTTACTTTGCGTGCTCTGAGAAGTCCAGGAGGGACTTATTCAGAGCCTTCTTAAAGGATGGGTGGTTCGGCTGATGGCCGGCTATCCGTCGCGGGGTCCATCTCATTTCTGAACTCTTCAATCTGCTCGGCAATACCGCTGGTATCCCTGAATCGGGCAAGATGAAACAGCGCCTCGCCTTCACTGACCAGGGGTATGTTGGTCCTGCCGATGATAATACCCTGCTCCGGCGCAGTGATTGGTTTTTCCGTCTCACCGAAGGGATCCGAGATGATGCCCAGCAGGTCGTCCTTTTCCACCCTGTCGCCGATGGTTTTGATCGTCCGCAGAATACCGCTTTGCGGCGCCCTGACCCAGGTGCTGGAAAGGGCCACCAGCGGTTCAATGGCGTCCTGGTCCCGTTTGGTGCGGGGCAGCATTCCCAGTTCCCGCATCACGGAGACGATCCCGGTAACCCCGGCGCGAATGGAAACCTCATCAAAGCGCAGCGCCTCACCCGCTTCATAGACGATTACCGGTATGCCCAAGCGGGCGGCTGATTCACGCAACGACCCGGGCACTATGTTGGTGTTCACGATAACCGGGGTATAGAAGGCATGGGCCATACGGCTGGTTTCCGGGTCGTCCAGGACGGCCCGGACCTGAGGTAGATTGTCCCTGTGGATGGCCGCCGTATGGATGTCGATGCCGTGGCTGCAGCGGGTAACGATCTCGCGCATGAACAGATTCGCCATGCGGCCAGCCAATGATCCCTTTTCCGAGCCGGGAAAGGACCGGTTGAGATCCCTGCGATCGGGCAGGTAGCGCGATTGATTGATAAAACCGAACAGGTTCACCACCGGAACGGCAATCAGGGTGCCGTGCAGGCGGCTGATAGTTTTCAGTTTAAGCAGCCGCCGGATGATTTCGACGCCGTTAATCTCATCCCCATGTATGGCCCCCGAGAGAAACATCACCGGACCGGGTTTTTTGCCGTGCACGACGTGCACCGGCCAGTTCATGGGGTTGTGGGTATAGAGATCAGGAATCCGCAGGTCAATGGAAGCGCGCTCACCGGGAGGGATTGAACAACCCCCGATCTCAAAGGCGCCGCGCATCTTCAACCTTTCCCTTTGGTCTTGGTTCTGCCCGATTTGGCATGCCGCTCCAGGAACTCAATCATCATCCCGGCGATATCCTTATTCGTCACCGTTTCAATCCCCTCGAGGCCGGGCGAGGAATTGACTTCCATGACTACCGGGCCATGATTGGAACGGAGCATATCCACGCCACAGACGTTCAGGCCCATGGTGTTCGCGGCGCGCACCGCGGTCGAGCGTTCTTCAGGCGTAATCCGGATCAGGCTGGCGGTTCCGCCGCGGTGAATATTCGACCGGAATTCCCCCTCCTTACCCTGCCGTTTCATCGCTGCCACGACCCGATCCCCGATGACGAAGCAGCGGATGTCCGCACCGCCCGATTCCTTGACGTACTCCTGCACCAGGGCGCTGGCGTGCAGGCCCAGGAAGGATTCGATGACACTCGCGGCCGCTTTCTCGGTTTCCGCCAGGACCACGCCTATCCCCTGGGTGCCTTCCAGCAACTTGATGACCAGGGGAGCCCCGCCCACCATCTTGATCAGGTCCTGGATGTCATCCGGTTTATTGGCGAAACCCGTAACCGGCAGGCCGATACCCTTGCGTGATAAAAGTTGCAGTGCGCGCAGTTTGTCGCGGGAGCGGGAGATGGCAACCGACTCATTGAGTGGGTAGACGCCCATCATCTCGAATTGGCGCAGCACGGCCGTGCCATAAAAAGTAACCGAGGCCCCGATCCTGGGAATGACCGCATCGAAGCCCGTAATCTCCTCGCCCTTGTAGTGGATCCCAGGTCGGTGGGAAGTGATATTCATGTAACAACGCAGGACGTCGAAGATTCGGATTTCGTGGCCACGCGCCTTCGCAGCTTCAATGAGTCGTTTGGTCGAGTAAAGTTTAGGGTTGCGTGACAGCAGGGCGATTCTCATGAACGAGCGGACTCCAGCACTGTTATTTATTGTTTACTGCAACGCTGCATTTTACTCCAGATCCGGGGAAAAGGTTTGGGATTAATCGGCGAGACCGGCCTGGCCGGCTGCACGGCGGCGCCGCCTTCAGATAAACAAATTCCAGGATCGCCCCGGGGTTATTCCAGCAGGGTCGGATTTCAGAGGCACTGCAAATAATGGTACTATCTGAGGCTGATGAGGGCTGGGCGGGTTTAGGCAGAATCGATGAGGCAAAGGGCGGTTCCATTCATGCAATTCCGGGGCGGGAGTTCCAAGGGCCTCTATTTCCGCGCCGATGATCTGCCGGCCGATCAGGCAGAGAAGGATCGAGTGCTGCTGGCGGCGATGTGTGGCAAAGGCGCCGACGACCGCAGACAGATCGACGGTCTGGGTGGATCAGATCCCCTGACCAGCAAGGTTGCCGTGGTCCGGGTTTCACAGCGGACGGAAGCGGATCTGGATTACGAATTCATCCAGGTCGTTGTCGGGGCCAATGCTACGGATCGCACGCAGAACTGCGGGAACATCCTTGCGGGCGTGGTGCCTTTCGCGGTCGAGTCCGGTTTGCTGGAAGCTACGAAGGGTGAAACGACCGCCAGGGTATACATGGAGAACAGCGGATCCCTCTGCGAGGTGATTATCCAAACCCCGGGTGGCAGGGTGGAATATGCGGGAGATGTGAAGATCGATGGTGTGCCTGGTAGCGCCGCCCCGGTGATCTGTAATTATATGGACATCGCCGGATCGGCCTGCGGCGCACTCCTGCCGACCGGTCGCCGGGTGAATGTCTTCGATGGGGTCCAGGTGACCTGCATCGATAACGGGATGCCGGTGGTCCTGATCCGGGCCGCGGACCTGGGACGCACGGCTTACGAATCGCCGGCGGATCTCAACCGCGACGTGGAGCTAAAATCCAGACTGGAGGCCATACGGTTGCAGGCCGGTCCGGCGATGGGGCTCGGGGATGTGGCCGCCAAGGTGGTCCCAAAGATGTGTCTGATCGCCGTCCCACGGCAGGGCGGCATCATTCATACCCGGACCTTCATCCCGCATGTATGCCATGCCGCGATCGGAGTGCTCGGCGCGGTCTCCGTCGCCACCGCCTGCGTCATCCCGGGGACTGTGGCCGATGGGCTCGCCAGGCTGCCTGCAGCGGGCAAGACCTATCCGGTGGAACACCCGGAGGGGGAATTTTCCATCACCCTCGAGATCGATTACAGCGGTGCAATACCCGACGTGAAGCGGGCGGGCTTGCTGCGTACCGCACGGCTCTTGAGCCGGGGAGAGGTCTTTATCCCCGCAGGGATATGGTAGACACAGTAGCAAGTAAGCAATGACCGCTGACATAATTATAACCGAGAAAACGAGCTGCATGCCGCCGGATCCGGACACCCGGGTCCCCCGGTTCAAGGCGCCGCCACGGGCCTGCGATGCCCACTGCCATGTGTTCGGTCCACGGGATCGGTTTCCCTACCATCCAAACAGCACCTATGAACCACCGGATGCGGGCAAGGAGCGACTGCGCGCCCTGCATGCTATCCTGGGCATCGAGCGTGCCGTCATTGTGCAGGCCAGCTGTCACGGGCCCGATAACCGGGCCATGCTGGATGCCATCGCCGACA
>MGYR01000098.1:0-4373 GCA_001801825.1 Gammaproteobacteria bacterium RIFCSPLOWO2_02_FULL_56_15 | reverse complement strand
GAGGATCTCCATGCAGGCGGCGTCCGCGGCGTCCGCTTCAATTTTGTCACGCATCTGGGCGGCACTCCGAACCTCGACGCGATGGAAAATATCCTGCAGCGGGTGGAACCGCTGGGTTGGCATCTGGTGATTCATGTGAATGCCGAGGACTTGATACGCTTTGAGGCATTTTTCGCGAAATTCGATATGGATATCATTGTGGATCACATGGGACGGGTACCGTGTGAGGCCGGTACGGAACAGCAGGCTTTCAAGATCCTGAAACGCTTCATGGGTCGGGAGAACTGGTGGTGCAAGATCTGCGGTGCGGAGCGGATTTCCAGCGCCGGCCCGCCGTTTCATGACGCTGTCGCTTTTGCCAGGGAATTGCTGGCGATTGCCCCGGATCGAATTCTCTGGGGCACCGACTTCCCCCATCCGAATATCACCCGCTGGATGCCGAATGACGGCGATCTGCTGGACCTGGTGCCGCTGTTTGCGGAAGACGCTGTCCTGCAGCGAAAGGTTCTGGTGGAAAATCCGGCGCGCTTGTACGGGTTTGACGACTGAGAGGGCAGGGTACATGAAGACAGTAGCAGTGAGAAATATCGCCAGGGCCGCGGCTGCGGATATCCAGGGACTCCGCCAACTCGGCGTGGCTACAATCCACGAGGCGCAGGGCCGGACCGGCCTGCTCAGACCCTACTTGCGTCCGATCTATCCCGGGGTGCGCATCGGCGGCAGCGCGGTGACGGTACTGGTACACCCGGGAGATAACTGGATGATTCATGTCGCGATCGAGCTGTGTCAGGCCGGTGATATCCTCGTGGTAGGCTGCTCCACGGATAACTTGGATGGGTTTTTCGGCGACCTGCTGGCGGAATCCTGCAAAGCCCGCGGGGTCCTGGGACTCGTGATCGACGGCGGTGTTCGCGACACCCGGGACCTGACGGAAATGAAGTTCCCGGTATGGTCCAAGGCCGTGAACGCCAAGGGCACCGTCAAGGAAACCCTTGGCGCGGTGAATGTACCCCTGGTCTGCGCCGGCCAGTACGTGGTCCCGGGCGATGTGGTCATCGCCGATGACGACGGCGTGGTTATCGTGGAGCGGGAGGCGTCCGCCGTCATCCTGGAGGCCGGCAGGAAGCGCGAGGTCAACGAGTCCGGGAAACGTGAGCGCCTGGCGCGTGGGGAACTGGGACTGGATATCTACGATATGCGCCAGCGCCTCACGCAGGAAGGCCTGGTTTATCTGGATGATCTGGAAGCGTACCGGAATTACCGGGGCTGAGTTTGACCTCAGTCCGGCGTTGACGAAGGAAACGACTGATGAACGGCAGAGAACAGCAATGATTATCGATTGTCACGGACATTACACGACGACTCCCAGGGAACTCGAGGAATACCGGAATGCCCAGAAACAGGCAGTAGACCGGGATCCGCTGTTTGTGGGGGAGAAGGGTGTGCTGAAGATTACGGATGATCAGATCCGGGAAAGCCTGGCAAACAACCAACTCAGGCTGCAACGGGAGCGCGGGGCAGACCTCACCATCTTTTCCCCCCGGGCCAGCTGGATGGGGCATCATATCGGTAATGCCCACACCAGCAAATTCTGGACGGAGCATACCAACGATCTGATTTACCGTGTTACCGCTCTGTATCCGGAGAATTTCATCGGTGTCTGCGCGCTGCCCCAGTCCCCGGGCACGGGGCTGGAAAACAGCGTCACCGAGCTGGATCGCTGTGTCAACGAACTGGGTTTCGTTGGCTGTAATCTGAATCTCGATCCCTCCGGCGGCTACTGGAATTCCCCGCCGCTCGGCGACCGTTACTGGTACCCGATCTATGCAAAGATGGTGGAACTGGATGTGCCCGCCATGATCCATGTGAGCGGCTGTTGCAACCCGGCCTTTTACGTCACCGGCTCCTATTACCTGAACGCGGATACCACGGCATTCATGCAACTGATGCAATCCAGTGTCACCCGGGATTTCCCCACGATTCGTTTCGTGATACCCCATGGCGGCGGCGCCGTGCCTTTTCACTGGGGACGCTTCCGGGGTCTCGCCGACATGCTCAAGCTGCCGCACCTCGACGAACTGCTGATGAACAATGTCTATTTCGATACCTGTGTCTATCACCAGAAAGGCATCGACCTGTTGCTGGATGTGATCCATAACAAGAACATCCTGTTTGCCTCGGAAATGGTGGGCGCCGTGCAAGGGATCGATCCGGAAACCGGCCATTATTTCGATGATACCAAGCGTTACATCGACAACAGCAGGATCAGCGAATCGGAGAAGGCCAATATCTTCGAACACAATATTCGCAGGGTGTATCCGCGGTTGAACCAGCGGTTCTGAGAGCGCACCGTTGCGGATGGGAACCCGTGCAGAATAAACATGCGCATCACCGTATTCGGCCTCGGTGAAGCCGGCTCGCGGATAGCCGCGGATCTGGCGCAGGCCGGGATTGGGATACAGGCTTATGATCCTGCGCCCGTCCTGACACCGCCAGGTGTCGAACGCCTGGACACCCCGCAGGCGGCAGCCGCCGGCGCGGATCTGGTGATCGCCCTGACCGCCGGCGGGGATGCCCTCACTGCCCTGCGGCAGGCCCTGGAGCAGATCCCCGTGCAGGCGAGCTATGCCGATTTTTCCACCAACACGGCGGTGGCGAAACGGGAGCTGGCCGGGATTGCGGAGAATAGGGGCCTGCCTTTCATTGATGTTGCATTGATGAGTACCGTCCCTGGCAAGGGCCTGCGCACTCCGGCTTTAGCCTCAGGCAGCGGGGCCATCCGCTTTGTCGAGCTTTTCCATGGACTGGGTATGCCCGTAGCCATGGTGAGCGAGACCCCCGGGGATGCGGCGACCCGCAAATTGTTACGCAGCGTGGTCATAAAAGGGATTGCCGGTACGGTCATCGAGGCCATGCGCGCCGCGGAGATTGCCGGCTGCGCGGACTGGCTGTGGCGTAATCTGGCGGAGGAAATCACCCGCGCCGACGAGGCCTTCCTATCCCGGCTGGTCCGGGGGACCGGTCAGCACGCCTCGCGGCGCCTGCATGAGATGGAGGCCTCCCGGGACCTGCTGCTGCAACTGGGTGTCGAGCCGGTGATGACCCGGGCCACGGTGGAGAACCTGCGGGGGGTGCCGGAGCAGGGGTTGCCGGATATTCCTGTTTTACCGGATTAGGCAATTCGATCTCTCGCCCCCACACGGAAGCATGGGAGCGAGGAAGGCACTGTCAGCGTAGTTCAGGCAACGTTTTCCAGCAATAACACACCTGCCGCGGTATTGGATATGGGGATATGGTAGTGGCTGTGCACCTTGGACACCCGCCCGGTCATGGCGGCTCTCGCGATCAGCCACATGATGACCTCGGTCCCCTGGGTTCCGGCCAACTCTACCAGTTCATCGATACTGTAATGGGTCAACGCTTCCGGATCGCTGATCAGTTTTTCCAGGCACATCAGGTCAAATTCCTTGTTGATGAACCCGGCCCGCGTGCCGTCCAACTGGTGCGACAGGCCGCCGGTGCCGATCACCAGGACCTTGAGGTCCTCGGGGAAGGAATCGATGGCGCGGCCCAGCGCCTTGCCGAGCTGGTAGCAGCGTGAGGGCTTCGGCATGGGGTGCTGCACCGTGTTGACATGGACCGGGACCGTTCTTATCGGCGGCGGATTCTTGCCGGGCCAGAACAGCCGCATGGGATTGATGAAGGCATGATCCACCGCCATCTCCTGGCAGGTGGCGATATCGAACTCCTCCTCCACCAGGGATTCGATGATATGCCAGGAAAATTCCGGATAGCCATGGTAGGGCGGTAAGACGGGTAGACCCCAGCCTTCATCCTCGGTGCGGTACTCGGTGGCGGCGCCGACAGCGAAGGTCGGGAGATTATCCAGAAAGAAATTCAGGCCGTGGTCGTTAAAAACCATCACGGCGACATCGGGCTGTACGCGATCCAGCCAGGCATGCACCTGTTCGAAACCCTGGAAGAAGGGTTTCCAGTAGTCCTCCTCATGCAGGCCTTTGGATATCGCGTTACCGATGGCAGGGATATGTGAGGTGGTGAGTGCGCCTACGATCTTGGCCATGCTTATGCTCCCCTGTGTGAAACCAGCATGGCCTTGAATGCCTCCTTGGTCATGCCGGTCTGTTGTGCACCGATATCCTGTACGTCGAGGTGGAAGATCCCCGCGAACTTGGCCAGATAGTACACATTGCCCCCGGCCGCGATCATGCCCAGGACATTTTTGTTAAGGATCGCCTCACGCTGCCGGTCGTTCAATCCAAACTTGTCGCAGTAGG
Organism: Gammaproteobacteria bacterium RIFCSPLOWO2_02_FULL_56_15; assembly: GCA_001801825.1. Lineage (GTDB taxonomy): Bacteria > Pseudomonadota > Gammaproteobacteria > Eutrophobiales > Eutrophobiaceae > 2-02-FULL-56-15. The sequence goes on along the minus strand of MGYR01000098.1, from coordinate 78 downwards.
CCTTCTCGTCACGCAGGAATTCCTCCCGGTTTTCGGCCTTGTTGAAGGAGAAACACATTTTATTCAAGGCATAGCCCT
>MGYR01000097.1 GCA_001801825.1 Gammaproteobacteria bacterium RIFCSPLOWO2_02_FULL_56_15 | reverse complement strand
GTCGAGCACGTTATCATCGACCGCAGCTTTGTGGATGAACACGGCACCCGCTGGATCATCGATTACAAGACCGGCACCCATGGCGGCGGCGGGCTGGACGAATTTCTGGATCGGGAAGAGGAGCGCTACCGCGGGCAGCTGGAGCAATACGCCGGGATCATGCGCCGGATGGAGACCAGGCCTATCCGCCTGGGCCTGTATTTCCCGCTGCTGCGTGCCTGGCGGGAATGGCCTTTCCGGGACGGAGAGGCAGCGGTCGCAGGTCCCGACCAGGGGCCGCGGCCTCCCTCCGGGGCATGACTTCGCTTTCCCGATCCCGGGTAGCTATACTTGCCTGCATCAACCACTGGATGCCTGCTCGAATCGGGAGTCAGGAACTCGGCGGTTGTCAATACAGACTATCCACAAGGGGGAGAGCCTATGTACCAATCAAAAATCCTGATCGCCATCTTAGGCGCCATACTGCTGGGTTCCGGGTGGGTAAACACCGCCGCGGCCGCAGACTACGCGGAAGACCGCGCTTTGATCGAGGACCTGATGGCCCGCTATTTATTCGCCCTGGATTTCCGCGATCCCAAGACCTATGCGGAAACCTTCACCGAGAACGGCATCCTCGATTACGGCCGGGGAGAGGTCAAGGGCCGTCAGGCCATCCATGGTCTGATCGACGGCATGAAGAAGACCGCGGAAGAGGCGGCGGCCAAGGATACCTCGGGTCTGCGGCCTGCGGCCGGTCGCCACAACGTGTCGAACATGGTCATCAAGGTTGAAGGCGACAAGGCCACGGCCCGCGCCTACTGGTTCCACCATGGCAATGAAAACCCGGAACGCAGTTCATCCGTCACCTCCTACGGACATTATGTAGATGAGCTGGAAAAAGTGAACGGACAGTGGCTGTTCAGCAAACGCAAGATCTATAACGAGCAGGTCGATGAATGGGCGGCGCCCAAGGGGAATCCATCCTGGTAAGTTCCATGTGACCGGAGGGCCGCAGGACCAGATCTGGTTGTGGGGGGAACGCGGCGACCTGGTCGCCCTGTCGATCGCCGATTCCCAGGACCGCGGCGCCATCCTGTTCCAGACCTGCGCCGGCTGTCACAGCACCGGTGTGACCTCAGGCGGACTGGCGCCGTCCCTGTTCCGCATCATCGGCCGGAAAATGGCCGTGCGTAACGATTTCGTTTATTCCGACAGCTTCCGCAAACTGACCGTCGAGTGGACGGAAGAACGGCTGGACAAGTTCCTGCAAAACCCGAATGCCTTTGTGCCCGGCACGGCCATGAACACCATAACCATTACCGACCCGGAGGAGCGCCAGGCCATCATCGATTATCTGCGGGATTTGTGGTAAGTAACCACAGTTTTAACCTTGTGGCGTAGCTACCAGGCAACTTAACCACTCAGAAATATGTGTCCATCGCGACGGTACAGCAAGCAGCCATACGGATTAACCCTCCGGCGCTGCTGCCAGTGAGTCAAGCGCCGCCTTCAGGCCGGTTAGTATTTCGGCGCCGGCCGGCACGGTAATTGAGGAACCCTGCAGATCATCACCCACCGGTTCGACACGCCCGCCGAGACACGTGCCAAAAAATTCCTCGGTCGCGGCATTGAACGATAAACGGTTCTCCGGCCGGGCAAAGCCGTGACCTTCATCCGGATAGAGAATATAGGTCACCGGTATGTTCTTGCTCTGCATGGCAGAGACGATCTGATCCGATTCGGCCTGCTTGACGCGCGGATCGTTCGCGCCCTGCCCGATCAGTAGCGGGCGCTGAATCTGATCGGCATACGTCAACGGCGAACGTTCGACCAGGAGCTTACGGCCGTCTTCAGTGGTTTCGTCGCCAACGCGCGTAGTAAAGGTCTTCTTAATCGGTCCCCAGTACGGCGGAATTGTTGACAACAGCGTAACCAGATTGGACGGGCCGACAGTATCCGCCCCGCAGGCAAACTCCGTCGGCGTCATCGTGAGGCCTGCGAGCGTCGCATAGCCGCCGTAGCTGCCGCCCATGATGGCAACCTTGTCCTCCTGCGCGATGCCCACATTCACGGCCCAGGCGACTCCATCGAGGAGATCGTCGTGCATCTTGCGCCCCCACTCCAAATCACCGGCATTGACGAAATCCTTGCCGAAACCCGTGGAAGCCCGGAAATTCACTGACAGCACGGCGTAGCCGCGGTTGGCGAGCCACTGGTGCGCGCTATTGAGCCCATAGCCGTCACGTCCCCAGGGACCACCGTGCACGACGAGTGCCATCGGCAGCGGCTGCGCAGGCTTGCCGTCGCCGTCGGGATCGCTCTCGGTCGGTAGCGTGTAGTAGCTCACGAGCGTCAGGCCGTCGCGACTCTTGATTTCGACAGGATGCATCGGAGCCAACGCCGCGTCTGCGAGCGCCGGGCGGGTATCGAACCATAGGGTCGTCGTGCCTGCTGCCCGATCATACAAGTAGTACTTCGTCGTCGCGTCCGAACGCGACAGTACGACTACCCAGTGACCATTGGCCAGTGTGCGTGAGACGACGCTGATCTCTCCGTCCCCGATCGCCTGCAACTTTTCCAGGTCCGGCCCGATATCCGGATCAATGGCCGTCCATTCATTGCGCAAGTAGTTCACTGAGACGGCCTGAATGGCGCCGGTGGCCGGATGCACGATCGCGCCGTTGACGTCGGCGCGTGCATCCTCATGCAACAGTGACCGCTCGTCAGTTCCGGTGTTGATCGCGTACGCCGCGCCGGTGTTGCGTTCGCGGCTATCGAGCATGTACAACGTCTTGCCGTCGGTCGTAAGCCCGGCGAGCCCCGTGGTGAGGGCATCCTCCTGCGGCACCACGCTCCAGCTCCGCCACGCATCGCCGTTGCGAGTGAAATACTCCTGTCCGCCGTCCGCAGTCTGTTTGGCGGCGTAGCGGAGCGCGAAATCGTCATCAACATACACCTCGGCGAATTCCTTGTTCTCGATCAGGCGTACGCTGTCTCCGGTGAGAAGATTGACCCGTATCAGATCAAAGTAGACCGGATCCCGATCATTGACCGAAATCACGACTTCTTCTGGAATCTTCGACGAGAGATTGGCCACCGAGGCGCGCGAGCCCTTTGGTGATAACGCCTTTTCCTCTCCCGTCGTCAGATCAACGGCAAACACCTGGAAATTTTCGTCACCGCCCACATCCTGTCCGTAAAGCACATGGTTGCCGGTATAGGCGAAGTTGAAGCCGCGAATCCCGCGCAATCGATCGTTGGTTACAGGTTTAATCGCTTCCGGATTATCCATGGGTGCGACGTAGACATTCAGCACACCGTCGCGTGGCGCCAGATTCCCGAGCCAGCGGCCGTCAGGACTGATCGCGCCGGCTGTTCGCTCGGGGTTGCCAAACAGGACTTCCCGCGCGATCAAGGACGGCGGCGCCGGTGTGGCGGGCGCAGCGGCTGCGGCTGTCGTCTCAGCCGCTGGTGGTGCCGGTATATCCTTACCGCAAGCAACGAGTAAAAGGGAAATAATAAGAGTAATGGTCAAACAGCGAACAGATATAACCATGGGGCATCCTCCCGGCTTATATAACAAAATTTTGTTTCTTAAATTAATGTGTCAGACACAGCTTATCAATTCCTGTTCCCTTATGCTGCAGCAGAAACAAATCATGCCCGGATTACGGCTATCCGGCAAGTATAGAAGATATAGACCCCCTTTCCCCTGAAAAACACCCGGGCACTCTGCCTTCATCTGGCTTTACAACCTGCCATCGCCATCTGTCCTGCCCAAAGCTTTGCTGTTCAAGCAGGAAAAATCGTTTACATTTTATCGTTTACCGGCGCACCCCCCGTTGGCACGCAAGACGCCAGCCTGGCCCTGTTTTTCAGACAACGTCCTGGTGAGGCAGGCATGGATTTCCTACTCAAATAAGGACGTTTCGCCCGGCATGCTGACGGACATGAAGAGGAAAAAAGCCTGGGATGAAATTTATCACCCTGCAAAAAGCGATCTGGTTCTGTGGTGCCGTACTGGTTGCTGGTATGTTTTCAGGCAATGTGGCCGCCGCCCCCGGCGACCGGCTAAGTGTGACGGTCAATCGTACCAATGTCCGCTCCGGCCCATCGACCAGCTATCCCGTGGTGTTACAGTTGCAGCAAGGCAGTAAAGTGATCGAGCGGCAACGCCATGACGTCTGGGTTGAGATTGAATGCAAGGCTGCCGATCTTAAATCGGGTTGGATCCATGCCCCGCTCTTGAGCGAGGACAAGAACGTTGCGAAGCCCATCACTTTAAACGAGGCCGCAGCATCCGATCCCTTGTTCGAATTGTTCACACAGGCATTCGAGGAATACAAGGCGAAGGTCAAATCTAAAACTGGACGGATGTACTTCGGTAAAGTTGAAAATCCCGGTAACCGGGTCATTCAGCTGACGATCACTGACGACTGGCTCAAGCTGCCCAGGCCGGAGCGGGATGAGCAACTAACGGAGATATTTAACATCTGGAATGCGGCCGTCGGCGATGGCGTGCCGATCACGGTCGATATCATCGATCCGGACGGGACCCGGCTGATTTCCAAATTCAAATAGCTGGCAGCTTTACCAGGACAACTCCCGTCCCGGCTCATAACTGAAAAATTTACCGTTATCAGCAGGGGTCAATCCTGCGACCGTCCGATAGATCTTGGCGGCGCTCTCTTCCACAGTGATCAGACCGGCAAACCGCTGTTTGGCTTCCTCGAATGACTCATCGGTCTGGCTGTGCACCACGCCAGGATGCAGGGCGATGGTGGTGATGCCCAGTTGCCCCAGTTCATAGGCGATATCGAAGGTAAACATATTCAGCGCGGCCTTGCTACCGCGATAAACATAACGTCTGGGTTCGTGGCTGGCATTGGCGAAGGAGCCGGCCTGCGAGGAGATATTGACTATTTTCTTTTCACCCGAGGCGGCGACATGGTCCATGAAAGCCTGCATGATCCTGACCGGCGCAAAGGTATTCACGTCAAACACCTTGCGGGCGTAATCGAAATCCAACTCCTTGAGAGGCTTGTTCCATTCATCGACCGGTAACAGGCCCGCATTATTAATCAGCACATCGATGGGCTGGTCCCGATATTTATCGGACAGGGCGGCAATCTCGGTAGAGTCCGTGACATCCAGTTGTTCAATAATAATTCGGTTGTTCGCCTGCGCGAAGGTCTGTAATTCCTGCGCCGATCCCGGTGTGCGGCAGGTGGCGATCACCCGCCAGCCATGCGCCGCATATTCCTTCACCAGCCCGAGACCTATGCCCCGATTACTGCCGGTGATAAAGACCGTCGATTCGGCCTGGGCACAGACAGTGATGAACAACAGCAACACGAACAGCAGCTTTCTCATATTTACCCCCTTCTCTCGCAATTTGTATTGATGGACCATCCAACAAACCACATGCTAAAGGCACTATATATTAATTGATCCGGATCATCACCCGGCCTGTTACTGCGTCCTTATAATCACTCTATCCATGCTTGGTTACCTGATGACATGCGACGGACACATAACAAGCAATAATAAATATAAATGACGAATATGACGGCAGCAGAGCTATTCAACGCGCGATTCGGGCGGGTTGAGGATGCCATCCAGCTGAAAGTCCCGGACCGGTTCCCGGT
>MGYR01000096.1 GCA_001801825.1 Gammaproteobacteria bacterium RIFCSPLOWO2_02_FULL_56_15 | reverse complement strand
GCGCTCGAACTCTCCGGTAGTATTGAACAGGTGCTGTTTCCGGAGTTTCTCAATCTCGATCAGCAGGCTTTCAGTGTCCGGGAAACGTTCATCACGTTTTTTGGCCATCATGCGATTGAGTAGCGCCTGATAATCGGATAATTCCTTCGGTAGTTTGGGAATGGGGGCCTGGCGATGCTTGATGATGATGTCGATTACAGAATCGGAAACATAGGGTTTCTTGCCGGTCAGCATCTCATAGAAGATACAGCCAAGGCTGTAGATATCCGCCCTGCCGTCCGGTTTGCTGCCTCCGGCCTGTTCCGGACTGACGTAGTTCGGACTGCCCAGAAATATGCCGGTGGAGGTAAGGTCGCTCTCTGTGTCCACGTACTTGGCGATGCCGAAGTCCGTCAGGATTGGTGTATTGTCCTTGAACAGAATGTTCGCAGGTTTGACGTCACGGTGAACGATACCGCGTTTGTGTGCCTCGCCCAACGCCCTGGCCACCTGCGCCACGTATTCCAGAGCTTCTTCAGGGGAGATGGATAGTTCCAGCCGTTGCTTGAGGTCGCCTCCCTGTACATATTCCATGGATATGTACATGATGCCGTCGGCCACGCCGATATCGTAGATCGTGATGATATTTGGATGATTGAGCGATGCCAGAATGCGACCTTCCGACAGGAACCGATCCACGAGGTCGGCGGATCTTTCCAGGATGAGTGAATCCAGCATCTTGAGGACAACAGGACGGTTCAGAGATTCCTGTATGGCAAGGTAGACCGTCGCCATACCACCCTTTCCGATTTCGCGCTGAATTTTATACCCGGGTATTTCCACCAAGCGGATTATAATTCCACTGGTTCCGATTTGCTTCAATAGTTTGAAAAATGATGTCTAGGGAGCGGGGCTCTGTCTCTGCTGCACAATCGGACTTCTGTTCCCACTTGGAACATGCTGCAATCCAGGTCTGGCTGGTTCAGCAGCGGGAGACACCTATGTCAGGAACTTGTAGTATGATACGCATTTCCATGAAAATTCTCGCAAAGGTGTGTCATGACAGGGGGAGAGTCACCAGGCGTTGATCGGCGGAGTCAGTCCAGGGAACGGATTGAACATCTGCTGGAGGAGCGGCGGCAACTGCTATCGCTGTTACTGCAGCTTTCGTACCGGAAACCCGATCCGCCAAGTCCGGAACTCCTGGATGAATTTTGCCAGTTACTGGTGGATTACATTGCCGCTGGCCACTTTGGCCTCTTTCAGCGAATTGTCGAAAGGCAGGAACGTCGCAGGAAGGTGCTGGATCTCGCACTCGAAGTGTATCCAAGGATCGAGGAGTCCACGCGTGTTGTCCTGGATTTCAACGAGAAATACGATCCGGAGAAACCTCGTGTATTGGATTCCATCTACTCTGAGCTTTCCAGGCTGGGGGAGGCGTTGACCAGCCGCATGGTGTTCGAGGATCAACTGATAAGCAGAATGCTAGACGGGAGAGGGGCTGCCGGAAGTTAAGCTTGCGGATCGGGGTTTACCGCTGCCGGAGGTTAAGCTTGCGGATCGGGGTTTACCGCTGCCAGGTGTTTGGCTCGGATATAATCCCGGTGGGAGACATAAAGTAAATCCGCAATCTTGCGGATGTAGTATTCCTCGTACTTATCCAGCAAGTTATCGGCGAATGCTACCGCCCAGAGAATCTCCAAAATGCTGTTTTTTTCCTTTTTGCCAAGGGATTTATTGAGCAGACTGGTGAACTCATGCAGGGAAACGGCATGATCCACTTCCTGCTCGGCCAGGCAGACAATTTCATTTGCCTCTTGAGGCGAGAGTTTAAATGATTCCTGCAGCGTACGTTCCATGACCCTGCGTTCCTCCTTGGCAATCGTGGAATCGGCCATGCCCACCTCGACCATCAGTACGGCTGCCGCCAGCTTGAGGTCGATGACCCTGTGCTGATCCTGTTCCGGGCTGAATACGGGAGTGAAAAATTCCTTGAAAGATTTGAGCATGTGATTCTGGTAGACCAAGGATCCGTTGGATTACTACCGCCTACTATAAACACCTTGGACGAAATCATCAAAAAAAAGGGAGCTCTAAGGAAGCTGAATAAGTCCTGATTACTTCTGGTGCACATTTAATTCAAAAAAGGCGAGATATGCGAATAGTTCGAGTCTACGCGGATCAACCGCTCCCGGCGTATTCCTTGGTCAGATTGCCAGAAAGGCCTTCCCATCATATCAGCCGGGTATTGCGGATGCGTGTGGATCAGACGCTGCAGGTTTTCAATGGTTCCGGGGGTTGTCACGAGGCGCGGATTGTTTCCATAGGAAAACATCATGTGGAAGTCGAGCTGCTTGCCTTTTTGGATGAGGAGCGGGAATCTGATCTGTTTATCCTGCTGGCCCAGGGGATCTCTCGCGGTCAGCACATGGATTACACCATCCAGAAGGCCGTGGAACTCGGTGTGAGCCGCATCGTCCCGGTACTTACTGAACATGGGAATGTCAGCCTCGATGGTGAGCGAGTCGGTAAACGGCTGCAGCACTGGGAGGGAATCATAGTCCAGGCCAGTGAACAATGCGGCCGCAATCGCCTGCCGGAGATTACCGTCCCGGTGTGTTTTAGCGACTGGGTGGTACAGGACAGGGAACCCCTCAAACTGCTCCTTGATCCGGATGGCAGCAGCACTCTCCACGAACAGCCTGAACCGGTCAAGGCTCTCAGCCTGCTCTGTGGACCTGAGGGTGGTTTCAGCAGGGAGGAGATCGTGCAGGCACACCAGAATGGGTATACCAGCGTGCGTATCGGACCCCGCGTGCTGCGGACCGAAACAGCGGCGATTGCAGCCCTCAGTACCTGTCAGGTACTCTGGGGTGATATGTGTAAGTAAGGAAAGGCATTTGTTCCGCCTGTCCTATCCCTGCCCCAAATCACGGATGGTTCTGCGAACGTGCATCAGATGACGCCGGCTCACCGCCAGTAGGATGTCTTTCCCACGAATTTTGAGGCTGCAACTCCCAGCGGTTTCCCGCAGTAGTGATTCGATGTGATCGACGGCGACCAGGGCGTTGCGGTGGATGCGAAGGAATCGCCCGGCAAATTCCGTTTCCAGTGATTTGAGCGGTTCATCGATCAAGATTTCCCGGCCTCTCCAGCCCGCCACTACGTACTTGCCATCCGCTTTGAAAAAGGCGATTTCCACCACAGGAACCAGTTCTTTACGGCCGGCGTTTGTGGAGACCAGAAAGCTGCGCACATTCCCGTGTGGTTCTTGTTCCAGGATCTTCTCCATGCGGGTATGGGTGATAATACGCGCACGTTCCAGCGATTTTTGCAGCCGATCGCGGCGGATGGGTTTCAGCAGGTAATCGACGGCGTTGGCCTCAAAGGCCGCGAGCGCATGATCCTGATAGGCGGTCGTGAAGATCACCGTCGGTGCGGGCTGCATGGTGCTGAGATGATAAGCGGCTTCCAGACCATCCATCACCGGCATACGGATATCCATCAGCACCAGATCAGGGACCTCCCTGCCGATCACCTCCAGCGCGGCTTTGCCGTTTTCCGCCTGGATGATTTGAAAATCCTGGTCAATTTCCCGCAGGAGATCCCGCAGGCGTGCCCGTGCAAGTTCCTCGTCATCAACGATCAGTATTTTCATGACTGTAGGGAATGTTGAGAGTCACCCGGTATTTGCTGTCGTGGATGCTGACCTTGAGCGGATTGGTGAGATCATGAAGGCTGGCCAGCCGCTGGCGGATATTATCCTGTGCCAGTTGGTTTCCAGGCGCCGGCCGGGATCCGGTTTCGTGCAGGGGATTTTCAACGGTGATGCTGACAAACCACTTGCGGCGCTCTCCGCGGATCTCTATCTGACCGCCATTGGGCAGGGTTTCTATCCCATGGTAGATGGCGTTTTCGATGAGTGGCTGCAGGCAGAGGACGGGCAGTCTCAGATCACCAGGGAGCGAATCCATATCCCAGACCACGGTAAGGCGATTGCCCAGACGTTGTTTTTCAATGTTTAAATAGCGTTTGCACAAGTCAATTTCATCCTGCAATGTGCAATATTGCCGTCCATCCGCCAGGGCCGCGCGAAAGAGATCGGAAAGGTCCTCGATGGCCTGCTCGGCCAGTATTGGATCGCGGCGTACGAGACTGGCGATGGTGTTCATGCAATTGAAGAGGAAATGGGGCCGGATCCGGGATTGCAGGGCCTGATAACGGGCCTCGGCCTCCGATTTGATGCGCAGTCGGAGCTGATGCTGGACATAGAAATACCGGAGTCCCAGCGCCGCCGCAATTGCGCTGATCCCCATGCTCTGGAGCAGGAATATCACGTGGGTATCGGGGAAAATCCCAACCAGTCCCAGCCAGTTCCGAAATACCAGCCATGCTGTTTCACTGATCAGGAGGCAGGTCAGCAGGCAGAGCAGATAGGCGAGGCTGGCTGCCGGTTGATCCCGTAGACCGTTAAGCCACTGGCGGCTGAGGCAGAGCACAGCGGTGCAACCCAGCGCACCCCATTGTATGAACAATGAGTTGAGGGCCAGGTCAATCAAGGGATTGTCTTCTGCAGGCAAACGCGCCAGGCTCAAAGCGACGGCGAGCAACTCGGCGGCGATTACGACCACGAATACCATGCGGGTGCCGCAGAAATCGGGTAGGAATGATGCCCCAGGTTGTGATGGATGCGTGTCAGCCGGTGTCTCGGTCACAAATCCTCCGGATAGTGATGAAAAATTGCCGTTGCCAGGTTTTGCGGGGACAAGAGAGGGTTTCGGCAGTGCATGGGTTATACTGTCTCCTATCAAAATAATGCAACACAACCGTATACAAAGATGACATCCGGACAGAAGACAGTAAAGCCCTGGGGCGGACGGTTTACGGAATCCACCGACAGTTTTGTGGAAAATTTCACGGAATCCGTCTCCTTCGACAAGCGTCTCTATCACCATGACATCACCGGATCCATCGCCCACGTCCGCATGCTTGCCCGGGTCGGCGTTCTCCCGGAAAACGACTGCGGACAAATTATTGCAGGACTGGAGGCGATAGAAAAGGACATTGATGCGGGCCTCTTCGAATGGCGGACTGCCCTGGAAGATGTGCATATGAACATCGAAACTGCACTGGTGGAGCGCATCGGTGAAGTGGGCAAAAAACTGCATACCGGGCGCTCACGCAACGACCAGGTGGCGACCGATCTGCGCCTGTATCTGCGGGATGAGACGGCTGTGGTCCGCATCCTGTTGCTTGAGGTCATGCGGGTGCTCGTGGACCTGGCGGATCGGGAGGCGCAGACCATCATGCCTGGGTTTACCCACATGCAGGCCGCCCAGCCCGTGACTTTCGGTCATCATATGATGGCATGGTACGAGATGTTGCTACGCGATGTGCAGAGGTTGGATGATTGCCGACAGAGAATTAATGTCATGCCTCTGGGTTCGGCGGCGCTAGCCGGGACTGTTTTCCCCATAGACCGTCATTATACAGCGGAGCTGCTGGGATTCGAGGCCGTGTGCCGCAACTCGCTGGATGCGGTGAGTGATCGGGATTTTGTCATCGAGTTCTGCGCCGTGGCTGCGCTTATCATGATGCATTTGTCCAGGTTTTCCGAGGAGCTGATCTTATGGATCTCGCCACGTTTCGGGTTCATCGACATCGATGACGCCTTTTGTACCGGATCATCGATCATGCCGCAGAAGAAGAATCCTGATGTACCGGAGCTGGTGCGCGGGAAAAGTGGCCGGGTCTTCGGCGATCTGATGGCGGGTCTTACCCTGATGAAGGCGCAGCCACTGGCCTATAACCGGGATAATCAGGAGGACAAACTGATCCTGTTCGATGCGCTGGATACCGTCAAAGCCGCGCTGGAGGCTTATGCGGGACTGATCCCGGCAGTGAAGGTTAACCCTGAGCAGATGTGGCTGGCCGCCGTGCAAGGCTACACCACGGCAACGGATCTGGCGGATTATCTGGTCCGGAAAGGGGTGGCATTCCGGGATGCCCATGCCATTGTTGGTGCTTCCGTGCAGTACGCCATCCATCAGGGGCAGGATCTGGCTGCCTTGACCCTGGAGGAATTGCGGCAGTTCAGCAGCCTTATCGATGCCGACGTATTCGTGTGCCTGGATCCGGCCGGTTCGGTGAACGCCAGGGATCATATTGGCGGTACGGCCCCGACGAGGGTCCGCCAGGCGATTGAACAGGCACGCAAGGAGCTTTCAAGCATGCGTAGGTAAGCAGGAGAAGAGACATGAAAGCACTGTTAAAACTGTTTGCCGTACTGGCCGGGTTGCTGGTCATCCTGGTGCTGGCGGTCGCGATTGCCGTGACAACACTGGATCCGAATGAGTACAAGGGATGGATCAGCAACAAGGTTCAGAGTGTGACCGGACGCAGCTTGCGCCTGGATGGGGAGATTCACTT
>MGYR01000095.1:5696-11050 GCA_001801825.1 Gammaproteobacteria bacterium RIFCSPLOWO2_02_FULL_56_15 | reverse complement strand
ACCGGGTACAATCTGAACTGGAATAATTTATACAATCCATCGTAATTGTCTGAAAATTAATAGATTAGAGACATCCTGATGGCCAATAAAATTGAAATCGCCAATGTCTCCCATGTGGGTAAACGCAGGCCCCACAATGAAGACAGCACACTCACCGACGTCACCACAGGGTTGGCAATACTTGCTGATGGTATGGGAGGTTACAAGGCCGGAGAGGTCGCGAGTGCGCTCGCAGCCACCGAGATCTATTTTTCAATTACCCACGGCCTGGAAGAGTTAAAATCAGTCAGGACTAAGAAACACCCTCAGAAAGCCGAATTAAGTCCCCAGTCACTGGTCGTTAAAGACGCAGTAATACGCGCCAATTCAGATATTTACAGGATCGCGCAGGAAGTACCTGATTGTCTTGGAATGGGTACCACCGTTGTGGTTGCACTGTTCCATAATCGCAAGGCAACAATTGCACATGTGGGCGATTCACGACTATACCGGAAAAGAAATAATCGCTTCCAGCAGATTACCAAGGATCATTCACTGATACAGGAACTGGTGGATCGTGGCCTCTATACTATGGAAGAGGCTGTGGCAACAACTCCTAAAAACCTGGTAACGCGCGCTTTGGGTATTGATAATGCGGTTGATGTCGCCATCATGGAAGAATCTCCGGAACCGGGGGATATTTATCTGCTGTGTTCCGATGGATTAAATGATATGGTAGATGATGAAGAAATTCACTTAACCCTAAGTAAATATAGTGCTAATCTTGTACAGGCAGCTGAGGAATTGGTAAGTTTGGCAAATGCAAAAGGGGGCAAGGATAATATCTCGGTCATTCTCATAAGAATACTGGAAGGATTTTCGAGTTCCGGCGGCTTTTTGAAACAATCATTACATCAAATCTTTATGAAGTCAGGGGAATAGGACAGAGCTATGGCAAAGTTAGTTCTGAGTTTAAATGGTGTAGTACAAGGTGAATATGAGTTAAATAAGGAGCGGCTCACCATCGGCCGCAAACCTGATAACGATATTCCGATCGATAATCTGGCTGTCAGCGGCAAACATGCCCTGATCATCTCAATTCTTGATGACTCCTTCCTCGAAGACCTTGGCAGCACCAATGGCAGCTACGTTAATGGAAAACTCGTCAAGAAACATGCCCTGAAGAACGGCGATGTCATATCCATCGGTAAACACGAGCTGAAATACATCAATGAGCATGCCACTGCAGATGATGATGAATTTGAAAAAACCATGATCATCAAGCCCGGTTCCGCCAGCGCGGCCGTTGCAGCAGCCAGGGCTGCAGAGCAGGCCGGAGCGGGTCCTATCTCTCCCCCACCAAGGCCGACAACAGGTGGTGCGGGACATGCCCCAGCCATGTCGAGTCCTTCATCCGTCATGCCTCTTGGCCGGCTGACAGTGCTAAATGGCCCCATCGCAGGCAAGGAACTGGAATTAACCAAGGCACTGATTACCTTGGGCAAACCTGGCACCCAGGTTGCGGTTATCTCCCGGCGGCCACAAGGCTATTTCCTGACCCATATTGAGAGCGATGGGGATGGGAAAAGATATCCGATGGTGAATGGTGAGGCGATCGGCCCCCGCGCCTACCAATTGAAGAACAGTGATTTAATTGAACTGGCAGGTATCAAGATGGAGTTTTCCACCAGTTAGCCTGGTAACCCATAGCACCCACCCGGTTACCCACTGGGTTTGCCATCCCACTCACAGTAGCTACGGATACTGCAATCCACACAGCCCGGCCTGCGGGCGGTGCAGGTATAACGTCCATGTAGTATCAACCAATGATGCGCATTCAGTTTGAACTCATCAGGGATACTATGAACCAGCTTTTGCTCCACCTCCCTGACGTTTTTTCCCGGTGCGATTCCGGTCCGGTTGCATACCCGGAATAGATGTGTATCAACCGCGATCACCGGCTGCCCGAAAGCCGTATTCAGAATGACGTTCGCGGTCTTGCGTCCGACACCTGGCAGGGACTCCAGAGACTCACGGTCAGACGGCACCATGGATCCGTGTTTTTCCTTCAATATACAGCAGGTACGTAGGATATTTTCTGCCTTGCTGTTATATAAACCGATACTCCGGATGTATTTTTTCAACCCCGAAATACCCAGCGCGATCATGCTCTCCGGTGTGTTTGCAACCCTGAATAATGCAGCGGTTGCCCTGTTTACACTGACGTCGGTTGCCTGGGCGGACAGGATTACGGAAATCAGAAGTTCGAAGGTACTCGAGTACACCAGCTCGGTTGAAGGGGAAGGATTCCGTTCCCTGAGGCATGAGAAGATTGCTGTTCTTTTTCTTTTGTTCAACCTGCTCTGCCTGAGAGTCTGGTGGCAAAATGTCCTGGATTACCATCCAATGGGTAAAACTGTTTCCTAGCCACGGAAGAACACCCTCCCGGAACGGGTTCCCGAGAGGCAATAATTGAATACTGCAATCAGTGTCCCGAAGAGCAGAAAAGCACCGGCAGGCGTACTGATCAAATCAGGCCCTTGCCAGTGTAGCGACAACTTGCCAGTAGCCAAAAGGAAGGTATCACTAAGCGTTTTCCATGACTCAAGGCCAATGCCACCATCTGCAATCAACTCACGCAATGTGCCGGTCAGCAACAGAAACAACATTGCAAGCAACCCGGCTCCGCCTGCATCGAGTAAGGTCGTGACCGGCCCGTTCCGCAGTGCGACGGCATCCAGTCTTGCCAGCCAGGCGGTATCCAGGGCAAGTAAGGGGATATAGACTCCAAAAACGGCGGCAAGGGCATAATAATACCCCTGGATGTACCACCACAGGATGGTGATTACCGTGGAAGTGACCACCAGCAGAATCGGCAATCCCAAGCTGCCTGGAATAGTTCGCCGTAGCACGGAAACCGTGAGCATCGAAGCAAGCAAGGCCGTCATGACCACCATCCCCGCGACTAATCCGGTAACCATGCTGGAACTCACCAGGATCAGAGGACAGAGGCCCGAGAACTGGAGGGCCGATGAAAGATATTCGGTCCTTCCGGTATTCGTGTGTATCATGCGGGTATCCTAGCAAAACCACTGCACACAAGGCACAATAATTTACTGTAATTTTCAGATTCGGGCGGCTCGCCGGTACCAATAGCTGGTGAATGATCCCATGAGTACGAGCCTGTATTCGTGAAGCATGGACCAATGATTATTCGAGAAGGCAACCACTTGGAACAGAATCAATATGCCAATCAAATCCAGAATACGTACGATACCGGATCACCCAAAGAAAGGGATAATGTTCAGGGACATCACTACACTGATTCGGGATCCTGTCGGTTTCCGGCTGGTAATTGATGACTTTACCAGGCGGTATGCAGCAACTCTTGCCGTGTTTGATTACATAGTAGGCATCGAAGCGAGGGGATTTATTATCGGCGGCGCCCTGTCCTACTCGCTTGGCAAGGGATTCATACCGGTGAGAAAATCCGGGAAACTGCCGGCAGAGGTCGTACAGCACGAATATGAATTGGAATATGGTACTGACACCGTGGAAATACACCGGGACTCCCTGGAAACAGGCGCACGGGTGCTGCTGGTGGACGACCTGCTGGCAACAGGAGGCACAGCACAGGCAGCCGCGACCCTGGTAGAAAAGCTGGGGGGCGTGGTGGTCGAGATGGCATTTATCGTAAACCTGCCCGATGTTGGTGGTGAGCAGAGGCTGCGGGACAGAGGTTACAGCATCTACGCACTGGTGGAATTCGAAGGGGAATGAAACTGGATCAGTCTACGAGTTCCATTACAACATGAAATACTGGCATAATCGCCTGAGCCCCGAAACCAACCGGAATTGATAGATGAGATTAGCCACCTTTACCCATGCTGGAAAAACCCGCGTAGGAATTGTCACCGGCGATCAGATTATCGATACCCGGCAACTGACGGGTATCCCTGGATCCATGATTGATTTTCTCAGCTACGACTTGGTAAATTCCGCAATAATAAGAAATCTTCCGGATACCAGTATCCAGCGCCTGCCGCTCTCGAAAGTCAAACTGGAGGCCCCGATCCTGCGACCGCCCAAGTTTTTCGGGATTGGCCTGAACTACCTCGACCATATAGAGGAAACGAACCAGAAGCGCCCGTCCACACCGACGGTATTCAACAAGCAATCCACCTGTGTGATCGGTCCCGATGCATACATTCACAAGCCGCGCATTTCTGATGAGCTGGATTATGAAGGGGAACTAGGCATCGTGATCGGCAGGCGCTGCCGGCACGTACCCGAAGAACGCGCCACTGAGGTCATTGCAGGCTATCTTGTGGTCGATGATGTTTCCGTCCGGGATTGGCAGAACCGCTCACGCACCTGGACGCTGGGAAAATCATTTGACACCCACGGGCCGATCGGCCCGTGGATTGTCACCGCGGATGAGGTCGGCGACCCCCATACGCTGGATATCCGTACCTGGGTAAACGGTGAATTGCGCCAGTCATCCAACACCAGGCAGCTGTTATTCAACTGCTATTACCTTATCAGCTACCTCTCCACGGTATTTACCCTGGAACCCGGGGATATTATCAGTACCGGCACCAGCAGCGGCGTGGGGATGAAAATGACCCCCCCGGGTTATATGAAAGCAGGTGATGTGGTCTGCATCGAGATTGAAAAAATAGGAAGACTTTGCAATACCGTGATCGAGGAACCTGAAAATACGGCTTTTATCGAATAATCCTGAAGTCTTATGCGACTTTTTGCAGTTGCTCCAACAGCCGCCTGTGTATGTTCTCAAATCCACCGTTGCTCATTATCAGGATATGATCGCCCGACCTGGCTGCTTTGCCGAGGAATTCGACTATCGCGGATACATCCGTAAAGAGCTGCACCTTTTCACGAAGGATCCGTGAAAAAACGCCATAATCCATCGCAGGATTCCGGGCTTGAT
Organism: Gammaproteobacteria bacterium RIFCSPLOWO2_02_FULL_56_15; assembly: GCA_001801825.1. Taxonomy (GTDB): domain Bacteria; phylum Pseudomonadota; class Gammaproteobacteria; order Eutrophobiales; family Eutrophobiaceae; genus 2-02-FULL-56-15. The sequence continues at coordinate 6,120 of MGYR01000095.1, read as the reverse complement.
AAACCAGCACGAGGTCCGCGCCCGCCAGGGAATGCGGCAATGCCTCTCCATGTACCCCTGTCCTCATCGTATTGGAACGCGGTTCCATCACTGCAATGATGCGCGCGCCACCCACTTTCTGCCGCAAAGCCTCCAGAGTTACCCGAATCGCAGTCGGATGATGCGCAAAATCATCATAAATGGAGATACCTGAGATCACACCAAGACATTCCAGGCGACGTTTGACGCTTTTGAATTCACACAGGGCCTTGCAGGCCTGCTCCGAAGCTACCCCGACCTGACCTGCTGCGGCCACTGCCGCAAGGGCGTTTTCCGCATTGTGTCTGCCGACCAGGGTCCAATCGACAAGACCCGTAAACTCTGCCTTGTGATACAACTGAAAACAGGAGAAATCCTGTCGTTCGGGATGCGCCTGCCAGTCACC
>MGYR01000095.1:1341-5690 GCA_001801825.1 Gammaproteobacteria bacterium RIFCSPLOWO2_02_FULL_56_15 | reverse complement strand
GATCGAGAAACTCTCGGTTTTTGTCCAGCAACCCATGGTCAGTACATCAGCAATCTCATCATCACCGGCCCGAATGATCAATCTTCCTCCGGCTGGTACGGTTCTGATTAAATGGTGAAATTCCCGCTTAATCGCCCCCAGGTCACTGAAGATATCCGCGTGGTCAAATTCAATATTATTGATAATCAGGGTTTGTGGGCGATAATGAATAAATTTTGAGCGCTTGTCGAAGAACGCGGTATCGTACTCATCGGCCTCAACCACGAAGCAATCGCCACTGCCGTATCTGGCGGAAAGACCAAAATTTTCCGCAATACCACCGATGAGGAAACCGGGATTCATACCCGCATATTCCAGTATCCAGGCCAGCATGCTGGTAGTGGTGGTCTTCCCGTGGGTGCCTGATACCGCCATGACATGCCGATTCGGAAGGATGAACTCGGCAAGCCATTGGGGTCCGGAAAGGAAGGGGATCCTGTCATTCAGAATGCGTTCGACACAGGCGTTACCCCGGGAAAGGCTGTTGCCGATGATGACCAGACCCGGCATCGGGTCCAGTTGTGAATCAAAATACCCATCCACAAGCTGGATTCCTGCCGCCTGCAACTGGTCACTCATGGGTGGATATATATTCGTATCGGAACCCGTAACCTCAAGGCCCCGATCTTTCGCGAGCAGGGCGAGCCCTCCCATGAAAGTCCCACAGATCCCGAGGATATGTACGCGCATGATCAGGGATCCCCGATAACCATGAAGTTGATGAGATAAACAGACAGGCCGACACAGCTTACTGCGATGATCAATGCCGCGGTAAAGGACATGTTTAATGCGTGCTTGTAGACGAATCCAATGACGGAAACATTCCAGCACAACAGGAATAATATCAAGTATCCAATTAGCGACTGGATACCTGAAGCACCATCCACCGATAAACCATTCGAATTCACGAAGAATACGAATGGCATGGCCAGGAGATTGAAGAGCATACCGGTGCCCGTCAGGGCAGTAACGGTTTGTAGCCAGCGTTCCAGATGACTGCGGGCCATCAGCAAGAGGCCCGTGCACAGAAGTAATAATGGCGTGTCCACAAGGCTCACCAGAATGGCCTCGCCAAGTCCGCGACCCGGCCAGGCTACGAGGACCCCGCTAAGAAAATAAACGGCAATACAGAAAGCCAGCAACACCCCAGCCGCCGGCAGATCCTGGGGTCTATCCCGCATCAGGCAGATTCTGAAAAACACGCGTAGCAGCGACGTCATGATTGATACGGCAGGATATCGGGCCAGACCGGGTTTTTAGTATGGGTATTCAGTGTTCGGGAAAGAGTATAGGTTCGAACTGGTCCAGCGCTTTCCTGTAGACATTTCGCTTGAATTCAACAACCTCATGAACCGGTTTCCAGAAATCTATCCATCGCCAGAGATCAAACTCCGGGTTCTTGCAAAGATCCAGCTTCACCTTGCTCTCATCCGTCAACAACATAAGCAGGAACCACCGCTGTTTTTGTCCGATACAGACAGGAGTTGACCTGTGTCTGATATACCGCTTAGGAATCCGATAATGCAGCCAACCTGTGGTACTGGCGATGATTTCCACATGCTCCGGCCGTAGCCCCGTTTCCTCCTGCAGTTCCCGGTACATCGCGGATTCCATGGGTTCATTCGGACGGATACCACCCTGGGGAAATTGCCAGGCTTCCATCCCAGCCCGCTTGCCCCAGAATACTTTCCGTTCCTTGTTGGTGAGGACTATTCCCACATTAGCCCGGTAACCATGTGCATCAATCATGGATCAACAGGGTTCAGGATCGTTGGCTTATGGGTATGTAGTCCCGTTTCTCTTTGCCGATATACAGCTGCCTTGGCCGGCCGATCCTGAAATCACTATCCACCATCAGTTCCATCCATTGAGCCACCCAACCGGCGCTGCGCGCCAGCGCGAACATCACGGTAAACATTTCCGACGGAATATTGAGAGCCTGGTAAATCAACCCGGAGTAGAAATCGACATTCGGATAAAGTTTCCTTTCGATGAAATAACCATCCTCAAGGGCGATCCTCTCCAGTTCCATGGCGATTTCAAACATGGGTTGGTTCAGCCCCATCTCCCCCAGCAACTCATGGCATGCCTTGCGGATTATCGTCGCCCTTGGATCGTAGTTCTTGTAAACACGGTGACCAAATCCCATCAGCCTGAAACTGTCATCCTTGTCCTTGGCGCGATCTAAAAATTTGCGGATATTACGCGGGTGTTCTATCTCTTCCAGCATCTTGATCACGGCCTCATTTGCCCCACCGTGCGCCTTACCCCAGAGTGTCGCAATACCCGCGGCGATGCAAGCGAATGGGTTGGTTTCGGCACTGGCGGCAAGTCGCACCGTCGAGGTACTGGCATTCTGTTCATGATCCGCATGCAGGATAAAGAGCAGGTCCAGGGCGCGCACCGCCACCGGAGAGGGCTTATATTTCTCACTCGGTTTTGAAAAAGTCATATTCATGAAATTTTCAATATAGGACAAGCTGTTGTCCGGATAGACAAAAGGCAGTCCTATCGCATAGCGATAACACTTGGAGGCGATATTGGGCATCTTCCCGATTACCCGTTTTGCCGTCATCAGCCGCTGCCCGGCATCATAAATATCCGTCGCGTCATGGTAATAGGAGGCGATGGCATTGACGACTCCACCCATAATCGACATGGGATGGGCATCATAGCGGTATCCCGTATAAAAGCGGGACAGGTGTTCATGGGTCATGGTATGCATCTTGATGCCGGTTTCCCATTCGTCCATCTGCAGTCGACTGGGTAATTCACCGTAAATGAGCAAATAACAAACCTCAAGAAAGGTACTCTGTTCCGCTAACTGTTCGATCGGATAACCCCGGTACATGAGCACACCTTGTTCACCATCAAGGTAAGTGATTGCACTCTTACAACTGGAGGTTGATCCATATCCGGGATCGTAAGTAAACATCCCAAGTTCCTTGTAGAGATGCTTTATATCGATGACCGGCGGCCCCATGACACCTTGCAACACGGGACAATTCAGCTGCTTCCCGGTCCGGTTATCAATAATGGTTACTGTGTCTGACATGATTCTTTTACCCCCTGAGGGAAAACGTAGCTGCTTCCGTCTCTTATGTTTTTATTAGTGATTTAGAATACAGGTTCGATGGAATGTCCCGCAAGGGCATTTGCTGGGATAGCGGATTTATTCAGGGCTCTTAGAGATTAAACATTGCAGTTTGCCAAAACTCGTATAAACATTCGATCAAATCACTTAAAATCGTCAGCATTTACTCTATAGAATCAGTGCCAATTAACCATGTATGAGGACATCATTGCTCTCACGGTACCAGCCTGATCTTTCCGCAACATATTAGAAAATATGGAAAAAACCGAGCCATCATGCCTCTACAGCGGGAACGCCGGTTACCTGGAGGAATTATACGAACGATTCCTGACGAATCCAGATTCCGTCGACCTCCAATGGCGGGAATATTTTGCTGAGATCCAGCCCGGAACCGGCGTCCAGGATATCCCGCACTCAAGCGTACAAAGTACGTTCCGGCAAGCAGCGCTAAACAGGTCGCACAAGGGATCAGAGCGCGATACGGGCGCCATTGCCCACAGCAAACAGGTTTCGGTAATCCAGTTCATCGGAGCCCACCGGATCCGAGGACACCATCAGGCTGATCTGGATCCGCTGAAACAGCACGCACGGCCCCAGGTTCCTGAACTCGACCCGGCTTATCACAACCTGCATGAATCCGATATGGATTCAACCTTCAATACCGGCTCCCTGGTCGCCCCCGATGAGATCAGCTTGCGCGAGATTATCGACATCGTTAAATCGACCTACTGCAGGACGATAGGCGCCGAGTACATGCACATTACGGAAACCGAGCAAAAAAGGTGGATACAGGAACGCTTGGAATCCTGTCTTGGCAAACCTGAATTTCCAGCCGCCCGTAAGATCCGGATCCTGGAGACCCTGATCGCCGCCAGCCTGCTGGAGGAGCATCTCCATCAGAAGTACGTTGGTCAGAAACGATTTTCCCTGGAAGGCGGAGAGAGCCTGATCGCCTTGCTTGATGAATTGATCAGCGCCGGCCGGGATAACAATGTGCGGGAGGTGGTGATTGGGATGGCGCACCGCGGAAGGCTGAATGTCCTGGTCAATATCATGGGGAAACTGCCGCGAGAACTCTTCGACGAATTTGAGGGTAAGGGAAATGACTCTCTTTCCATGGGGGATGTGAAATACCACATGGGCTATTCATCGGATATCCAGACGGAACACGGACCGGTACATCTGACCCTGGCATTCAACCCTTCCCACCTGGAAA
>MGYR01000095.1:0-1312 GCA_001801825.1 Gammaproteobacteria bacterium RIFCSPLOWO2_02_FULL_56_15 | reverse complement strand
CGAGCGCGCCAGGATCGCCGCAATGACCGCCATAGGGAACAGGTCATGCCCATACTGATCCATGGTGATGCGGCATTTGCCGGCCAAGGGGTGGTCATGGAAACCTTCAACTTCTCGCAGACGAGAGGCCACAGTACCGGCGGAACGGTCCATATCATCATCAACAACCAGATCGGTTTCACCACCAGCGATCCGCTCGACTCACGATCCACGCTTTATTGCACCGATGTGGCCAAAATGGTCCAGGCCCCGATCTTTCATGTCAACGGCGACGATCCGGAGGCGGTGGTCTTCGTTACTCGAATAGCCCTGGATTTCCGCGTTCGCTTCAAGAAAGATGTGGTCATCGACATGGTCTGTTACCGAAAGCATGGCCATAGTGAGTCTGATGAACCGGCGGCAACCCAGCCGGTGATGTACCAGAAGATCCGGAACCACCCCGGAGTCAGGAACATCTATGCTGAGCTGCTCGTACAGCAAGGCGTATTGGGTCGAGATAGAGTCGAACAGATGGCCGGTTCATATATCGATCGTCTGGTGAACAACCAGCCGACCGCAGCAGTCTGCCAGGGATCGATAGATGCAAAATACCTGATCGATTACAGGCCATACACGGGTAAAACATGGCGCGATAGCGGTGACACGGCTATCAATGCCGAAACCATAGCCCGTCTCACAGAGCGGATCACCGATATTCCCGGACACTTCACCCTGCACTCCTCCGTGCAGAAGATCATCGGCAACCGCAGACTGATGGGCGCCGGTGAGCTGCCGATGGACTGGGGTTATGCCGAAACCATGGCCTACGCCTCCCTGCTGGAGGATGGCTATCCCATACGGATCTCCGGGCAGGATAGCGGGCGAGGGACCTTTTTTCACCGTCATGCGGTAATTCATAACCAGGTGGACGGTGAAACCTATCTACCCCTGCAACATATTTGCCAGGATCAGGGCTCCTTTCTTGTGGTCAACTCGACCCTCTCAGAAGAAGCCGTCCTCGCGTTCGAATACGGTTACAGCAGTGCCGAACCCAATGCCCTGGTGATCTGGGAAGCCCAGTTTGGTGATTTTGCCAATGGCGCCCAAGTAGTATTTGACCAGTTCATCAGCTCATGCGAGGCAAAGTGGGGCCGATACTGCGGACTCACAGTGTTTCTTCCCCATGGTTTTGACGGTCAGGGACCAGAGCATTCCTCCGCGCGGCTGGAGAGGTACCTGCAACTCTGCGCGCGTGAGAACATGCAGGTTTGTTTCCCCAGTACGCCTGCGCAGATGTTCCACTTGCTGCGCAGACAGATCATCCGCCCCTATC
>MGYR01000094.1:7694-8822 GCA_001801825.1 Gammaproteobacteria bacterium RIFCSPLOWO2_02_FULL_56_15 | reverse complement strand
GCACCACGCTGCGGAGGTCCCTTCTGGAAAGCGTGGTGATATCATGATCATCAATGAAGATCTGGCCCGGCGCGATCTCCAGGTAGCGGTTCATACAGTTGACCAGGGTGCTCTTGCCGGAGCCGATCCGCCCCAGGATCCCGATCTTCCGGCCCGGCCGGATCTCCAAGTTGATATTCTTCAGCACCGGTTCGCCGCCGCCGGGGTAACTGAAGCAAAGGTCCTTGATCAGGAAGTTGCGGGTGAACAGCCGGCTGCGTTCCGCTTCCGGCAAATGGGTGATCTCCTGCGCGGGGATGGGCTGGTCGAGGATGCGGCGCACGCTTTCCACCCCGGCCATGCCGCTCTGGAAGATGGAGATCAGAAAGCCCATGGATATAAACGGCAGCGATAACAAGGTTGCATACGCCAGGAATGCGGTGATCTCGCCGATGGTGAGGCGCTGCTGAATCAGATAACTGCCGCCGACGGCGAGAATGATGACCTTCAGAAACTTGTCGATATAACCCAGGATGGGAAAGACAAAGGTACGGATCCGGAAGAGCTGCACCGAACGGTTATGCAGGATGCCGTTCTCATGCGCGAATTTCCGCACCGCCCAGTCGTGGATCCGGTTGCTCTTGATCACATCGATCCCGGCCAGAAAGCCCACGGTACGGGTAGACAGACCCTGCAATTCCTCCATGCGTGCCCGCATCAGGTTACGCATGTAGGACATGCCCTTGCTCACGATGACCAGCATGACGAGGACCGGGATCACGCAATATACCGTGAGGCTTGGCGACATCTGCCACATCTTCACCGGCGTCAATGACAGGGCAAAGAGGATATTGAAGATCTGCAGTAGTCCGAGTCCCGCCATCAGCCGGATCCCGTTCACATCGTTATTGACGATGGAGATGATGGTGCCCACGGGGTGTCCTGCGTAGAAATCCTTCTGCAACTGGTTGAGCCTGGTAAAACATTCATTCTTCAGGATCATCTCGATGGAGCGGCCCGGATTGAAAAACAGGATCCGGGATAGCGATCGGATGAAGATCATCAGGAAGGCCATGATAAAGATGATCACGACACCCCGGATCAGCTCCGGGTAATGCTGATCGAGCTCCGGGTTCAGCAGGTCGATGC
>MGYR01000094.1:6599-7673 GCA_001801825.1 Gammaproteobacteria bacterium RIFCSPLOWO2_02_FULL_56_15 | reverse complement strand
AGCTCCGGGTTCAGCAGGTCGATGCATTCCTTGACGTACATGGGAATGCTGACCGCGAGCCAGTTGGTCAGGAAAACAAAGACAATACCCAGGGTAAAAGAGCTTTTATGCAGCAGGATATAACGCAGTAGAAATTTGATATTACTCATACCTGATCATTGGCCGATGAATCCGGGGATGAGCAAATCCGGCAACGCGAATCCACCATCTCTGAAGACTATTCTACGGCATTCATCAGCCGCGGGCCATGCGATGATCCACCAGGAACGGATCATGTCCCGTCCTGCGCCACCTTGCGCCGGTAGGCGCCGATCCCGGCATAGAGCGTCAACACCCCCAGTGTACAGGAGATGACGGACACGATGGCGATGGACATGCCCACGGCCGCATCGTTACCAAAATAGAAATCAGTAACCGCGGCCACGGCCGAGGGTCCGCTCGATAATCCGAAGATGGTTACCACCAGCAGGTAGATGGCGATCACCTGGGCCCGCATCTCATTCGGGGTGATCGCCGCAAGCGCCGCCTGCACCAGGCCGATGGGCGCGCTGAGGAACATGATCATCAGGGACAGGCAGCCCAACGTCCAGTAGGGGTTATCCACCGCAACGAGCAGCGCCGAGGGTGGGATGACACAGGCAATCGTGATGATCATCAACCAGGAATATGGCGCCGTTCGCCCGGCGCGCAACATGGCGCCAACAATGAACCCGGAAGACACGAGACCCGTGGTGCCGATGGCCAGCGTGATGAGACCGAAGGTCGTGCCGATCTTCGCAGGACCCCAGTCATAGACCCGCTCGAAGAGTGCAGGCACCCAGTTGAAGGTGCCGTAGCTGGCCATCGACGACAACGCTGCCCCAACCATAAGCGTGAAATACACACCCTTGTGACGATTCAGGTAGGCGAGTGTATCAGCGAAGCACACCTTGGCCTGATCCTGCCGGATCCCATGCCGGGGCGGCTCCTTCACGGTGACCATCAACACGGCGATCAGCAACCCCGGGAGGCCGACAACAATGAAGGCGATCTGCCAGGCCCGCATATCACCGAACAGGGCAATCTCCTGGATAC
>MGYR01000094.1:878-6543 GCA_001801825.1 Gammaproteobacteria bacterium RIFCSPLOWO2_02_FULL_56_15 | reverse complement strand
GCCGCTCCTTCGGGAAATAATCCGAGATCATGGAGATGGCGGCGGGAGAGAGAGTGGCCTCCCCCACCCCCACGCCCAAGCGGGCCAGGAACAATTGCCAGTAGTTCGAGGTGAGTCCGCATATCGCAGTCATCAGACTCCATATAGTGATTCCAACCGTGATGATATTTCTGCGGTTGCGGGTATCGGCGAGTCGGGCGATGGGGATCCCGAGGGTCGCATAGAATATGGCAAAGGCCAGGCCTGAGATGAGGCTGAACTGAAAATCGGTGATATTAAAATCCGCCCGAATCGGACCGACCAGGAAACTGACGATGATCCGATCGATGAAGGCCAGGGTATAGGCCAGGTAAAAGATGCTGATGACATACCATGCGTAGACCGGGTGGGGATATGCGACCACGGGATTGACGGACTGCCGCCCCTCCGTATCCAGTGGCTGATTCATGTGACTGCCCCCAATTTGTTATTGTTATCCGGCGATCATACCCGCCGCATCGGCCCCGGCAGTGTAATCGACCTTTCCGGTGGTGGATAATCCTACCGTGTGCGAGGGATCCGGGTGCCGAACCTGGCAGTGGAAATTGTTTGCCGCCGAATATCTCCAATCATAACCGGCAGAAAAGCCTCAGTCGTTCAGGTTGCTATCGTGGGCTACGTAGGTATAGGGCGGTTGGTAGTAATGAAATACCTTGCAGAATTTTTCACAACCCGCCTTGCGAAAGAGTCTGGAGAGATCCAGACCGACACCGATATACAGGTTACGCTCGCGGTCTGCTCTTTGCGTCTCGAAACCCCGGCTGTAATAACCGAGCTGCAACTCCAGGTATTCCAGAGGCGTGCCCTCTAAGCGATCAAAACCTCCCAACTGCAAGGCCACCAGGTATTTGGTGTGCTCGTAATCGGTGAAGAAATCCGTGCGGTCAAAGGCCGGGGCGTATTCCCAGCGCAGATCCACCTTGCGGGCGAAATCAGGGTATTTGTACATGAGATAACCGGCGACACTTCCCAGGGCATTCGTGATCAAATCCTCATAGGCGAATCCGTAGTTGCTGAAGGAGTCGCCCACCTCCATGAAACCCATGATGGCGAAGGAGGACAGGGCCCCGTAAGAGGCGGCCTGATCATGGTTGTAACCCCAGCCTTCATAGAGGTTGCTCAGGCTTTCGCCAAAAACATAAGTCGACCAGAGATGACCCAGTTTGTCCGCCCCGCCTTCCTTGGTGTCGTTCCCGAGCCAGCCTTCGGATTGCATATGCGGCGAGCGCTGGCCGTAATCCCACTTGGCGATGCCCCAAGCGGTGATGAAGGCGACGCTACCGGCGTTCACCACCAAAAGCTTCTCGTGCTTATCGAGTTCTGAAAAGCCGAAATCCAGCGCCTGGGACTGCGAGATCGACAAAACGCACAGGAGCAGGCCGATCAGCAGTTTGAGGAGTCTTGGCATATTCGATGGCATACAGGGATCGCATCCGATCATTATTTTTGTACAGGGTCGGGCCAGCGCCGGGTCGTATCACGCGCAACGGCAGGATAGCAGGAAATACTCGATGTGTCCTAGCGGGCATCTCCCGGCCGGTTTCGGTGCAGATGCTGCCATCCGGCGTCGGTCAGCATGGCATGGAGAAACAGGTCCAGGCCCTGGTTGACATAGGTTTCCAGGTCCATTCTCCGGGCCAGTTGCCACTGTTTCAACGCCCAGGCATGGGCATACATTACCAGCTGATACGTGGCGATCTCGCTGTCTACCTGCCGGAACAGGCCGCTTTCAATACAGGCTTCGATGTAACCCATGATGATCTGGTTGGTTTGCCGCTCGGCGTTCTTGATCACCTGACGTTGCTGGTAGGGCAGTGACTTGGTCGAACGGTAGGCCAGGATTGTCGATGCCTGGCGACCGTCCACGACACGGCAATAAGCGCGGAATGCCATGCAGCAACGATCCAGGGGGTCCGCGATCTCTTCCACGGCCCGGGGTATCTCGGCCGTGTAGGAATCCAGGACATCGAGAATGGCGAGCAGCAGCAGATCCTCCTTGTCGCGGAAGTACTGGTAGATGAGGCCCGCGCTGATCCCGGCCGTGTCGGCGATATCCTGGACTGTGGTCTGGAAGTACCCCCGTTCGGAAAAAAGCTGCACGGCAGCCGTGATGATCTGCTTGCGCCGCTGCCGGATGCGTTCATCATCACCGTTACCTGTCCTGATGTGGTTCATGGCGTTTTAGCTGTGATCGGGTAGCGGGGCAATCCCTTCCGTGATCCTCGAATGATTCCCGCCGGCCTGATCCTTCCGAAGATATTACGGTTTCTACTTGGAGACCGATTTTTCAAGAAAGGCATGGACCCGTTCCCGGGAATCCGGATCACCGTAGAGGGCGCGGGTTTCCCTCAATTCCATCTCGTAGCCGTCCGCGGGGCTGGTATAGGCTGCGGCAATACAACGTTTGCCGGCGGCGATCGCCTGTCGCGGCAGTCGGCCCAGCCTGCCAACCAGTTCCGCGGTCCAATCTGCGATGTTATCCGGGTCAATTGCCCACTGGACCATGCCGAGACCTGCGGCCTGCTCGCCATCGACCACTTCCGCGCCGAGGATGATACGCCGGGCGATATTCTCACCGCAGATGCGGGTAAGCCTCTGGGTGCCGCCGGCGCCCGGGATCAGTCCCAGGCCGGCCTCGGGCAGCCCGAGCTTTGCCTTTTTTGACGCCACCCGGAGATCACAGGCAAGCGCCAGCTCGAAACCGCCGCCCAGCGCCGCTCCACCCAGCTCGGCCACGGTGACCACACCGATACCTTCCAGGCGATCCAGGGCCCGCTGGACCTTGCGGATCAATTCCACCATTTCATCGCAACCTTCCGGGGTGCTGACCAGGCGTTGCATCAGGGCAAGATCCGCCCCCGCGCAAAAGATACGGGAAGAACTGCGCAGGTGCAGAACGGAGACCGCCGGAGTCTTCTCCACCTGATCCAGCGCCGCATTGAGGGTATTGACCCAGTCATAATCAATAGCATTGACCGGAGGCCGATCCAGTGTCGCAGTTGCAATCGATTCAATGATATTCAGTTTGAACATGGTTGTCGTCCCGTTAGAGCTTATTCAGAGCACATAACAAAAATGAAATTCGTACGTGTTTGCTCCCTCATCCCAACCCTTCTCGACTCTGGTTCCGGACTTCGTTCGACCTCCTCCATCCCTGGAGTCGTCCCGGAGGGAGAAGGACTAAACCCCTCGCCCATCGGGAGACGACTACACGGATGTAGTCGGTTGGCCGCACCGGGAGCATGCGGCCCAGGGGAAGGGGTGAGGGCTGCTGGTTCAAATCGCAGCTAGTCATTTTTAAAAGGTTCTTAATCACATTGCCGGGCCCTGACCGCCATCGACATAAATCGTGGTCGCATTCAAAAAACCCACATCTTCGTAATAGAGACCGGCCACCACTCGTGCGATTTCATCCAGCCTGCCTTTCCTGCCGCCCGGCAACCTGCTTTCAAGAAATTTCGCCTGCCGCTCTGCGGCTATCGCCAGCGCTCCGGTATCCATGGCGGACTCCAGGAATCCAGGCGCTACATCCAGCACCCGTATGCCCTCCCGCGCCCATTCCACACCCAGGCACCGGGTCAAGGCCGCAACCCCGGCCTTGGATGCACAGTAGGCGGCGTAATGTTTGATCCCCATCTGGTCCCAGAAGGATCCGATATTGACGATCAGGCCGCCGCCATGCTTCACCAACCACGGATAGGCCGCCTGGCAGACGCTGAAAGTCCCCAGCACATTGATCCGCAACACGGCCTCGAAGTCAGACAGTGCATACTCCGAGGACGGCCCGCCGATCACGATCCCGGCGCTGTTCACTACGCCCCGCAGGCCCGAGGATGAATCAGCCGCCGCCTCGATCGCCGACCTCACCGACGGTTCTTCGGTGACATCACAAACGATTCCGCGGAGACGTTTACCGATGCTGGAACGGTCCGGGTCCTTCACTGCCGGCGTCGTGCCCCTGCGCGACAGGCAGGCGACGGTGAATCCCCGCCGGGCCAGTTCGAGGGCTATGGCGGCGCCGATGCCCTGACTGGCTCCGGTTACGGCAATCACACCGGTCCTGTCGACACTTTCCAATACACCCCCTGATATTTCGCGAAATTGACAGGCCGGTCGACTCGTGCGGACCGATCCCGGAGGTTTATTACTGATCTTCCGCCAGCACCGTTGCGGCGATGATCAACTTCTGGATTTCGCTGGTCCCCTCATAAATACGCAAGGACCGGATCTCACGATACAAGCCTTCCACCACCACGCCGCTCACCACACCCATGCCGCCGAAGATCTGGACCGCCTGGTCGATGACCTTCTGCGCCTCCTCGGTGGCATAGAGCTTGGCCATTGCGGCCTCCCGGGTCACCCGGCCGCCGGGATTACGGTCCTTGGTCCAGGCGGCCCGATAGATCAGGAGGGCGGCGGCATCGATGCTGACCGCCATATCCGCCAGTTTGACCTGGGTCAGTTGATATTCGGAGAGGTGTTTACCGAAAACCACTCGTTTCTTGCTCTGCCGGATCGCTTCATCGAAGGCGCGCCGGGCAAATCCCAGGGATGCCGCGCCCACCGAGGAACGGAAGATATCCAGGGTAGCCATGGCAATCTTGAAGCCATCGCCGGGCTTCGACAACATGGCCGTGGCCGGTACGCGGCAGTCTTCCAAACGGATGGTGCCGAGGGGATGGGGGGCGGAGACGGGAATTCGCTCGCTCACCCTGAGACCCGGATTGTCGGCATCCACGATGAAGGCCGACAAGCCCCTGGGTCCGGGCGCGCCCCCGGTCCGGGCAAAGACCACATAGTGATCCGCCAGACCGGCGTTGGAGATCCAGGTCTTGCTGCCGTTGATCACGTAATCAGCACCCACAGCGACGGCCGCCGTGGTCATGGCGCCCACATCGGATCCGGCATTGGGTTCGGAGATGGCGAAGGCGGCAATGGCCTTGCCTTCCGCAACCGGGGGCAGATATCGCCGCTTCTGCTCATCACTGCCATACAGTGATATCGGCCCGGTCCCCAGTCCCTGCATGGCGAACGCGAAATCCGCCAGTCCGGAGGTATAACCGAGGGTCTCCCGACACAAACAGAGATTCCGGACCCCGATGAAGCCATTTACTCCGGGAACGCAGTACTTCAGCCAACCGGCATCCCCCAGCAGGCGTACCAAGTGCCGGCAGTGTTCATCGACGGCAGAGAGGTCGTGGCCGGGTTCCTCCAGCGGGGCAACCTGTTGCGCCGTCCACACGCGCAGGTCCTGAACCAGTTGCCGATGGGTATCGTCGAGAAACGGCCAATCCAGAAACGTGCTGTCCACCATTACCTTACTCCCGAAAAAAATAACAGACTGGATCAATTACCCTCGAACACGGGTTTTTCCTTCGCCACGAAAGCGTTGTAGGCGCGGGTGAAATCCTGGGTCTGCATGCAGATGGCCTGGGCTTCCGCCTCGATCTCGAGCGCCTGCTCGATGCTGACGCTCCATTCCTGGTGCAGGCATTTCTTGGTCATGCCATGGGCAAAGGTCGGGCCGGAGGCCAGCCGCTTGGCGGTATCCGTGGCCTTGGCCAGTACTTCACCAGTAGGCGCCAGGGCGCTGTAGAAGCCCCAGTCCAGGCCTTCCTGTGCCTTC
>MGYR01000094.1:239-825 GCA_001801825.1 Gammaproteobacteria bacterium RIFCSPLOWO2_02_FULL_56_15 | reverse complement strand
CCGTAACGCATGTCACTAGCCATGGCGATAATGGCGCCGGCGCCGGCACAGACCCCTTCGACAGCGGAGATGATGGGCTGCGGACACTGACGCATCTCTTTCACCAGGTTACCGGTCATGCGGCAGAATTCCAGCAAGCCCGGCATTTCCATCTTGGTCAATGGCCCAATGATGTCATGCACGTCGCCGCCGGAGCAGAAATTGCCACCGGCGCCGGTAAAGATGACCACCTTGACATCCTCGGCATACTGCAGTTTGTGGAAGGTATCGCGCAGTTCCGCGTAACTTTCCAGCGTCAGGGGATTCTTGCGCTCTGGTCGGTTCAGGGTAATGGTTGCAACCTTGCCTTCCACCTTCCAGGCAAAGTGTTTCGGATTGAAATCCGCAGCTTTCAGTTTGTACATGGTTCATTAACTCCCAATGTCGTGTTAAAGATCGTAATTAAAGGCTTAGCCAGGAATGACCAGGCCGCCACTGACGCTCAGCACCTGACCGGTAATGAAGGAAGCCCGGTCGCTGGCGAAGAAGAGGATGGCATCGGCGATTTCCGAAGGCTTGGCCAGGCGGCGGAGCGGTGTCGCGCGGA
>MGYR01000094.1:0-124 GCA_001801825.1 Gammaproteobacteria bacterium RIFCSPLOWO2_02_FULL_56_15 | reverse complement strand
GCCGAAGGCGATCACGCCGCCCTTGGCGCCGGAATAGACCGTCTCACCCAGACTGCCGACACGGCCCGCATCACTGGATACGAATACGATCCGTCCGGACTGTCTCTCTATCATGCCATCGAGG
>MGYR01000093.1 GCA_001801825.1 Gammaproteobacteria bacterium RIFCSPLOWO2_02_FULL_56_15 | reverse complement strand
CGCACCAAGACCTGACCCCGTCGGTACGGCTTAGGCTTTATTTTCCAGAAGTACTGCTGGCGAGGATCTTGTGGCCATCCAGATCTCTGAGATAGGCTGCATAGGCATTGGGCGCAAAAGTCCTCGGACCCGGAGCGCCAGCATCCATGCCGCCGGCCGCCAGCCCGCGGCGGTGGAATTCATCGATGGCGGCCCGGTTGGGCGCCTTGAAACCCACTGTCAGGCCATTACCGACGGTTGCCGGTTTGCCGTCCGCCGGTTTCAGGACAAAAAATTTCGGAGCATCCACGCCCCAGATGGAGGCGTGGTCCATGTTAGCGATCCTTTTCAGGCCGAGTGGCTCCAGCACACTGTCATAAAACTTGCGGGCCGCCTCCAGATTGTTGGTGCCGACGGTGATATGCGTAAATATTGCCATACTCACTCCTTCTCTATTCAGATGATTCACTAGGTTTAAACAGGTTGGTCTGCCATTTGAGTCTTGCTGGCAGTGTGTGACTATACCATCATCACCCGTCGAAGGGATACGTGGGTAAATCGCAAGGGCACCTGAGACCGGCATTCGTCGGCGATACCGGGCTTCATGTATATTGTTCCGCCTTGGACCGGATCTGCCGGGCAGCCTTTTCCATGTTCACCATGAAACGGCTGTGGACGCCGTTCGCCACGACACCCGAGGCGTCGCAGCACTCAAACTCCAGATCCACCTTGCGTCCGCTCACGGCGGTGATGCGCACGGCGAGGTCTACCCACATCCCCAGTGGAGTCGCCGCCAGATGGTTCACTGTGGCGCTCATACCCACGGAATCCTCACCCTCGCTTTGACAGCGCTTGATCAACTCATGACTGGTCACCTCGATATCGTGCAGCATGAAGGGGGTTGAATAGACCCTGCAGTCCTCCCCGAGAAAGGCGATTGTCCGCCATTTTTCCACCACGATACGCTGCGTTTTTTCCAGCCCTGCTTTCAATAGCTCTTGCATGTCCACTACCCATGATTGATGAATGACAAAATACGATTCAGCGTCGCCGATCGACGACCCGTTGAGCCTTGCCCTGGGATCGGGGGATGCTGCCCGGTTCCCCCAGACGCACCTCGGCGGAGACGCCGATAAAGGCCTTGATCCGGTTCTGCAGTTGCGCCTCCACTCTCCCTTTCTCCTCATCTGACAAACGGGCGAGCCGCACATCCAGTTCGACCAGGACCCGGACGGCATCGAGATGCCTTTCCCGGTACACCTCCAACTGGTAATGCGGGGCGAGTTCCTCGAAATACAGGATCTGCTCCTCCACCTGGGAGGGGAACACATTCACACCGCGGATAATCAGCATATCGTCCGAACGACCCACCACTTTCTGCATCCTGCGCATGGCCCGCTCTGTACCGGGCATCAGCCGGGACAGATCACGGGTGCGGTACCGGATGATGGGCAGGGCCTCCTTGCTGAGGGAAGTAAAAACCAGTTCACCCGTTTCACCATCCTGGAGAACGGCGCCGCTTTCGGGATTGATGATCTCCGGGTAGAAATGATCCTCCCAGATCGTCAGGCCATCCTTGGTATCCAGATATTCCTGCGCTACCCCAGGGCCGATGAGCTCGGACAGGCCATAAGTATCCAGGGCCTGGATGGCCAGACGCTGCTCCAGTTGCTCGCGCATCCCCTCGGTCCAGGGTTCCGCGCCGAAGAATCCTATCTCCAGGGAGCATTCGGCGGGATTGATACCCTGTTTTTCCATCTCATCGACGATATTGAGACAGTAGGAAGGCGTCACCGTTATGAGCCTCGGCCGGAAATCCTGGATCAACTGGATCTGTCTTTCCGTCTGGCCGCCGGACATGGGGATCACGGTGCAGCCCAGGCGTTCCGCACCGTAATGGAAGCCCAACCCACCGGTAAACAGGCCATAACCGTAAGCTATATGACAGAGATCGCCCGGCCGCGCCCCACCCGCCCGCAGGGAACGGGCAATCAGGTCCGCCCAGAGATCGATATCCCTGCGCGTATAACCCACCACGATGGGCCTGCCGGTGGTGCCGCTGGAGGCATGGATCCGCACCAACTTTTCGCGGGGCACGGCGAACATGCCGAATGGATAGTGATCCCGCAGATCCTGTTTGGTGGTGAACGGGAAGCAGGCAAGGTCGGCCAGTTCCCTTACATCCTCCGGATGCACACCCGCCGCATCGAAGCGATTGCGGTAAAACGCTACATTTTCATAGGCATACTTAAGCGACCGGCGCAGGCGCTCGAGTTGCAGCGCCTGGAGTTCGTCGAGGCCGGCGTTCTCAATCGGTTCCAGAGTCGCCCGGTCCAGATTCTCGGACATCAGCTTGCCCCCTCCTGATAATTTTCTTATTGGTTCCGGATGTCATGATGATCCGGTGTCTGGAGTTATTATACCCTCAAAGGCATTTTACCCCGGTTCGGCATACCGGTCACAGTCTGCCTGTGGTGGTCGGGCGGGCGCTCCGGACGCAGGCTGCAACTTCCTCCAGCAAATCGGAGCTTTGCTCCATGGACAGGCAGGCGTCGGTAATGCTCTGGCCGTATACCAGTCTGTCCCTGGAGTCCGGTTTCTGTTTGCCCTCCCGCAGATTACTTTCGAGCATCACTCCGCGGATGGAGCGATTCCCCGCCTCGATCTGGCTACTCAGGTTACGGAGCACTGCAATCTGACGTTCGGGAATCCCGCCGCTGTTGCCATGACTGCAATCCACGATGACAGACTGCGTCAGTCCGGCAGCCGCCAGCTTCTGCTCCGCTCGCAGGATATCTGCTGCCCGGTAGTTAGGTCCGTTGTCCTTACCCCCTCGCAGTATCAGGCAGGTGTCCTCGTTGCCTGTGGTTTCCAGAATGGCCGGGGTACCTTCCGGGGTCAGCGACGGGAACCAATGGCTGTGCCGGGCCGCCAGCAGGGCGTCGATAGCGACATCAATATTGCCGTCGGTGCGGTTCTTGATCCCCACCGGCATGGAAAGCCCAGAGACCAACTCCCGGTGGATCTGGCTCTCCACCGTGCGGGCGCCAATCGCGCCGAAACTCACCAGTTCCGCGTAATACTGCCCAAAGGTGGTATCCAGGAATTCGGTCGCCGCCGGCAGGCCGACCGCCGCAACATCCAGCAAAAGCCTGCGCGCCAGATGCAGACCCCGATTGATATGGAAACTTCCGTCCAGATCAGGATCGTTGATCAGGCCCTTCCAGCCGACCACTGTGCGTGGTTTCTCGAAATAGACCCGCATCACCGTGAACAGGGAGTCCTGGAGTTCGACTGCCAGATCCCGCAGCCGGTGTGCATATTCGAGCGCAGCCCCCACATCATGGATGGAACAGGGACCGACGATAACCAGAAGTCGGGGATCCGTTCCTGCGAGGATTGCGGCAATCGTACGGCGCGCTTCATGTACCAGGGCCGCTGCGGAATCAGGAACCGGCAATTCATCGGATAGTACCGCGGGAGTGATGAGCGGCTGGCTGTTCCGGATCCTCAAATCCCGGATGGGCTGTGACACAAACTATCCTCCTGCAATGGCTGAAATAAAAATAACCTTATCCGCATTACTGACGGGCATATGGTGCTGTATCCCTATGCTAACATATGGAGGCGAAACCAGGAGTGTTACTCATATTAGGAGTCCAGATATGCACAATCTCCTTCGCGTCAGTTAGACAAAAGTTCGTCGTTATGAAGGTATTAACAGATACAGGCTTCCACCTGACAAAGTGATCTGAAGTGCACCTCACCCGAATCAGTATCGAAAATGCGCTTCGCAGCCTGCGCAGCGCACCGGAGGGATTAGCGGCAGGCGAGGCAGCGCGGCGTCTGCAAGAGTACGGCGCGAACCGCCTGGCTGCTCCCGAAGGAACGCCCCTCGTGCTGTGCTTTGCACGGCAGTTCACGCACTTCTTCGCTATCATCCTCTGGGCCGCAGCGGCTCTGGCATTTCTCGCCGAGTGGCACAGTCCCGGGCAGGGCATGATGACCTTGGGGATTGCGGTCATCGCCGTCATCGCGGTGAACGGCGCCTTTTCTTTCTGGCAGGAGTACCGAGCCGAGCGCGCAATCGCGGCGCTGCAGAGTCTCCTGCCGCACCTGGTCACCGTGTTGCGTGATCGCGTGGCGGTACGTCTCGGTATCGAGGCGCTGGTGCCTGGCGACGTCATCCTGGTTGAGGAAGGCGATGACATACCGGCCGATTGCCGCGTGATCGAAGCTTTCGGCCTCCGCGTCAACCTCGCCACCGTGACCGGCGAGTCGCTTCCAAAGGGGCGGACCGCGGATGCGGTAGACCAGGATACGCCACTGACAGCGAAGAATGTTCTGCTGGCGGGTACCGCCGTGGTGTCCGGCGAAGGCCGGGCAGTCGTGTACGCGACCGGCATGCGCACCGAGTTCGGGCGCATCGCACGGCTGGCGCAGACCGCCGTCGAGGTCCGCACGCCGCTACAGCACGAGATCGCGCGCTTGTCCCGCCTGGTCGCGGTGCTTGCCACCGGGCTCGGTGTCAGCTTTTTTGCTATCGGGCAATGGCTGGGATTGCAGATCGGCGAGAGCACGGTGTTTGGTATCGGCATCATCGTCGCCAACGTACCCGAAGGACTGTTGCCGACTGTAACGCTCGCTCTCGCCATGGCCACCCAGCGCATGGCAGCGCGGGGGGTCCTGGTACGGCACCTGCCCGCGGTCGAGGCGCTCGGCTCCGCCACCGTGATCGTCACCGACAAGACCGGCACCCTGACCGAGAACTCGATGCGCGCAAGGACCGCTGTCCTTCCCGATGCAGTGCTCGACATGGACGCCCTCTCGCCTTCGATCGCCTCCCGTTATGCGTGCTTCTTCACCATTGCCCGCCACTGCCACAACCTGCACGCGGTGGCCGACGGCGGTCGCACCGTTCAACGCGGCGACCCGATGGAGGCGGCGCTGTTCGAGATGGCTGAGCACGCGGGGTTCGGCGGGCCAGCCCTGGAGCGGCTGGATGAGCTGCCGTTCGATACCGATCGCAAGTGCATGTCGACCCTGCACCGCTCCGGGGATAACCGCATCCTGTTCTGCAAGGGCGCGCTTGAGTCGGTGCTGCCGCGCTGTACGCTGGAGGAGGCGCTGCGGCAACGCTTCCTCGCAGCCGAACGCGAGATCGCTGAGCGGGGTGAGCGGGTGCTGGCGCTCGCGTGGCGCGCGGTACCGGAGGGACTCGGGCCCGAGCGCTGGGAGGAGGATCTGGTTCTCGCCGGGATTGTCGGCCTGGAGGATCCGCCACGCGCCACGGTGCCGGAGGCGGTGCGTACCTGCCGGGAAGCCGGCATCCGCGTGATTATGATGACGGGCGATCATCCGAGCACCGCACTGGCGGTAGCGCGCAAGATCGGCCTGATCTCGGGCGATACGCCGAGCCTGATTACAGGCGAGCAACTGTCCCATCTGTCCGACACGCAGTTGCAGCTGGTGCTGGACACGCCCGAAATTCTCTTCGCGCGCGCGAGCGCGGAACAGAAGCTGCGCGTGGTGCAGGCATTGCGCGCCAAGGGCCATATTGTGGCGGCGACCGGCGATGGCGTCAACGACGCTCCGGCGCTACGCAACGCTGACATCGGCATCGCCATGGGACGCTCTGGAACCGACGTCGCACGCGAGTCCTCGGACATCATACTGCTGGACGATAACTTCGCGTCGATAGTCGCGGCGATCGAGGAAGGACGCACTGTCTATGACAACATCCGTAAGTTCCTCACCTACATCCTGACCTCCAACATCCCGGAAGTGGTGCCTTATCTGGCTTTCGTCCTCGCGCGCATCCCGCTGCCACTCACGATCATCCAGATCCTGGCGGTGGATCTGGGCACTGACATGGTGCCGGCGCTCGCTCTAGGCGCCGAGCGCCCGAAGCATGCAGTGATGTCGCACCCGCCGCGGCCATGCACAGAGCGGCTGCTGTCGTTGCCACTGCTCGCACGTGCGTACCTCTGGCTCGGACCACTTGAGGCCGTGGCGGCACTAACGGCCTATTATTTCGTGCTCGACCGGGGCGGCTGGCGCTATGGCGAAATGCTCGCTGCGAACGATCCGCTTTATCTTGAGGCGACGACGGCCTGCCTGGCGGCCAT
>MGYR01000092.1:7020-7508 GCA_001801825.1 Gammaproteobacteria bacterium RIFCSPLOWO2_02_FULL_56_15 | reverse complement strand
CGGTTCTTTACATTGGCAGCGGAGAAGTACCGCGGATCCACCAGATCGGTTTCAATAAAAGCGGCCGGCTTGCCCGTGCGTTTCTCCACCTCACGCATCATGAGCAACTGTCCCGCGGAAAAACTGTTGCAACTCTTGATCGAGTTAATCAGCAGTCCGTCCGCCTGGTATTCGTTGATGTAGGTTACAAGCATCTTCACCCGCTCGGGCAGGCTCAGGTTGGTATAACAACCGAGGCAGTAATCGGCGAGGGATTCCAAAGGATTTTCCGGGTCGTGCCGGAAACCGAAGTCATAGACTCCACCGACCTTGGAATAGGAACTGGCGACGATCACGGCGCCATCATCGTAGAACATCTTCCAGAATTCGCGGAGGTTGGTGTAATTGGGTGGTCCTTCGACCACCAGGCGGTATTTTTCCTCACCCATGTTACCCTCGGGCGTAACCGGGCCGAGTCCCGCATCGATACGGGCC
This sequence comes from Gammaproteobacteria bacterium RIFCSPLOWO2_02_FULL_56_15, assembly GCA_001801825.1. Lineage (GTDB taxonomy): Bacteria > Pseudomonadota > Gammaproteobacteria > Eutrophobiales > Eutrophobiaceae > 2-02-FULL-56-15. Next base: position 7,034 of record MGYR01000092.1, on the reverse strand, counting down.
TCTATCTCCACCCG
>MGYR01000092.1:528-6972 GCA_001801825.1 Gammaproteobacteria bacterium RIFCSPLOWO2_02_FULL_56_15 | reverse complement strand
GAAGATGGGCCCGACATAATATACAGCACCGAAATAGGCATCGATGGGCGAGGGTTTGTTTTTTGCGGTTTGCAGCACCCACACCAGGTCATCTTCCGCCTTGGCGGATTCCCGCATATATTCGCGCAGACGATCGATGTCGAACTTGACGCCGCTGATCTTCTCCAGTGTCGGGATCACCTCCTCTTTCAGTTGCTTGACCACATACTTGCGCATATTGTCGGTAATCTTGCCGTCCCCCTGGTAGGGCACATGCAACATGACCGTGGGGCACTTGTACTGGTGGCGCAGGAGTTCGAACCACTTCAGGAAGGTGAAACAACCGGTATAAGACAACAGCAGGATGTCGGGCTCCGGCAGCCTTTCGCCGGTGGGACCGATATTACCACCGTAGACCATACCCAGATCGGATTTCACGTAGGTGCAGACATCCTCGGAATGACCCGCCCGCTCGGCATCCAGGATGAAATTACCCGATTTCTTGCGCATCCCCATCTGCAGGGCGTTGATCTCGGGGTAGTTGCCGACCATGTCGAAACACATGACCAGTTCGTTGATGTTTCCGGGAACAAAGGTGTAGGAGACCTTCTCACCGGTTTCCGGGACCTTTGCCAGTCTCCGGAAATTCCCGGCAATCATCTCCTTCTGTTTTTCCATCGACTGGTCTTTCTTGGCGTCGTGTGGTCCTAGCTTCTGGCTGGCGGTTGTATTCATGCGTTTGCACCCCACAATTTTATTGAGTCTGCAAATGTGCCGGCCTGTTCGCGTATTGGCTGCATCTGCCCCGAGTTCTCTGCATATTTGAAAGCGATATAGGGTATGTTGGCTGCGTTCAACGCATCCTGCAGCATGGGTCTCTCCAACAACGCCGGATCGCAAAAGCTGGGCGCGGCGAAGATCACCCCTTCCGCGCCGCTGCGGCGGACCGCCTCGACCAGATACTGGCCCTTGTCAGCCTCGATCGGTTCGTAAGTAGCCGAGGTCTTCGCGGAATGGTGGAGGAACGCATGAGACAGGGACTCGATTGGATCCCCGGTGTCGGCCACCGGTTCCTGCATCCACCGGTTGATCAACATGAAGTCATCATCCACCACGTAACAACCGGCGAGTTCCAGCGATTTGATCAGATTGAGCGGCGGCTGCTCACAGAACATGCCGCTGACCACGACCCGGCAGTTATCCCGCCGCACCCGATCCGTGCTTGCCGCGGCCTGCACGTACTCTTCCACCAGGGTATTGTGTTCTTTCACGGGGATCAGCATCCCGGCGCGGGAGACCAGATAGGCCTCGGCAGCCGGTACCTTCCAGGGCTGTTCGGCCCGCAGGCGGTAAAGCTTATTGGTCAATTCCCGGTTGCGGTTGTAGAGACGGATGGATTTGGTCAGTGCCCGATCCGTGATCTCGTTACCGCTGAGCTTTTCAAAGTCATGCCGCAGCTCCTGCAATTCGTTGATATAGAATTCACCGCCGATCCGGTCATCGTAATTCTGGGGCATATCATAGTAATGGGCGTACATATCCGGCCGGATCAATTGCAGCATCCCCGTCAGATTCCGGATCACGTCGCAGATACTGGGGAAGAGCATGCCGTCCACGAAGTCCAGGCGTTTAGTCAGGAACAACTCGATCGTCGAACGGGGTATCCGGCAGATGTAACTCTGATAGTAGGCATCTCCCTGGATGACTTCTATCTGATCCCCGCCGCCCAATATACCGAGCGGTAACATACCTGCGGCATGAATGAGTTCGCGCGGGATGTAAATTGGCATATAGCCGACGACCTTGCGATCCGGATCCTGTGCTTTCCATTGCCGGGCAGACGAAAAATACAGATCCTCAAACAGGGTCTGGCAACGCTCTATGATTTGCTCGGTTGTAGCCATGATTTAAAGCTCTCCAGTGATAATGTATGACTGTTTCTGAAGCGCAAGATTGTCCCCTATACCGCTCTCAGGGGAAAAATACGGACGGCACGGAAAATATCTCTTCGTATTGTTCCGCTTTGCGGGTGAACAAGCAATTTTCCGGGTAGCAAGACCAACTTCTCTGTCCAATGAATCTAATTGCATATTAGAGTATCATAATACTACAATATAACGTAGTCAAATAAAGCCCGCGAGACCGGTACCGAACAAGGAATCACGAATTACGCCCTATAACAGGGAAATATTCATATAAGCTATTGTTTTTACATATTATTACTATATCCTAAGGAACTGATGCAGACACTCCGGAGTTATTTTATGATGCACAGACTTGGAGTCATTCTTCTGTGAACAGAAACCAGCGATCCGCGAAAGCCGACCAGCAATCCTTATCCATCGCCGTAGTTGGTAGTGGTGGTGCAGGCGCTATCACCACGGGAACCCTTTTGCTGGAAGCGGCAGCCAAACAGGGTTGTTACGGGATACTGACCCGCACCGTCGGTCCGCAGATCCGGGGCGGTGAGGCCGCCGCCCTGGTGCGTGTGGGCAACGCAGCCATTGACTGCGTCGGTGATGGTTTCGATATCCTGCTGGCGATGGACTGGAATAATGTCGACCGCCTCGTCGCCGAAATCCCTCTCCGAGCGGATAGCCTGATCATCGCCGACCCCGAGCAGGGCAAGGTCCCGGAAGCGATCCTTACTTCCGGAGCAAGGATCTGTGAATTGCCCATCGGCGAGCTGGCCAAATCAGTGAGCAAGGGCAGACCCAACATGATCTCGCTCGGCATCCTTGCCGAGTTGCTGGATTTGCAGTCCTCGGCAGTCAATGCCGTACTGGAAAAACAACTCTCAAAAAAAGGCGAGGCCGCCCTGCAGAGCAGCATGGAAACCGTGCAAGCGGGCCGTGATGCCGCCTCTGGTCTCGGCAAATACCCTCTGCCGGTTGGTGACGCAGCAGGCGGCAAGCGCTGGCTGATCACAGGTAACCATGCCAGTGCTTATGGCGCCCTGCGCGCCGGGATCCGCTTTGTTGCCGCCTACCCCATCACACCGGCAACCGAGGTGCTGGAGTGGCTGTCATCCGGATTAGCAAAGACCGGCGGCAGGCTCGTGCAGGCGGAGGATGAACTGGCATCCATCAACATGGTCATCGGCGCCTCCTTTGGCGGCATCCCCTCTCTCACCGCAACGTCCGGACCCGGATTGTCATTGATGATAGAGAGTCTGGGACTTGCAGTGGCCTCCGAGATACCCCTGGTGGTGATCGATGTCATGCGCGTGGGTCCCTCCACCGGTATCGCCACCAAAGCTGAGCAGAGTGACCTCAATATTGCAGTATATGGTTTTCACGGCGATGCGCCGCATCTGGTAGTGGCCCCGAACTCGGTCGCCGATTGTGTTTCAACCACACAATGGGCCGTACACCTGGCGGAAGCCATGCAGGTACCAATCATCGTATTGACTGACCAGTACCTGGGACAGACCAAATCCATCATCGATCGCCCTTCGAAAGTGGACTACAAAGCGGAGCGGCTCACCACCGGGATCCCCACGGGTGGCTATGCCCGTTATGCAATCACCGACAGCGGCGTCTCTCCCATGGCCATACCCGGGACGCCTGGAGGCCAGTATACCGCCGACGGTCTCGAGCATTCCGTGAAGGGGACGCCGTCGACCAAGGCGGAGGATCATGAGCAGCAGATGAACAAGCGCCAACAGAAGATCAGCAATTTCAATTATGGCGACCACTGGGCGGATGTGGAAGGCACAGGCAGTCTTGCCGTCCTCACCTGGGGTTCGACCACCGGCGCCATTCGGGAAGCGCTCAGAAAACTCAAGCAAGCCGGTGTGGATGATATCCGGCTCCTCTCCCTGCGCCTGATTACACCGGCCCAGCCCGAAAAATTCACCGCGGCGATGACGGGCGTGGAACGGGTCTTGATTGTCGAGCAGAATCATTCCGCCCAGCTCTGGCATTTCCTGCGCGCCCACTATGAACTGCCGAAAGACGCCGAAGTTTACAACCGGGCCGGACCCCTCCTGTTCCGCCCGGGAGAAATCATTGAAAAGATCAAGCAGTGGAGATCAGCATGAGCATGACAGCAGAAACGGTGAACAAACCGACACCCGCGGATTACCGCTCGGGGATCAAACCAATCTGGTGCCCCGGCTGCGGGGATTACTCCGTGCTGCTGGAGATCACCAAGGCCCTGGCAACACTCGAACTCCGCTCGGAGGAAGTAGCCATCATCTCCGGCATCGGCTGTTCATCCCGTATCCCGGCCTATAGCAGTTGTTATGGTTTTCATGGAGTACACGGTCGCGCCCTGCCGGTGGCGACCGGTCTGAAAGTGGCGCGACCGGATCTGACGGTCATCGCCACCGGGGGTGATGGGGACGGTTTCTCCATCGGCGGTAATCATTTTCTCCATGCCTGCCGGAGGAACGTCAACATCACCTATATCGTCATGGATAACCAGGTCTACGGCATGACCAAGGGCCAGGCCTCGCCCACCACCGATCCGGACTGGGACAGTGTCCTGACGCCCGGCGGCACCGGGATACGCGCCTTCCAGCCGCTGGTGATTGCCCTGGCCTCGGGCGCCAATTTTGTCGCCCGCGGGTTCGCCGGCGATCCGGCCGGAACCACCAACATGATTATCGAGGGTATTCGGCATCCCGGCTTTTCCTTCATCCAGATCTTAAGCCCCTGCGCCACCTTCCGCCCGGACCAGCGGGAATGGCGCAACATGGTCCGGGAAGCTCCGGTACCCTTCACCAACGATCCTTCCCGGGCCGCCAACCGCATCATGACCGATGACGGTTTCAACATCGGGATCCTCTACCGGGGTGACCGTCCTCCTTATGAAACAGGCAGGAAAGGGACACCGCGTGACATCGACACCATCGCAGAGGAGTTTTCGGTATGAGCAACGAACAGAACATACAGATCAACCTGGCGAATATCCCGCAACTACTCGCGCATGCCATCGCCCTCGAGAATGAGGCCAGCGAACGCTATGCGGACCTCGCCGACCTGATGGAAGCGCACAACAACTACGATGTGGCCAGCCTTTTCAAAAAAATGTCAGGCATCGAGCAACTGCATGTGAACCACATACAGGAGATGGTCAAGCGTCATCGAATCAAGGCCCTGCCTACGGTCACCTACCACTGGTTGTCGCCGGAGGGACCGGAAACCACCGATACCACCGATCTGCATTACCTCATGAACCCCCGGCAGGCCCTGAAGCTGGCCATGTACAATGAACAGCGCGCCTGTGATTATTACGCGAATATCGCCGCCCACACGCAAGATGAAGAAACCCGCCGCCTGGCCCAGGAGTTGTCCGCGGAGGAGGCAGAGCATGTGGGTATGGTCAGGGTCTGGATGGACAAGTATCCGGAACCCGAAGCAGATTGGGACCAGGACGATGATCCGCCGTTCCAGCCGGACTGATGAAACCGGGGTTGACCCTGCCTTAGCGATCGATCACTGCCAGTAATTCATCGACACCCGGCCGATCAGCAGGCCCCCGGCCGATATGATGCAGCCGGAGGATCCCTTCGGGGTCGATCAGGACATCGCCGCCACGCTGCATCACATCCGCACCGGGCCGTTTCAATACCTGCCCCTTGCCCAGCTCGCGCAGATAAGCCATCCAACTGGCCGGTCCCCATACATCCAGTAACGAGGCCCGGAGCATGCCATAGGCACGATAGAGGTCACGTTTCTCATCGATCAGCAGCGGCCAGTCCAGGCCGGTCTCCTCGATGTAGGCGCGGCACAGGAAGGGGTTATCAAAGGTAATCACGACGACGCGCACATCCTGCGCCGTAAGATCCGCCTGCCTTTCACGCAACTGCGTGAGGTGCCCGCGGCAGGGCAGTCACCCCAGGTGCCGGTGAAATACCAGCAGTAACCAGTGACCCGCAAAATCCACCAGGCTGAACATCCTTCCCTCCGAGTCCGGCAAACGGAACGGTATGGCAGGCTCACCGGTGAGATCGTGCACGCTTGTTTTCCTCCGAATTCATTTGCAGCCGCCGGCAATCGATGGCATAAACCGGACGCCTGGCGGTCCGCTCCGGGTTGGTTATGACCATGTTTTGCTCCCCGTCTCTCGTTCAATCTTCGTCCGGTGCCGCGAGGAGCCACTCGTAAGCGGGCAGTATCTCGATCCCTGACGCGTCAACCCGCGTGAGCGCATCGCGGTTGAGGACCAACAGACGCTGCGTCGCGCGCGGATGATCCTTCGCCGCCGAGGCCAGTGCCCGGAGCTCACGCTCGAGCGTTTCTGGGGACGATAGGTCCGTGCACACTTGTATCAATTCCGCTCCGGCGGCCGGCCGGCGCGCGAGGAAATCCACCTCCAGCCCACCCCCTGTCTTGACGTAAGCAACCTCGGCGCCGCGCCTCTCCAGCTCGTTCAGCACGGCCGTTTCGAGCGCGTGACCGAGGTTCGAGCGGCCGCTGGCGTCGAAGGCCTGGATGAGGCCCGGGTCCGCAGGGTAGA
>MGYR01000092.1:0-414 GCA_001801825.1 Gammaproteobacteria bacterium RIFCSPLOWO2_02_FULL_56_15 | reverse complement strand
CACCGTGCCCCTGGGCCTTCAGGTTCTGGTGCAACCGGTGAACACTGAAGCTCCCGGCCGGGTTACGCAGGCACTGCCGCACGAGCCAGCGGAGCGCGGCCACCTGCGACACCCCATAGCGTTCCACCACGTCGCGGAAGAGGACGGTATCCACGTAGCCTTGCAGGAGCTCGATCCGCAACGTCGCCGGCACTCCCTGCGCTTCGGGAAACCCGCCCAGGGCGAGGTACTCACGAAAGCGCTTCTCGATCAGCGACCGCTCGGCGGACGTCCAGCGCCGGGGCTCTTTCGTCGGCTCCTCCCCGCGGTGGCGCAGAAACTCGCGGAAGCTGAAGGGCCGGATGACGGTCGCCATCCCGCGCCCGCGTAATGAGGTATGAACCTCGCGCGAAAGCATCCGCGCCGAGGATCCGG
>MGYR01000091.1 GCA_001801825.1 Gammaproteobacteria bacterium RIFCSPLOWO2_02_FULL_56_15 | reverse complement strand
CCAGTTTTTCATACAGTACCGATGCAGCACGGTGACATCGCTCAAGATCAAGCGCGAATTCGGAGCCGTGGTCCATGCGGAGCATCCTCTGGGTTGCCCATAGTGCAACAGCAGTGGCGCCGGCCCGGGAGCACTCCAGGCTAATTTCCCCCAGATGCAAGTCATCGGAGCTGAAATATGTATAGGGTGAATCATGCCGGTAGAACCGACCCACGGCGGGGTCCCGGAACAGGATACAGCCACAACCATAGGGTTGAAGTCCATGTTTGTGGGGATCAAGTACGATGGAATCAGCTTCTTTGATGCATGCAAATGCCTGTTTGGTCTCGGGGGAAAGATTATCCGCGAGGAGATAATAACCCCCATAGGCGGCATCCACATGCAGGTAGTACCCGAATTGTTGCCTGAGTTGTACCAGTGCTGACAGCGGATCGATGGCCCCTGCGGCTGTCGTACCCAGCGTGGCGACCACGGTTCCCACATCACCACGCTCGAGCCGGTGTCTCAATGCCGTGATGTCCATCCTGGCGCTCCCATCAACAGGGACTGCTTCAAATCTCAGTCCCAGTACTTCGGAAATCCGGGTGTGCGTGTAATGAGCCTGTTGTGAGGCCAGGACGGTTGCGCCAGGCCGCAGTTTTCCCGCCACCCAGAGTGCTTCAAGATTCGCCATGGTACCGCCACCGGTGAGATGACCCAGAAACTGCCGCCAGCCCACCATCTCAGCGATATGGGCCAACGCTTCTTTTTCCATCGCTGAACTGGCGCGGCCGCCATCGAGTGCATGATTGTTCGGATTGATATGCATAGCCAGGGAATAGGCAAGACGTGCAACCGGGTGGGGAGGCTTGAGCATCTGCCCCGCATAGAGCGGATGAAAATACGGAAAGTTGTCATGCAGCCGCCCGGCCACTTCTTCCAGTACCTCAGACAATCGTTCCCAGTCATGGGGTTGCTCGTGAGGCGGCAAGGTGCTGAAACCCTGCCGTAATCTTTTCACGGCCTGGTCTAGCAGCTCATGTTCTTCCATGCTGTCGATCCGACACCAGAGCCACAGAGACTGTCCGGTCCACTGTTACCATGACCACAACAGACGGGTGTCAGCTAACCACTCAGGAGACGACCAAGAGGCGCATCCTGTCTGTCGTGGCATGGATCCGAGTATCAGCCTGCTGCGGTTCCATAGAACAGGGTGTCCGACACCGGTTGCCGGACTTTCGCCTTGGCCAAGAGATCTCTGGGTATGTCAAACTTGATTGCGTTGTCAGGTCCAATACCCTCCTCCCGCAGGCACTTGACCATGTCATCGTCCTCAGAGGAAAAACCGGCGCGCCGATTGAATTCCCACTCCTCCTGCAGGCATTGCCAGCCTATGTCCGCCAAAGCCTCATTACTGAGTTCATCTCCGAAAAAGGCGTTATAGAACTGCCTTATTTCATCGATCGAGGGCTGCAGGAACAGACAGAATCCTGATGAATCACAGACGGCATTGACAATCTGGCTTTCCTGCGAGGCCAGTACCGCGGCTTCACCCCCAATCGCCGGGTTGATCACCAATCCGGCTGTATGATCCGCACCCATGGCGCTGGTTGCATAGGTTACGCCAGTGGCCTTCATGGATCTTGGGTCCCAGGCAGGTACGGCCTGTCCCTTCACCATGGGCACACGATGATGCCCCCGCTTCCTGCCCACGGAAGACACGCCGTTTGCCACCAATACACCCAGATCGGTGCCCTTGGCGATTTCATCCTTCAATAAGGCCTTCGCAGCGTTCGCGTCTCCCCATTGCATCCCTCCGGAGTCCATCAGAACCGCGATGGCCGCCCCGATTTCAATAGTATCCATACCAAGTTCATCGCAGAGACGATCGAGAATCGCCACTTCTTCCCAGTCATTGATATCGCAACAGGAGCCCAGCAACGTGAGGGTTTCGAATTCCAGGGCCGAGGTTACATAATTGCCGTCCTTGTCATGAACCATATTTGAACACTTGACGATACACCCGTTCATGCAATTGTGCATGCCACCGCCGCGTTTTTCGAAAGATTCCCGGATACGGGCTCCATCAAGACCTTCAAAATGCGGGTTGCGGCCCGCGGTACGGTTGCGATAGGGAAAGGTATTCAGCATATTGGCCACCGGGATAACTGCGCTGGTGCCCCATTCAAAGGTCTTATGCCTCGCCGCGAGGTAATCCTTGCTGAATTTTTTATGGAATGCCGAGAAGGCCGACGGATTTGCCGGTTTACGTGTCGGCGCCTTGCCGGGGTCAACCAGGATCCATTTCAGGCATTTGGAACCCATGACGGCACCGACACCACCCCTTGCAGCGTGCCGCGCTGGACGCCTTTCCCTCTCACGATCCGTACACGCAACAGAGGCTGACTTGTACATTCTCTCTCCTGCCGGTCCGATAGATATGGCAGAAGCCGTTTGTGGATAATGACTGAAGAGTTTCTCACAGCTGGCATAGTTCCACATACCCGCGTAATCATCGGCCGCTACCAGGCGCACACCCTCAGGCTTGATTTCAAGACCCCAGCGTTTCTCCCGGGCAGCCGGCTGCCCGGTGACCACGATTGCACGGTAACCGAGGCGCAACAGATCCTGCCCGGGATTGCCGCCGACATTGGCTTCTTTTATGCCTCCGGTCAACGGACTCTTGCAGCCTACGGACAAACGACCGGAGGTGGGCGCCGAGGACCCGGAAAGCACACCTGGCGCCAGAACGAGAATATTCTTCGGGCCCAGAGGGTCACATCCTGGGTCGCACTCCTCAAGCAGGATTCTTGCAGACAGCGCTCTGCCGCCCAGATATTTCCAGTCCTCCCTGAAGTCCTTAATGTTTACCGACATCTCGGTCATGTTGACGCGGATGATCTTGTGGTTTTCAGTATTTGCCATGCCTTCTACCCTATCTCTGTTAATTATATGACAGCAACCTTGAATTACACCTCGCCTAGTCCATGTAACTCCTGATCACCGGAACCTGTACAAGCTGGATTCTATCTGGATTGAAACCCATCATCAAATCAGCATGAACCATGGGTATCTGTACTCAATTCCCGTGATTACAAATATCACTGTGGCTCTGAGCTACTCTGGTATAATTTCACGGTAAAGATCATTTATGCCCGGGCCATTACAGGCTGAGTAACTGTGGATAATCAGCGCAACAGCCAACACCAACCGAACCAGGCGCTCCTGCAGTGCAGACCTGACAACCCCCGGGGGAATGATGGCTGACAATCCTGACACCAGTGGTTCTCCGGCCGGGTCCATTGCTCATTTTCAAGTACCGACCGGGCGGCGACCCTGGATCATTGCCTACTGCTTCTCTGTAGCCGTCTCTGCGGTATTACAAACCATCTGGCTCCATGAATTCATCCTGCTGGTTGGAGATGCCTATCTAGCCATACCTGCTTTTCTGGCTGCATTTATGGCAGCCCATTTCACTGGTCAATTTGCACTTTATCGCTGGCCCAATCTTCTCCCGGCGACCAACTTTCCCGTTCTTTTGTTGCTGATAACAGGAATGGCGCTGTCCTCCCTGATGACCCCACTGCTACTGGAGGTATTCGACTACGTCCATGTATTGCTCCTTGGGCGTCAGGAATTACTGCCAACCCCTCCGGGTTTGCATGCCGCCATCTACTATTTTTTCGCAGGATACTGTGTGACCCTCGTACCAATGGCATGCGCTGGGGCGACGCTGACGCTTTATTTGAGATCCCTACAGTTTGCGCACGATAGTGCAGTACAAGGGCATCAGACGGTCCTCATCGAGACCAGCGCAGGTCTCGCTGCAGGATTCACTCTGGGCTGGTTTCTCATACTGCCCCATTTTCGATTCTACAACAGCCTGTGGGTAATCGTGTTGGTGTCGCTGATCTTCTGTATCAGCTGTATAGCTATCTGCTCCGCAGGGAAAAAGGGTTCCGGTATTGGAGAAAGTCCTTCCGGTCGGAGCAATAACACTACCCGTGATGCTCCCATCTCCTTCAATACCGGGCGTACCGGGCCTGCAGAACCAGTCGTACCGTCCATAGCGCCGGGCACACTGTTAACCCTATTTTTCGCTGGAGTGGCTCTCTCCATCCAGTACACAACGTTTACAAATATTCTTATCCGTCATCAGGGCAATCTGCATCATGCCACTGCAGCGGGCGTAATCGTACTGCTATGCGGTATCGGTATCGGCACTCTATGTGACATCAGACTGCGGCTGCGATTGCGGAGCGGCAAGTATTCGCCAAGTCTTGCCTATACATTGGCTGCACTCATTAGCGCAATCTTGTCTGCCGTATTCAGTTTCCTTGGCGCTTCAGTCACCGCGAATGCGTATTTTATAATCATGGCGTTGTCACTTCTATTCCTGCCGATCAGCTTGTTCTCGGGAATGGCCCTCCATAACACTGTCGCTGGCCACAGGGCCCAGCTGTATGCACCGGCCGCCAGCGGATATCGTTGTATGCTGCCTTGGTTGGCCGGATTCCCGGTCGGAATGGCTATCACGGGCGGCTTTCTGTCCAGGGGGACAAATATCTCCTGGATACTGATGGCGGCGGTTTACCTCTATATCAGCTCCGCGATGACCAGCCTGAAGCATTTGCAAGCCGGAGCGTTCAGAATTTCCCTCCTACTGTTATTGCTAATCGCAGCCGGGATAACACTCCACGTGAGCGACGGGCAGCAAATCAGGGTAACCGGGATGGGCAGCGATAGGGAATTGCAATATCTTGGTTCCGATAATATCGCCGAAGTCTACATCAGCCATGAATCTGACGGCAGCAAACTGCGTGTGAATGGGATTGCAGAAGCGCTGATCGGCAACCCAAACGGCCCACCACAGAATGATCCAATGCGGTGGCTGACAGCGCTGCCCTTTGCCCTGCATCCAACCGCAGAAAACATGCTGATTGCAGGAAGCGCTGGAGTAACGGCTATTCAGGATTTGCCACCCTTACCGGGATACGTGGATATCGTCGAACCATCCGCTACTGTACTGGCCTCGTTCACAGAGATCCACAACAGCAGGACCTTATTCCGCAACTGGCAAACACCAAGGGTATATTCCCATCATAATGACCTGCGCAACCTGCTGTCCCTGACCGAGCGCAGCTACGACATTATCGTGATCAGTCCACAGTCTCCGGCCAGACGCGGATCGGAGCAACTCCATACCCTGGAATTCATCCAACAGGTACGGCGCCATCTCAGGCAGGGCGGTATCTATATCCAGGGGTTCATTCCCGATTACATGACCAATGAGCAGATTCGCAAGCTGGCGGGGATTTTTCTTGAGTGCTTTACCGATGTGCAAATGTTCCAAGCCACACCCGGGATGCTTTATCTGCTGGCCTCTAATGTTCCGCTGGAGCCACGCATAATACAGTTGTCAGAGAATTCTCCGCTGCGGGAACAGATTGAATATTTCAGCAGATCCGGGATCAACACGGTTGAGGACCTGCTCCTGGCATGGCTCATGAACAGAAAGGCATTAGAAGGGTTCGCGGATAACGCCTATCTCGCAGCGGAGGATCAGAGCAGTTTTTCCGAGGTCGCGCCGATGCAGGATGATCCCGGGACCCGGCAACAAACCGCCCGCCTCGTTCATGCACACGATATTCTGCTCAATCCCGAAGGCCCCCAGCATACAGAGCAGGATCTGGTGCTGAATTGGGTATATGTCGCAGGCCGTCTCCTTTCACTGGGATTCCCAGACCGGGCGGTCGGCTTGCAACCTACAGTGAAGAATACAGAGTCCAGGCTGCTCATTTCCGCCCTGTTGAACGAATATGAGGGTCGGCCGGGCACGGCGGAAGACCTGCTGCTGGAAGCGATCGATCTTGCACCGCAAAACCAGGAGGCCCGCTATCTGCTGGTACAGAATTACCTGGATGACTTGGCCAATGGCTCGGCGCCGTCGCCTATCAAGGAAATAGCCCGCGAATTACGTGGTCCGCCGTTGAGCATAACCAGGATCTGGTCAAGTTATCTGGGTAATGACTGGTACAGCCTGCTGCCATTCGAAAGGGAATTGGCCAGGGTGGAGCCGCAGGACCCGTGGTATGCCGAGGCTGCTCTGTTACGGGCCTCCTGGCGAATACACATTGATAGTCCTGACTACCGGCGGGCGATGCTGAAAGAGGCGATCCGGATCATCGATCGCTCCCTGTCCTCGTATTACAGCGGCAGGCTTTACCTGGCCAGGGCCAAGGCAGCTTACCTTCTCGGCCAGTCGGAAACTGTCATGGAAACAGCATCTATTGCGGCATCAAAATACGAACATCTGCCAGTCACGACCCCGCGGAGCCAGGAACCGCGACTCCTGCACCGGCTTCTCGCCTCCCGGTCGGAAGCAGCGGAAATGTTTTCCACCATCACACAGGCGGCGAAAATGCCGGCAACCGGACCTCAAGCAGAGAGGCTACATCACAGATATACCATGCTGCTGGACCGGCTGGATACTGCAATAACCAGGCTGCGGCAGACCTCAACTGAGTAAACGTAGTGCCGCCTCATGCAGTTGCAGTGTGGCCACGGCGATAATTCTCCCTCCTGAAGTCGCTGGTCCTCCTTCCCAGTTGGTGACTACACCACCTGCCGCCTCAATGATAGGGATCAAAGGAATGATGTCATACGGCGCCAATCCACCCTCAATCACCAGATCGATGAGACCATATGCCAGCAGGCCATAGGCATAACAATCACCGCCATAGCGCATCATACGGCAGCGATCAGCGATGCCCAGAAACCGGTCCAGATCCTGCTGATTGCCGAAGATGGAAGGATGCGTGCAATATAATATGGCTTCCGCCAAGCTTGTCGTCTTCCTGGTGACGATGGCCCGGTGTCCCCAACCATTCTCGAATGTGGCCCCGCCGCCGCGTATCCCGGTAAACATCTCATTCAGATAGGGCTGGTACATGACACCTAGAATACAATCCTCCCGCGCCTGGAATCCCAACAGGATGCCCCACATAGGTGACCCGGAAATGTACGCCCGGGTACCATCGATTGGATCGATAATCCACCGGTGCAATCCATCACCTTCTCTGCTTGCCTCCTCTTCACCGACGATGCCGTGAGTGGGGTAAACGCTCTCGATCCTGCGCCTGATCAACATTTCGATTTCCCGGTCTGCCTGGGTTACCGGATCGAATTGATTCGATCCCGACTTGTTAATCACCGGGATTTCCGACCGGAAATATTTGAGCGCTACCGGACCGACCTCTCTGACCAGGTTCACGGCAAATTCTTGCAGTGCGGCATAGGGCACGGATGTCATTTCATTATCCCGGGTCATGTTCTGGAACTTACGCTGGATTGTCGGCCCGAGCATAATCAGTTCCTGCGGTGTTTTCCAGAAAAACCCAATCGATCCCGTTTGGGGAATCTTTTTCCCGCACGCAGGTACCCCGGGTACATTGAGCCAAGCGAAGCTCGCTACAGCCTGAAAATGACTTCCTTTTATCCGGGAAGAAGGCAATAATATTCGTGATTATCTGGTTGTCATCCAACCGGGTGTCCTGTATTCCTGTAACTGTATCTTGCAAGAGTCTCTGGTAAGTGCCTGCAAGATTGGTCGTTCCGCCAGACTGC
>MGYR01000090.1:10129-10600 GCA_001801825.1 Gammaproteobacteria bacterium RIFCSPLOWO2_02_FULL_56_15 | reverse complement strand
GAACAGAACAAGCCGATGGCGGAAACCGCGGATTGCAGCAGGAACAGCCCCAGGACCCCGGTGGCAATCTGGCCGGGATCCGGGACCGTTCCCAGCCGGAGAGAGGCAACCAGCAACAGCGAAATAATGAGGCTGCACGTCAGCAGCAGCAGCAGGCCGAGATATTTCCCGAGGATGATCTCGGTGATACCGATGGGCGCCGCAAACAACAGGCAGAGCGTCCCGTGCCGCTGTTCATCGCTGAACAGGCGCATGCTAAGGAAAGGGGTGACGAGTACCAGCATCAGCCCGGCCATGCGCAGCATACCGGCCACGACCGTCTCCGTGATCCCGTAACCCTGCCAGACCGCCTCCTGTTCGAGGTAGGCGGACAACATCTGGAACAGGATCATGGCCTCCATAAAATGCACCATGGCAAAGAGCAGCCAGGGCAGCGGCGACTGGATCAGCCGGCGGAATTCATTCAAGGCG
>MGYR01000090.1:0-10028 GCA_001801825.1 Gammaproteobacteria bacterium RIFCSPLOWO2_02_FULL_56_15 | reverse complement strand
GAGCCAGTTCATACAAACCCCACCCGGAGGCGGCCGCTGCCTCCACCAGCCTGGCAGGTGCGTGCGTAGCGTCTTCGCACTCGATATGGAAGCGTTGATCACCGCCGCTTTCCACAGCCGTGATACCCCGGATGGCGCAGAGCGCCTCCAGCGCAGGGGGTTGCATGAGGGCAATTGCAAATCGGTAAGGACCCGAGGACTGCCGGAATTTGTGTACGGCCTCATCCAGCACCAGTCTGCCCTCATGGATGATCTGCACCCGGTCGCAGCAGGCCTCGACCTCGCTCAGGATATGGGTGCTGAGGATCACCGCATGCTCCCGTCCAAGCGATCGGATCAGTTTGCGAAGCTCCAGGTTCTGCCCGGGATCGAGTCCGGTGGTGGGTTCATCCAGGATAATGACCGACGGCGCATGCAGGATGGCCTGGGCAATACCGGTACGCTGCTGAAAGCCTCGTGACAGGTTGGCGATCAGCCGCCGACCCACAGCCTCCAGTCCACAACGCGTCTTAGACTGGCTGACGGCATCCCGGGCGGCACTGCCGGACAGGCGATGCAAGCGGGCGCAAAAAAGCAGATATTCGTCGACGGTTAGATCCGTGTACAACGGGGGTTGGTCAGGGAGATAGCCGATATGCAGCTTCGCCTGCTGCGGCCGGAGGTGGATGTCATGGCCCACGATACACACCCGTCCCTGGCTGGGAGGCAGGACACCGGCAAGCATCTGCATGGTCGTGGTTTTCCCGGCCCCATTGGGACCCAGCAATCCAAGCACCTGACCACGATCCAGGTTGAATTCCAGATCGGAAACGGCGCAACGGTCCCCGTAATAGCGCGAGACTCCCGCCACCGATACCAATGCCTCCCCCGTCATCACACCGCTATTATTCCAGACGTTGCAGGGGATTCATATACATGCAGTCTGCCGATGAGGGACCGATGATAGTACCGTAAATACCAACAGGCGCCGCCTGTCTGGCCCACAGACCCACAGAACACGTCGGTGGGATCAGCTTACACCATGGGTTGTCACATGCGGGGAAGGAGCCGCTTACAAAGCAATGGCTGTGAATTCGGTGACCCTGGGCGCCGCGCGCCCCTGCACGGGCCAACCGCCGGGTTATTTGATCTTGCCTTCCTTGTACATCACATGCTTGCGGACCACCGGGTCATACTTCTTCAGTTCCAGCTTGTCCGGCTTGGTGCGTTTGTTCTTGGTGGTGGTGTAGAAATGTCCGGTTCCGGCGGAGGAAACCATACGAATCTTTTCTCTGGTAGTAGCCATGGAGGTCTCCTTCAGACCTTCTCACCGCGGGCGCGGAGGTCTGAAACTATCTTCTCAATGCCATATTTGTCAATTATCCGGAGGCCCTTGGTGCTGACGCGCAACCTGATCCACCGCTTCTCGGCCGCGACCCAGAAACGCCGATCATGCAGATTAGGCAGAAACCGGCGCTTGGTCCGGTTATGGGCATGGGACACGTTATTACCGGTCATTGGTCTTTTCCCGGTGACTTGGCATACTCGCGACATTGCTGAATTCCGTACAATAACTTGAAGGACCGCGGATTCTACCCGGAAAATCCCGCCACGCCAAGTATCAAACATCGGTATCCATACCCCTGAAACCTGGTACAAGACTCATAACAGGCCGCGATCAGCGAAAGAAACCGCTTCCTGATCCCCGATGACAAAATGATCCAGTATCCGGATATCCACCAGCGCCAGGGCCTCCTGCAGGCGTCTGGTTATGGCTTGATCGGCCTGGCTTGGCTCGGCGACTCCGGAGGGGTGATTATGGGCAAGGATTAGCGCCGCGGCATTATGATACAGGGCCCGGCGCAGTACTTCCCGGGGGTGGACGCTGGCGCCGTCGATGGTTCCGTTGAAGAGTTCTTCAAAGGCTATCACCCGGTGGCGGTTATCCAGAAAGATCACCGCGAAGACTTCATAAGGATAGGCCCGTAATCGCGCCTTGAGGTAATTGCGTGTATCCGCCGGATTGCTGAGGGCTCCGTGGCGCTGCAGCCCGGATTCCAGGTACCGCCGGCCCAGCTCCAGGGCCGCCTGGAGTTGTCCGACCTTCGCCGGACCCAGCCCATGGCAGCCATTGAGTGCGCCCGGAGGGGAATCGAGCAAATTCCGCAGCCCCTGATGCTCGCTAAGCAGTTCTCGCGCAAGATCGACAGCGGTCTTGCCGATCGTACCGGTGCGAATGAAGATCGCGAGCAACTCCGCATCCGACAGGGCCCCCGCTCCCCTGGCAAGCAATTTTTCCCGGGGCCGCTCGGCGGCCGGCCAATCCCTGATAGCCATGCAAACCTCCTTGTAAGGTTGTAAATGCAGCTCTTATGCTGAAATCTTGATGGATTCCGGATAACGCCTGCGGCGTTTCCGGAATGACGACCCCACCTTTTTTAGGCCGTCTGTCTTCCTCCTTACACCCACAAATTCTGCCGGAGAGCCTCTTATTTAATCTCCTGCCGCCTGTTCGGAATCACGCCTGCTCAGGCGCCGATAGTATTCCGCCACTGCATTCCGGTACTCGCCTGGGATCTGCTCGGGCACCGCGCTCCTGACACTGGGGGGACGATCCGAACGGGCCCCCTCCTGCAACTGGTATTCCAACTGCTCCAGCAGGGTCAGGACGGAATTATACTCCCGCTCCAGGATCCTGTTATTCCGGCTGAAACGGGACATGTCCAGGAGGCTTGCGATACGGCGGATGTCATCCAGCACGCCGGGGCTGACACCCCTGCGCTGCAGCTCCGGCATGGCCGACCAGACCGCCCTGGCCGTATCGCGGACACCACGCTCCAGGCTAGCGCGCAGCTCTTCGGGAGGCGCATTGAAATCCGTACGCCATCCGTCAACACCCCCGGTTGCGGCATTCTCCTGCAGCCCCTGCATGTCCCTGCGAAGTTGCCGGGCCTGGGCGATGGTTCTGTCCATCTGGTCCTGCCCCGGGTTGACCTCCCCCTGGGCCAGGGTCTGTGCCCGCTCCAGGCCTTCACGCAGCTCGCGCAGTGTTTCCGTGACCAGGCTTTCGCTGCTGGCGATATAAGCCGCAGCGCCCATCCGTATGTATTCGGCAGCGATGGACATGCGTGAGTCAATCTCCGCCTCGCGGAGTTTCCCGGTTGCGGTGTTGAGTTCGCGGACCGCCTCCGGCGCAACAGCAACATATTCCCTGGACGCTGTCTGCATCTCGCGCTGCAAACGCTGCAGATCCTCGCTCATCGCGCCTTTCTCGTCGGCGAGCTGTATTTCCTGCAGTGGATCCAGGCCGCTTTCCATGCGTACGCTGTCTTCCCTGGCAGCCAGGGCGCGCCGTACCGCATTCTGTAATACCTCATCGACCCGGGTCTGCCGCCGGTAGAGCCGGTCGGCCTGGTCACGCATCTCCCGGAAGGACTGTTGCATCGCCTCCTGCTGCGTCTGCGACAATTGATCACGCGCCCCCAGCAGTTGGCGTTGTGCCTCCTCGGCGGCGCGCCGCATCTGTTCCGGGTCCGCATCACGCTCCATGTTTTGCGCCGCCTCGTTCATTGCCCGTATGGCGCTGTCCATCCGGCGGCTGAGTTCGCTGCGACTGCCTTCCGCCTGCGTTCCTTCGCTGCTGCCGGATTCGCTCCCGGTCTGTTCCTGTCCCGATTGCTGTTGCTGCATGGCCTCCAGTTGCCGCTGCAGCTCTTCCGCTTCCCTGCGGAGCAGTTCCTGCTGCCAGCGCTGGGCCGGATTCTGATCCTGCCGGCGTTGCAGGTTGTCGGCCAGTTGCTGTTGGCGACGGGCCAGTTCCTCCAGTTTGCGCATGGCTGCGTCCTGCTCTTCCGAAGCGGCATCAGGCGAGGCCCTGCTGCCTGTTTCATACTGGTTTTTCTCGAGATCCATTTCCAGCTCGAACATCTCCGCGAGGTCGCCGCCGGCACGCCCGCCCCGGCCGCCGCCGCGGTTGCGCTGGAACGAAACATTGACATCATTGAATATCGACTCGGCGCGCAACAGATGCTGCAGGGCTTCCTGCTCCGGCAGAATGGCATCTTCCAACGCAACGGCGGCAAGCTTTTCAGCCGCCGGTTGCATCGCCTCGGCCGCCAGGTCGAGATGCTCGACGAAACTGGCTATCTGTTCATCTTCTTCGCTCAACTGCCTGGCCCGGGTACGCTCGGCCAGCGTCTGCGCCTGTCCCGCCAGTGCGTTCTGGAGCTCGGACAGCAGCGTGGCGTTATCATTGAGCGCCTGGGTGGCAGTCTCATCAGGTCTCGCGCCCTGTTCCCGGATCAGATTCCAGGTGGATACGATGATCTCCCGCTGCCGGCTGGAGATCTCCTGCTCCCTCTGGCCCTGACCGCCACCGCCGCCCCCGGATTGCTGGGATTGAAAAAACCGCCGGTCAAAGGACTGCACGTCGATGAAATACATATCCGTCCGGGAAGTCTGCAGGCGATCGCCGGCCACGGCGTAATAGCTGATCAGATCACCGGGCGCAAGACCATCAACGGCATCCATGGACTCGGCATTGCCGGGGTTCCGGATGTCTTCCAGATAGAAGACGTGATCGATACTGGCCTCGCGGCCCGCGGCCGGCAACTCGATCGTCTGCCACTCTCCGCCATTGACGGAGTAGCGCAGATTGAGGGATGCCAGGTTAAAGTCGTCCTCGGCGTCGATACG
Organism: Gammaproteobacteria bacterium RIFCSPLOWO2_02_FULL_56_15; assembly: GCA_001801825.1. Lineage (GTDB taxonomy): Bacteria > Pseudomonadota > Gammaproteobacteria > Eutrophobiales > Eutrophobiaceae > 2-02-FULL-56-15. Next base: position 5,354 of record MGYR01000090.1, on the reverse strand, counting down.
GACGGTGACTTCTTCGATATTGCTGGCGCTCCAGTCCCTGCCCGGGCGCGCCAGTTTGATCACCGGCATGCCGTCTTCGAGGATCTTGATAAAGTAATCATCGCTCAGGCGTACCTGCTCCCGGCCCACCCTCGCACTCAGATAATACTGGCCATCTTCCACAATCTGGAACCGGCCGGTCCCGGTCCGGTCCTTCATCTCCAGCGCGGTAGTTGCGCCATTGAGCACCAGCTCGGCCTGCTCCAGAGGCGCATTGGTCTGCATCTCCAGTTCGATCTCTGTCCCCGCGAGCGTGCTGATATCCCCTCCCGACAGATGCACTTCCGGTTCCCGCTGGACCCACTCCGGATAATGGTAAACCAGTCTCAGGCTTTCAATCTCCGGCAAATCCACCACCCGGATGCGGTAACCCGGGCTGCGGACCCCGCCTGCCGCTACAAAATAACTGATGGGCTCGCGTATGGAAAAAAAGGTGAATTCAAAGTCATCCCCACCGGCGCCGGCCATAGCCACCTCCTGCCAGTCGCCATCGCCGATTCGCGCGTGAATGGCTGCCGTGGAGGGTTTGAAACCCTCCATACTGGCCCGCACATGCAGGCTTCCGCCCCGGCGTATGGCCTCATCTCCAGGGACGACAAGGATGGTCTGGGGGGGCAGTAAATCCGGGACCAGCCAGCCGGCCAGGAGGTGACGGACACCGTATTTCATCAATCCGGGCCCGGCCAGGATCAGCCAGATCAGCGTGAGCACACTGAGTACGGTAATGATTGCCGGCACTCTGCGTTCCCGATCCCTGAACTGCTCATGAACCGGATATTGGTCGGCGATGAGCAGGGTATCTTCGGCCAGCAGCGCGACCAGGGGATTGGGCTCCCCGGTGAGCCCGGAGTAGGTCCGGATCCGTCCTGCAAATGCCGGGACCCGTTGCTCGACGAGGCGCGCCCCGCTCCTGTGCAAGCGGCGTAATGGCAGGAGCAGCAGTACATACCCGACCGCCGCCATGGCTAGTAGCAAGAGGATCCGGGCAGTGATGACCGTAGCACCGGAAAACCCGCTGACGACGGCGAGATACCCGCCAAGGGCGGCGATGGCCAGAAGAACAACCGAAAGCACCGAGGCCGCCCGCAGGAAATACAGGCGTTTCAGTTGCCTCCGAAAGGCATACAGATAACTGTCGAGTCTTGCCGTTGCACCCATGTTCAGGACCCCGCCCTATAGACCAGATGGGCATTGCCGAGCAGTGATTCCAGCAGCGCTATGATAACCAGCAGAACCAGGATCCACTCCCAGATGGGCAGGTCCGCCGTCTCCGCCGGGGCGCTGATCGCCGCAGAGTCATCGGCCTTCCGGCCAGTGACAGCATCCTGCCAAGCCTGCATCGCCGCCTCGCTCATTATAACCGGTTCCGACTCCCTGGGATCGGTATTCACGGCAATCAGCCGCTCACGCCCTGGGGTGTAGACCTGGTAGAAACCCTTGCGGTTCAGTGGAATCTCCTGACTCAGGCGGGTGTCCGCGAGCGTGAGTATGGTATGCCCTTCAGGATCGATGACCTGTCCGGATGCGTATCCGGCCTGCTGCAGGACCAGGCTGGAACCGGCCAGACGCTGTCGTTCCAGGCTGTCCTCCTCCGCAAGGAAGATCCCCGCTTCGCTCAGGAAACTGACAAAGACGGGGTGTACCGGCAGGTCGTTCCAGGTATTATCCAGGCTGCTTGCAAACAGCAGCATCCGGCCGGACCCCCTGCGGTGTTCCAGCAACAGCGGATCACCGTTGTCCATGAATACCAAACCGCGATCATCCGCTCCGCCCTGGATTACGAACATGTTCGCAATATTCACATTGCGCCAGCTGGCGCCCTGTTTCAGCACCGGATGGCTGGTATCGATCCGGGCAACCATCCGGCCTTCGGTGACCATGGAATTGAATCCCGATGCAGCGACAGCCTGTCCGCCTACCGGCAATACGGCCCTGGTCAGGGTATGTTCTCCCAGCGCAGCCAGGATGGCGCCTCCATTCTCCAGATACCCGATCAGCGCCGTAGCGAGCGTCCCGTTCACGGCCCCCAGATCCTCGATCATGATCCAGGCATAACGCTGGAGGATGCGCGGGTCGAGATCCGCGATCCGGACAGGCTCCGCCCGGTAATCCGTCAGCCCCGTTGCCAGCGCGGTTTCCAGATAGGTCACCGCCCGGGAGGACGGGTCGGTTGTCAATAACAAAACCGGCTTGAGATCGCTGTTATCAATGACTGCATGGTAGCGGTTGTCCCCGCTCCAGGCATCCTCCGGCAGCAGTTCCGCGGTCACCCGGTTATCCCCCCTGGCGAATGCCTGATCGGGGAAACGGAACAGGATCTCGCCTTCGCCTTCCTGGGTCTTGCTCAGTTCCTGCCTGTTCTCACCATTGATGGTGATGGACAGATGCACCTCTACCGGTCCGTCGGCCCTGGAACGGACAGACACCTCCAGCTCGCCCTGGTCGCGGCGTACCTGGCTGACAAACCGATTTCCTTCAAGACCGCTCGCCACGGGGTGTAAGCGGAGACCGACCCGTCTTTCCCCGTCCTGCTCCGGGACCAGTTCGGAGAACCGCGCCGGTACGCCACTGGCCTGAAAATCACTGATCAGGTGAAGCAGGATATCGTCTCTTGTTTCGCTGACAATGCCGTCCAGAGTGGCCATCAATGCACCCAGATCCAGCCGCCCGTCCCCGGGTTCCAGAGCCGCCAGGGCAGCAACCAGCACCGCCGGATCGCTCTCATTGTCCGCCAAAAAAGTGGTGGCTGCGCCGGCCAGGATCAGGCTGCAACCGTCACCCGGCTGCATCTCTTCGATGACACTACGAGCCTCGGACATGGCCTTGGAAAAACGATCGCCCGCCTGCATGGAGAAAGAATTATCGATCACCACAAGGTGCAGGACCGTGGAGGTGTTTTCAACCATGCGCGCGGGAAAGCGTATAACCGGTCCGGCAAATGCCAGCGCCAGCAGGATCAGCAAGGAGACTCGGAGAGCGAGCAGCAGTAAATACCGAAGTTTTCTCCGCAGGTGAATGCGCTGCTCGCTTGCCTCCAGCAACATGCTGGAGCTGAAGGCCTCCCGCTCCGGGCTTTGCACCGTCAGACGGTGCAGCCACAGGGGCAGGGCAACTGCACCAAGACCGAGTAAAAATAACGGCGCCAGCAGGTTCATCGCTCAACGTCGTCGCTGACGAAAGATCAGGTATTCGCGCAATGCCTGATCCAATGGCTCGGAGGTATTCACAAGCTTGTGATCCGCACCCAGACCCTTGGCGGCATCCCGCAGACCGTTGATATGCAGACGAACCCGTTCCGGATACTCACTGTTCATGAAACGGGGGGATACCTCCACCGCATCTCCTGTCTCCATATCCTCGAGGAGCGTCGGGTAGGCCAGAGTGGGTTGCAGCTCTGCGGGGTCAAGCAATTGGAAGAGGATCACATCCTGCCCCTGGAAGGCCAGGGGTCGTACTCGCTCCAGCATTTCCGCGGGATCGCAGTAAAAATCCGAGATCACCGCAACCAGTCCGCGGCGGGAAATATGCTCCTGAAAACGGCTGAAGGGTTTGGAGAGGTTGGTGCCCCTTGCCGCCGTGGCCCGATCGATACAATGCAACAGGCCTTGTAATTTCCCGTGCCTGCCGGAGGGCGGACGATAATCGAGCACCTCGTCGGCGAAGACGATAGCGCCGACCGCATCATGCTGCCGGGCGGCCAGAAAGGCCAGACTGGCCGCCAGGAACTGGCCGTAGCGAAGCTTGCTGACCCCAGTGGTGCCGAAACCCATGGAGGCGCTGGTATCCAGCAGGATCATCAGGTGACTGTTGGTTTCTCCCTGAAAACGCTTGATATAGGTCCGGTCGGTCCGTGCGTAGACGTTCCAGTCGATAAAGCGGGGATCATCCCCTTCGGCATAGGGCCGGTACTCGGCGAATTCCTGGCTGAAACCGAATATAGGCGAACGATGCAGGCCGACGATAAATCCCTCGACCACAGTGCGGGCAACGAGCTCGAGATTGGTCAGTCCGGCCAGTACCTGCGGATCGAGCAACCGGGCCGGATTTCCCTCTTGCCTCATGAACTCGCTCATGTGCTCCGCCGTTCCCGGATCAGGGCTGAATCGCGTCGAGCAGACCGCGCAGGATATCGTCAATCGACACCCCGTCGGATTCCGCGTAATAATTCGTCAGCACGCGGTGTCGCATCACCGGTAGTACCAGCGCCCGCAGATCCTCTTCGACGACATGATACCGGCCTTCCAGCAAGGCCCTCGACTTTGCGGCCAGGACCAGGAACATGGTGGCTCTGACACTCGCGCCAAAATTGACGTAGCGACGGACGATTTCCGGCGCCTCGCGGTCCCGGGGACGGGTGGCCCGTACCAACCGGACCGCATAGCGGTTGATCTCCTCCGCTATCGGCACCTGCCGCACCAGCCACTGAAATTGTAAAATCTCTTCCGCACCGGTGCAGGATTCGACAGCCGGGATATCCACCCGCGAGGTATAGCGGTTCACCACTGTCATTTCCTCCTCATTATCCAGATAATCCAGGATGACATTGAACAGGAAACGGTCGAGTTGGGCCTCCGGCAGCGGATAGGTGCCCTCAAGTTCGATGGGATTCTGGGTGGCGAGCACGAAAAAGGGGGGGTCCAACTGATTGAGCTTGCCGCGCACCGTCACCGATTGCTCCTGCATGGCCTCCAACAGGGCAGACTGGGTTTTCGGCGGGGTGCGGTTGATCTCGTCAGCCAGCAGTACATTCGTGAACACCGGGCCCGGAACAAAGGTCCAGACACGGTGCCCGGTGGTCGAGTCCTCTTCAATGATATCCGTGCCCGTAACATCCGTAGGCATCAGATCCGGCGTGAACTGGATGCGCTTGTACATCAGCCCGAGCGCAGTGGCCAGGGTACGGACCAGCAGGGTCTTGGCCGTTCCCGGCATGCCCGTGATCAGGCAATGCCCCCCTACCAGCAAAGTGATCAAGAGATGCTCCACCACGTCGTCCTGACCCACGATCACACGGCCGACCTGTTCGCGGATGCGGCCCATTGCCGCATGGAAACCGCCTACCAGCGATCGGATCTCATCGGTTGCAAAATCTTGTATTACCGCTTTGGATTCATCCATCTTTTTGCTCTCATCAGTTGGTCATTCGGGTTTCGGGTTGCGCCAGTTCCAGCAATAGTTTCTGGGCCGGACGGTAGTGCGGCGCGATATCCAGTGTCTCCAGCAGGTACTTCCTGGCTTTTTCAGCCTCACCCAGGACATGCCAGGTCCGGGCCAATTGGTAATTGGCCATGGCCCGGTCATGCGGTTCCAGTGCC
>MGYR01000089.1:6516-7059 GCA_001801825.1 Gammaproteobacteria bacterium RIFCSPLOWO2_02_FULL_56_15 | reverse complement strand
GGAGAATGTATTTGAAAACCGTTTCATGCATGTCCAGGAACTGCAACGCATGGGCGCCAAGGTGCGGCTTGAGGGTAATACGGCAATCTGCAAGGGTGTCAAACACCTGACCAGTGCCCCGGTGATGGCCACGGACCTGCGCGCCTCAGCCAGCCTGGTGCTGGCCGGCCTGGTGGCGAAGGGCAATACCGTGGTGGATCGTATCTACCATATCGACCGGGGCTATGAGACCATCGAGGAGAAACTGACCCTTCTGGGCGCCAGGATTAAGCGGGTTCCTTCCTCCCTGCTGAATTGAACCGTGTGAAGCAGCACCATACGACTGATCGGTTGGATCGACAGTACTAGAATGATAAACATGCCCGAGACGCTTACCATAGCCGTATCCAAAGGTCGGATACTGAAAGAGTCCCTGCCCCTGCTCGCCAGAATGGATATTGTCCCGCTTGAGGATCCGGAACTATCGAGGAAACTCGTGCTGGAAACGAATCACCCGGGTATCCGGTTGATCATTGTCCGGGCTGCCGATGTTCCGGTGTATGT
>MGYR01000089.1:251-6456 GCA_001801825.1 Gammaproteobacteria bacterium RIFCSPLOWO2_02_FULL_56_15 | reverse complement strand
AGGATGTATTGCTCGAGTATGAAGGGGATGGTCTTTATGAGCCGGTGGACCTCGGTATTGCCCGCTGCCGTCTGATGCTTGCGGGTCCCGCCGGTCAACCCAGGCCGGAAGGGAGGTTTCGTGTTGCCACCAAATATGTGAATACCACGCGTAACTACTATGCCGATCTGGGCCGGCAGGTGGAGATCATCAGGCTTTATGGTTCCATGGAACTGGCGCCGATCCTGGGGCTTGCAGATCTGATCGTGGACTTGGTGGATACCGGCGGCACACTGCAGGCCAATGGTCTGGTCACGCTGGACATGATTGCGGACATTACTTCCCGGCTGGTAGTCAACAAGGCATCGATGAAGATGAAGCAGGGATTGATAAAACCATTCATCAAGACCCTTGCCGCGCTGGTGGATGCATGATGGAGATCGCATTCCTGGACAGTGCTGAAAGTGGGTTCAGTACAAAACTGGAGCAACTCCTGGCCTCGATTATGGAGCTTGATCCGGAGCTCGCGTTGCAGGTGCGAGAGATCCTCGCGGCGATCAAAACCCGCGGAGATCAGGCACTGCTGGAATTTACCAATCGCTTTGACCGGCGTACGGCCGGGATACAGGATCTAGTTGTGAGGCCCGAAACCGCGCGGTCCGCGCTTGCGTCCCTGCCGGATGATCTGCGTGCCGCCCTGCAGGCGGCGGCGGATCGGATACGGAATTATCATGAACACCAGAAGTCAGATTCCTGGTTTTATGAGGATTCGGAAGGCAATCTGCTCGGTCAGCAGGTCACCCCGCTCGACCACGTCGGTGTTTATGTGCCCGGGGGCAGGGCAGACTACCCTTCTTCCGTTCTGATGAACGTCATACCCGCGCAGGTGGCGGGTGTGCAGGACATCATCATGGTGGCGCCTGCACCTCAAGGCAACCTATCCCCTGTGGTCCTCGCAGCGGCGAGTCTGCTGGGAATTGAATCGATCTTCAGTATCGGCGGGGCGCAGGCAATCGGCGCACTGGCCTATGGTACTAAAAGCGTACCGGCGGTGGACAAGATTGTGGGTCCGGGAGGACGTTATGTCACCGAGGCAAAACGGCAGGTTTTTGGAATCACCGGCATCGATATGCTGGCTGGTCCATCCGAAGTCGTAGTGGTTAGTGACGGGAACAGCAATCCAGACTGGGTTGCCATGGACATGTTCGCCCAGGCTGAACATGATGAAGCGGCCAGGGCGATACTGATCTGCACCGATCAGGAATTCATAGGCGCCGTAGCCGCCAGCATCGACCGCCTGTTGCCGGAAATGGAACGAGCGCCCATCATCCGACAGTCACTCGTGCAGAACGGATTGTTTATCAAGGTCGCTGACCTGCAGGAGGCGGCGGATGTCGTTAATCGCATCGCCCCGGAACACCTGGAACTTTCGGTGTTGGACCCGCAGACCCTGTTGCGGGATATACGCCATGCCGGGGCGATTTTTCTGGGAAGCTATGCAGCGGAAGCCCTGGGGGATTATTGCGCCGGTCCCAACCATGTGCTCCCGACTGCCAGGAGTGCACGTTTCTCCTCCCCTCTGGGCGTCTATGATTTTCAGAAACGCAGCTCTGTACTGATGTGCACCGAGGACTCGGCGGGACGGATCGCTCCTGTGGCATCACGGCTGGCCAGGGGAGAGGGATTGACTGCCCATGCACGGGCCGCCGAATATCGAATGAAAAAATGACTCGCTGTTACAGCGGCAGGGAAACCGCTTTGGTTCCAATACTGGTGCCCGCTGCCGTGATCTCGCCGATGTTTCTCAGAAACTCCTGCATGTCAGCACGGGTCCCAATGCTCACCCTGATGTAATCACTGATCCTCGGCGCATTGAAATAACGGACCAGGATGCCGCGTTCCCGCAGTTTCTGGTATAACACCTCAGCCTGGACCGAAGCATGGCGGATCATCAGAAAATTCGCCAGCGAAGGGATCACATCAAAGCCCAGCCCAAGCAGGCATCCCGAGAGCCAGTCACGTGTTTCCGCCACCTTCCCGGTGCATTGAAGATAGTGGTCCTGATCGTTGATGGCCTCGATGGCGCCGGCAATTGCAAGGCTCCCCAACGGATAGGAGTTGAAGGAATTCTTGGCAATCTCGAGCCCGCAGATCAGGCCCATTTGACCCAGTGCGAACCCAACCCGGAGGCCCGCCAGTGAGCGGGACTTGGAGAGTGTCTGCACCACCAGCAGATTTGGATATTCCCTGATCATCGGGATGCAACTGGCTCCACCGAAATCGATATAGGCCTCATCGATCACGATGACGGAGTCTGGATTGCGCCCCAGAAGTTTTTTTATCTGAGCTGGTTCAAGAAACCGGCCGGTCGGGGCGTTGGGGTTGGCCAGGATGATACCGCCGCAGCGATCGGGGTAGGTGTCGGGATCGATACGGAAATCGCTGGTCAAGGGTATCTGTATATAGGAGAGTCCGTAGCGTGCGCAGTAGATCGGATAGAAACTGTAAGTGATATCCGGAAAACAGACAGGTGCCGATTGATCAAAGAAGGCCATGAATACGTGACCCAGCACTTCATCGGAACCATTACCGGTAAATACCATGCCCGGTTCGAGGTCATAATAGGAAGCGATGGCCTGCTTCAGCAGCCGTGCATCCGGATCCGGATAACGCCGCAACATTTCCGTGTCTACCTGGTTCAGCCGCGCAAGCACCTTCCCGGAAGGTGGGTAGGGGTTTTCATTGGTATTCAGCTTGATGTAAGTACGGTCCTGTGGTTGTTCACCCGCCTGATAGGCCGTGATTTCGCCAAGTCTCTTGCTCCAGTATCGGTTCATGGCCTGAGGATTGATCCAGTTCTTGATATTTGCTGAATGACCATGAGCTACCTTGCGCCTTCCATTTCCGGACGCTCGCTGACGATCGCTTGCACGCGGAATTCCTGCCAACCGCGGAGTAGAAGGATGTCCACGGAGGTGCCTGGGGTTCTCTCCGCGATCATCTGGATTGCCCCATAAGGACTGTCAACTGACACCCCGTTGATTTCGATGATGATATCTCCCGGTATGATATTTGCGCGAGCGGCGGGGCTGTTCTGCATGACGCCAGCCACCAGGACACCGGGCTGTTGCGTACCCTGGCTATTACGCATATCAGGAGGTACGACCTGTGCCTCGATCCCCAACCAGCCGCGGATGACATGTCCATATTCGATCAAAGACTGCATAACATGTGTGACTACATTGATGGGGATGGCAAAACCGATGCCCTGGGATCCACCACTTGGTGAATAGATGGCCGTATTGATACCGATCAATTCCCCTGCCGTATTGATCAGAGCCCCTCCGGAATTCCCGGGGTTGATATCAGCGTCAGTCTGAATAAAATTTTCGAAGGTTGAGATCCCGAGCCGGTTGCGGCCTACCGCACTGACGATGCCCTGGGTGACGGTCTGGCTGAGGTCATAAGGATTGCCGATTGCCAGGACAATATCCCCAACCTGTAGCCGGTCGGAATCACCGATGGGAATGGCGGGAAGTTCATTCAGGTCTATCCGTAGTACGGCCAAGTCGGTGGCGCCGTCGATCCCGATTACCTCAGCGAGGATCTGGCGACCGTCGGCCAGAGTTACACCGATTTCGTCCGCTTCCTTGACGATATGGGAATTGGTGATCAGTATCCCGTCACTGCTCATGATTACCCCGGAGCCCAAATTCGTGGCGCGCTGATCTGCTTCCTGGTCACCGAAAAAACGTCTGAACAGGGGATCCTGGAATAAAGGATGAGGCCGGGTTCTAGTGACCTTGGTGGCGTAGATATTCACCACTGCCGGGGCGGAAACCAGCACGGCACGATTGTAGGAGACCCTGCCCTCTGTTGCGGGGTCAGGATGTACTGGATATCGCAGCTCAGAATCTTCACCGGGACTCAGTAGGCCAAGGGCTGGCAAGAGGTAAAGCAGCAGGAAGGCAAGTGCGAGTCCGGCAGTAACCGATTGGAGGAGGAACAGTAATATTTGTCCGGGTCGGTAAGTCATATTGTTCAGGAAATCTCGCCGTGGTTGTATATTTTAACAGTCAAAGTTTACCTCAATCATGTTACAATCGCTGGCTGTTTTTATACCCCGTATCAGATAAGTTTGAGGACACAAAGATGAATGACGATGGGATTGATAAAAGCCGCCGTCGCTTCCTCACCACTACCGCTACGGTAGTCGGTGGAGTCGGTGCGGCTGCGACATCAGTACCCTTTATAGCCTCCATGACACCCAGCGCCAAGACCAAGGCGATTGGCGCTCCGGTGGAAGTGGATCTGGGTGATCTGCAACCCGGCGAGCGTAAGATCGAGAAGTGGCAGGGCAAACCGGTCTGGATCCTGCGCAGAACGAACGAGACCCTCGAACAACTGGCGAATCCCGGCCCACAGATCCGCGATCCGCAGTCCGAGGAGAATCAACAGCCCGAATACGCCAGAAATGAGTATCGCTCAATTAAACCCGAATATCTGATTGTACTGGGGCTATGCACGCACCTGGGCTGTTCCCCTTCCTATGTGGCGGAAGAGGATGAGCATGACCTGGGGCCTGAGTGGAAAGGAGGTTTCTTTTGCCCGTGTCATGGGACATTGTTTGATCTGGCGGGACGGGTCTACAAAAATTTTCCAGCGCCCACCAACCTGGTAATACCGCCCCATAAATACCTGAGCGACACCCTTGTGTTGATCGGCGATGATTCGGGGGTCAGCTGATGAATACAGCCGTTCGCTATCTCTTTGCGTTACGGGACTGGGTGGATGACCGCTTCCCCATGACCCAGCTCTGGAATGAGCATGCCGCCAAGTATTATGCACCGAAGAACTTCAACTTCTGGTATGTATTCGGTGTCATCAGCATGGTCGTACTGGCCATCCAGATCCTGACCGGCATCTGGCTGACCATGAATTACAAACCATCCGCGGACCTGGCTTTCGCCTCCGTCGAGTACATCATGCGCGATGTTGAGTGGGGATGGGTGATCCGGTATATGCATTCCACCGGTTCCTCAGCATTCTTTTTCGCAGTCTACCTGCATATGTACCGTGGTCTCATATACGGTTCATACAAGAAACCGAGGGAGTTGATCTGGATCATCGGCATGGTCATGTACCTCGTGCTTATGGGAGAGGCTTTCCTTGGCTACCTGTTGCCCTGGGGACAGATGTCCTTCTGGGGTGCGCAGGTCATCATTTCCCTGTTCGGCACCATACCGGTGATTGGTGAAGGACTGGCGCTCTGGATCCGGGGGGATTATGTGGTCTCCGATGTCACCTTGAACCGGTTCTTCTCGCTGCATGTAATCGCTTTCCCGTTGTTGCTATGCGCCCTTACCGGAGCGCACATCCTGGCTCTGCATCATGTGGGTTCTAACAATCCGGATGGAGTGGAGATCAAGAAGAACAAGGATGCCAATGGTGTGCCGCTGGATGGGATACCATTTCATCCCTACTATACGGTAAAGGATCTGGTTGCCGTGCTGATTTTCGCCATAGGTTTCGCCATGGTGATTTTCTACGCACCGGGCATGGGCGGGTACTTCCTGGAGGCGGCGAATTTCGTTCCGGCAGATCCCCTTAAGACCCCCGAACATATTGCGCCGCTCTGGTATTTCACCACCTATTACGCCATTCTCAGGGCGATCCCGCATCAGCTGGGCGGTGTCATCGCCATGTTTCTGGCCAGCGCCCTATTCTTTCTGTTGCCCTGGATCGATCGCAGTCCGGTAAAATCATTACGCTACCGTGGCTGGAAATACAAGACTGCTCTGGCTGCCTTTGTCATCAGTTTCCTTTCGCTGGGCTGGCTCGGAATGCAACTGGCAACCCCGTTGTATACCTGGATAGCACGGTTCTTTACAGTGGTCTATTTCCTGTTTTTTATCCTGATGCCGTTTTATACCAGCACCGATAATGACAAATCAGTGCCGGAAAGGGTTACGTAATATGAGACCTTCGATACTTCTCTGCTACTTTTTACTGTGCACTGGGACTGCCTTCGCATCGGGAGATGGTAGTGTGGTCATGCACGCCAAGGTGGACCTTTCCGATCGAGCTTCGCTCCAGCGAGGCGCCAGGATCTTCGTCAACTATTGCCTGAGTTGCCATTCCGCCTCTTACATGAGGTTCAATCGCATGGTAGAAGATCTGGGTATCACCGAGGAGGTGTTGAAAGAGAACCTGATGTTCGGGACAG
>MGYR01000089.1:0-243 GCA_001801825.1 Gammaproteobacteria bacterium RIFCSPLOWO2_02_FULL_56_15 | reverse complement strand
GGCGATACCATGACTGTCGCAATGCGCAAGGAAGATGCCCGCAGTTACTTTGGAATGATACCGCCGGATCTTTCCGTAATCTCGCGTGCGCGCGGTGCTGACTGGCTCTACACTTTTCTCATGACGTTCTATCTTGACCCAACACGGCCGTTCGGGGTTAATAATTTGCAGTTCAAGGGTGTTGCGATGCCCCACGTATTGTGGGAATTACAGGGGTTGCAAAAGGCGGTGACGGAGAAGGAG
>MGYR01000088.1 GCA_001801825.1 Gammaproteobacteria bacterium RIFCSPLOWO2_02_FULL_56_15 | reverse complement strand
CGTTATTGGTGTCTTACGGATCATCAAAGGCTGGCCGATCCAGTACCTGATCATCGCCGGTTACAGCGGGATTATCCTCTTGACGCCATTTGCCCCGAGGGAGATCATCGGAATCGCCTATGATTCCGGTGGAGTCACTACCTCAACAATTACCGTGCCGCTGGTGACCGCACTCGGGGTGGGACTGGCTTCCAGTATCAAGGGAAGGAACCCCATGATCGACGGGTTCGGGCTCATCGCCTTGGCTTCCCTGACGCCCATCGTTTTTGTAATGGCTTACGGGATGATGTTCTGATGATATTGTTGCTCAGTATTCGCAGTGGACGCTTTATTCATCTGGACATGGCATACGGGATGATGTTCTGATGATATTGATGCTCAGTATTCGCAGCGGACGCTTTATTCATCTGGACATGGCGTACGGGATGATGTTCAGATGATATTGTTGCAGCAGATCCTGCAAACGCTGCTGGCCACCGCCCGGGATGTGGCGCCTATCATGGCGATTATCTTCGGCTTCCAGTGGCTGGTGATTCGCCAACCCGTGCCCAATCTCAGGAAGCTCATCCCCGGGCTGCTGTGTGTGCTGGCGGGAATGACGCTGTTTTTGGTGGGACTGGAGAAGGCGCTGTTTCCACTGGGCCGCCTGATGGCGGCGCAATTGACGGATCCGGTCTTCCTGCATGGCGGTCTGCAGCAGATGGAGGCGGCGCTGAGCTGGCGGGATTATGCGTGGGTGTATGTTTTTGCCTTTACCATCGGGTTCTCAACCACTTTGGCCGAACCCGCTTTGCTTGCCGTGGCGATCAAGGCCCATTCTGTTTCCGGCGGCGCCATCGGGGTCTGGGGTTTGCGGATTGCCGTGGCGACAGGAATGGCAATCGGCATATCCTTGGGAACCTACCGGATTATCACGGGCGCCTCCTTGCCTCTCTATATCATGATGGCCTACGTCCTCCTCATTATCCAGACGCTATTCGCGCCACGGATGATTATCGCTCTGGCGTATGATTCCGGTGGGGTGACCACTTCTACGGTCACGGTGCCGGTGGTCACGGCGCTCGGGTTGGGTCTCGCTGAGACGGTGCCGGGGCGCAGCCCGCTGCTGGATGGTTTCGGGCTGATTGCTTATGCCTGTCTGTTCCCAATCTGTACGGTCATGGCCTACGCCCAGATCGCCGCCTGGAGGGCGGCCCGCTTCCGTGGCGCAGCTCATTCACAGGAGAAAAGAAATGCACTTTAAACTGATTATTGCCCTGGTGGAGGATAAGAAATCCGAGCTGGTACTCGATGCTGCAAGATCCAGCGGGGCTACCGGCTCTACCGTGCTCAATCAGGCCCGCGGGGAAGGGATCGAGAAGGCGACAACCTTTTTCGGCCTGACGCTGGAAACCCAGCGCAACATGCTCCTGTTCCTCGTGGAAGAACATTTGTCGAGAAAGATACTGGAGACCATCGCCGAAGTGGCGGGATTTGATCAATCCCCGGGTATCGGCATCGCCTTCCAGATCGACGTAGAGGACGCCGTCGGAGTGGCAAACCAGGTAAAAGAGCTGACCGAAGTCGTGGAGGAAAAGATATGAACGAGAAAGCAGAAAGACAGATCATCCATGTATGCGATGTGATGAAACCGAAGGTGGATTTCATCGATGGCATGGAGACGATAGCAACAGCGCTGCGCAAGATGCAACATGTCCAGAACAAGTGCCTGATCGTCAACAAACGCCACGAGGATGACGAATTCGGGGTATTGCTGATCTCGGATATCGCCAGGAAGGTTCTGGCGGTCGATAAAGCTCCGGAACGGGTCAATGTCTATGAAATCATGGCCAAGCCGGTCATCTCGGTGGATAGCCGGATGGACGTGCGTTACTGTGCCAGGTTATTCGACCGCTTTGATATCTCCCGTGCGCCGGTGATTGAAGATGGGCAGGTAATCGGTATCGTCAGTTTTACCGATCTGGTACTCAAAGGCATGGATGCAGCGTGAGCGATCGAAATCGGCTGAATACATGGGATTTTGTGCGGGTTTTCCCATGCCATCAGCAGCCTCATTGATTATGTTAAATCAGTCTCATATGACAAACCAGCAGTGGCAATACCGCCTATACTTGATCTACCCTGGATCCGCCGATCCACCAAGTTATCTCCTGATTGCTACATGCTAAGGGGTGAATGATTATGAAAGCTGTCAAGAATGTCCGCTGCCCAGCCCTATCGAGGCGGTTCCGTCTGTGCAGCCTGCTGGGTCTGCTGGTACTCTCGTTTTCTGCCAATGCGACCACTGTCCTGGGTGTGAGCCTTGATCGGATGCTGCATCGCTCCGCCCTGGTATTTGAAGGACGGGTGAGCAGTATCGAAACCCTGCAACCGGAAGGAAGCCGGATGATTTACACCTTGGTAAGCTTTGAGATCCTGGAGGTGATCCACGGCAGTTACCCGGAAAATACGATTGAACTGCGTTTTCTCGGGGGTACCCTGCCGGATGGCCGGGGTCTTCACGTGAGTGAGATGCACTATCCCGAGATTGGTGAGGAAGGGATCTATTTCGTCGAATCCCTGGAACGGATGCAGGTGCATCCACTCTATGGCTGGAACCAGGGGCACCTCCTGGTGCACCGCGACCGCAGCGGTGTGCGGCGTGTGACCACCCATGACGGCCGGCCGATTACGGATATGAAACCGGTTGCGGACAAGGCCATGGACAAGCGCAGCAGTGGCGTGGCGGAAGGGTTGGTATTCGGGGCTTCTGCTGATCCCGAGGCGGGTCTTGAGATCGGGGTATTCAAACAGAAGTTGCGGGAGCTGGCGCCATGAACCCGTCACGTCTGCTCTGCTCTTTCTCCCTGATGTATCTGCTCGTCGTGCCCGGTTCCGGCCTCGCTTATGAACTCTCCGGCGAGGAGTGGGAAGCCGGGCAAGCGGGCTTTTACGTGAACATCACGGCGCAAAACCAGCCTGCTGACGATACCGCCCCGCAGCTATGGAACAATGCCTTTATCGAGGCCATGGCTAAATGGAACACGAATACTGTATTCAAGATTGACCTGACGGCCCAGACTTTTGCCGACCCCTGTGCGGCTGATCTCCCACCAAAGAATGGCGTTTCTTTCAGCGTCAATGTGTGTGGGCTTGCATGGAATGAGGGTGTCATTGCCATCACTCTGACCGAGACCATCATTGATGGCAGTAAGAATTACATTACCAAGGGGGGGATCATTTTTAATGACGGATTTCTATGGAATGTATACGACGGTCCCTGGGCCGAGGCGCCATTTCTGAATATAGGTGAATTCCGACGGGTCGCGGTCCATGAACTGGGACATATCGTAGGCCTTGGCCACCCGGTCGGTGACCCCGATGTTATCATGCGTGCCAACCAGGATGTGGGTGATACCATCGTCGACCTCCAGGCTGATGACATTGCCGGCGTAGTGGCGATCTATGACACGGATGCAGATAGCATTGGTAGATTTGAGGACAATTGCCCTGTTGTCGCAAACACAGATCAACTGGATACCGACATAGACAGTCTCGGGGACGCCTGTGACCCGGATGATGACGGGGACACGGTGGCGGACGGCAGCGACAACTGCCCGCTGGTGGTGAACACTAACCAGGCGAACACGGACGGGGATGGTCTCGGGGACGCCTGTGACCCGGATGATGACGGGGACACGGTAGCGGACGGCAGCGACAACTGCCCGCTGGTGGTGAACGCGGACCAGGCGAATCTGGATGGGGATGGCCTCGGGGATGTCTGTGACCCGGATGATGACGGGGACACGGTAGCGGACGGCAGTGACAACTGCCCGCTGGTGGTGAACACCGGCCAGGCGAACACGGACGGGGACGCCATGGGCGATGCCTGTGATCCGGATGATGACAACGATGGGGTCCTGGATGGTGCGGATGCCTTCCCGCTGGATGCCAATGAATCCGCTGATACGGACAGTGATGGCGTGGGGAATAACGGGGACAACTGCCCGCTGGTGGCGAACTCTGATCAGGCGGACGGGGATAGTGACGGTGTAGGGGATGTCTGCGACGCGGGTGCGGATACGGATGGAGATGGCGATGAGGATGCTACGGATAACTGCCCGCTGGTGCCGAACTCAGACCAGGCAAACCTGGATGGCGATGCCTTGGGAGATGCCTGCGATCCGGACGATGACAACGATAGCGTGCCGGACAGCAGCGATGCCTTCCCCCTGGATGCGAGTGAATCCATGGATACGGATGGTGACGGCATCGGCGATAATTCCGATAACTGCAAGCTGGTAGACAACAGCGATCAACTCGATTCCGATGGCAACGGTATAGGCAATGCCTGTGAAGAGGACGATGGGTTTACCATCCTGTTGCCGGTCATCAAAAAAGCCCTGGAATAACAACGAATCAGTTTCCAGTAATCACACTTGATCCACACTGCAGTTTGGCAACACCTGCTCACCGAGGTGAGAGTACCCGCTATGCACACCCATCCTTCCGCAGACGGAAGCTGTGGATAAACGTGCCATCAGTATCCGGGATCTCATGAAAAGCCTTTCTGCCATTATTCCCCTGCAACCGATGTATCACGCCTGCGGCGTGCTTTTCCTATCGTGTCTGTCTCTGATCTTATGCATTGCCGGTGCGGATTTGGCCGCGGCCCCAGGGGACAAAGATTCCGCAGAGGTCCAGGACCTCCAGCGACAGGCTGAGGTCCGGGGTGCGGTCAGGGTTATCCTGAGGCTGGATCTCCCGGAAATCCAGGGGCAGGACATGGATGCAACCCGGAGCGACAGCTTGGCGGCGAAGCAAGGACGCGTATTGTCCCTGTTGCAGAAGGGTGCGAGCAAGACTGTCCGCAAGTATCAATATCTGCCCTACCTCGCCATGGAACTGGATGAGGCGGAGCTGCAAATCGCCCTGTGGGATCCGGATATCACCGGGGTATATGCGGACCGGCTGTATGCCCCGGCGCTGGACGTCAGCGTTCCCCTGATCGGGGCCGATGTTGCCTGGGATCAGGGCTTCAGCGGTGTAGGCCAGGTCGTTGCGGTGCTGGATACTGGTGTCGATGCCTCCCATGACATGCTGGCCGGCAAGGTCGTCCATGAGGCCTGCTACTCCACCAGCGGCATATTCTCGGAGTCCCTGTGTCCCGGAGGGCTCGATTCCCGGATCGGTCCGGGCGCCGCTGTCCCGTGTGTAGACGGTTGCGAGCACGGCACCCACGTGGCCGCGATCGCCGCAGGCCATGATGCAACTGCCGGCCTGTATGGTGTGGCGCGGGATGCACAGGTGATGGCGATCCAGGTCTTCTCCCGTGTCACGGACACGGAACTCTGTGGTGGTACGGGCGATTGCCTGCTGACCTATACTTCGGACCTCATCGCCGCCCTGGAGCATGTCTACGAGCAGCGGGTGAATTACCCCACCATCGCAGCAGTCAACATGAGCCTGGGAGGCGGCAGCTACGCCTATGCCTGTGATAATGACGAGCCGGTCCTGACCGCGGCCCTGGAACAACTCCGGGATGTTCAGATTGCCACGGTAGCCGCCTCCGGTAATGAATCCTATACGAGTAGTATCAGTTCCCCTGCCTGCATTTCCTCCGTAATCAGCGTGGGCGCGACCACCGATGCGGATGCAGTGGCCGGATTTTCCAACAGTGCCCAGATCCTGGACCTGCTGGCTCCGGGGAGCCGGATCACGGCGGCGATCCCTGATGGCACGTTCCCCCGCAATGCCACGGCTATGCTGAGCGGAACTTCCATGGCCACACCCCATGTCGCGGGAGCGCTGGCGGTGTTGCGTTCCAAGGAAGGCGGGGTCTTCGTCAACGAGATGCTCAATG
>MGYR01000087.1:17785-39310 GCA_001801825.1 Gammaproteobacteria bacterium RIFCSPLOWO2_02_FULL_56_15 | reverse complement strand
ACCTGCATGCTGACGGGCGCCAGGCTGATCTGCTCTATGTGCCAGGTGGTGCATCCATGCCGAATGCTGAACCCTATATGCGGATGAAGGGTAACGAAGTATTCAGGGTTGCGGTAAAAAAACTGGATGAAATCGTTGACGAGACGCTGGCAGCAAATAATTTCACGCGTGATGATATCGATTGGCTGGTTCCGCACCAAGCCAACATCAGGATAATCGCAGCGACGGCTAAAAGACTGAATCTCCCGATGGGGAAAGTGGTGCTGACCTTGGCTGAACAGGGTAACACATCAGGTGGATCAATTCCGCTCGCGCTGGATACAGCGGTACGGAGGGGGGATATTAAACCGCAAGAGATACTTCTACTGGAGGCATTCGGTGGTGGCTTTACCTGGGGTTCTGCATTGATTCGATACTGAAATAAGCTCGTCACTGCAGCTGATAAATCGCAGTGACAAATAAACGCAGCGCGTACTCGACCCTGGGCGAAATATTCATGAATAACTGACGAACATGACGATAGCAATTGTTTTTCCCGGGCAGGGGTCACAATCAGTCGGCATGCTTGCGGATCTGAGTTCAACCTATCCTGAAGTCAAAGAGGTCTTCGAGGAGGCCTCCACTCGTCTGGGTTACAATCTCTGGAAACTCGTACTAGAAGGGCCAGCGACTGAACTGGACCGGACTGTCAATACACAGCCTGCCATGCTGGCGGCAGGTTACGCCTGCTGGAGGGTATGGCAATCTGCCGGCGGACCAAACCCGGAAATTGTCGCCGGACATAGTCTGGGAGAATACACTGCGTTGGTCTGTGCAGGGGTACTGGAGTTTGCCGATGCGGTGAGTCTGGTTTCCGAGCGGGGACGATATATGCAGGAGGCTGTACCTGAAGGGACAGGCGCGATGGCCGCGATCCTGGGATTGGATGATGAAAAAATAATCGAAGTTTGTGGCAAAACAAGCGGTGATCGTATCGTCTCTCCCGCTAATTTCAATGCGCCTGGCCAGGTAGTTATTTCTGGCCATGCCGATGCGGTAGCGGCTGCCGTTCATGCGGCAAAACTGGCTGGAGCCAGGCGCGCCGTAGTACTGCCCGTCAGTGTTCCGTCGCATTGTGCATTGATGCGTCCTGCCGCCGAGCGACTGGGAGTATTATTAGACAAGCTCGAATTAAGGGACGCTGCGATCCGGGTGGTGCAGAATTCCGATAGTGTTCCACGCACGAAAGCAGGGGCAATCCGGACTTCACTGCAGGAACAATTGCATCAACCTGTCTACTGGCACAGAGGAATCAACAGACTCGTGGAAACAGGGATCAGCCGTATAATCGAGTGCGGACCTGGGAAGGTCTTGACGGGTTTGTGTAAACGGATTCATCCGGATATTGTGGCGCAGGCGGTATATGATCCGCTGTCCCTCAAGGCAGCCTTGGGAGAGTTGAGCTAAATGACGCAGATTTTCAGTGGCAGGATTGCCCTGGTAACAGGTGCCAGCCGTGGTATCGGCAAGGCCATCGCACGGGTTCTAGGAACCAATGGTGCCTATGTTATAGGCACCGCAACCACGGAAAACGGTAGCCAGGGTATTACCAAGGGATTTGCGGAAACGGGGATCAATGGGCAGGGTCTGGTGTTGGATGTGAAAGATCGAACTTCACGTGAGAAATTCGCTGACCTACTATCCGCAGCTGGTCATTCGCCCCTGATACTGGTGAACAATGCAGGGGTCACCAGGGACAATTTGTTTCTCAGAATGAAAGAGGAAGAATGGAGTGACGTAATAGCTATCAATCTGGATTCTGTTTATCACCTTTGCCGGATCTGTCTCCGTGGCATGGTAAAGGCCCGGTTTGGCCGGATTATCAATATCAGCTCTGTAGTTGCGTTTTCCGGTAACCCCGGACAGACCAACTATGCCGCTGCCAAGGCCGGTATGATCGGCTTTACCAGGTCGCTTGCCAGGGAGGTAGGAAGCAGGAATATTACAGTTAACACCCTGGCGCCGGGTTTTATCGATACGGACATGACGGCAGCTCTTAGCGAAGAACAACAAACCAGTTTACAGGAACGTATCGCGCTGGGCAGATTGGGCCACGTTGATGAAGTAGCCAATACTGTAAAATTCCTGGCATCTGATGATGCATCTTACATCACCGGGGAAACGATAAATGTCAATGGAGGGATGTACATGGTCTGATTACATCTCCAGATATTTGCTGATAAATATCCTGCAACTGACTGTTTATACAAAAATAAATTTTTTAACAATTATCAAGCTTGCAAGTTAATGGCTTTTCTCTAAACTAACATCCGCATTTCGGCCCTCAGACCGTGAAGGGAGGTCATACAAATCATGAGTAGTATTGAAGAACGCGTTAAAAAAATTGTCGTAGAACAACTAGGCGTTAAAGAAGAAGAAGTAAATAACGAGGCATCCTTCGTGGATGATCTGGGAGCAGATTCGCTGGATACCGTTGAACTGGTAATGGCGCTGGAAGAGGAATTCAAGACTGAAATACCTGATGAGGAGGCGGAAAAGATTACTACCGTCCAGCAGGCTATCGATTACGTAACAGCCCATATGGAATAATCTGTTCGCTAATAAACACCAATCGGGCCGCGATTTCGCGGCCTTTTTCATTAATTCAGATGCTTTTGTGGAATTCGAGTGACTAAACGCCGGGTAGTTGTCACGGGCCTTGGGATGGTAACGCCCGTTGGAAACAATGTAGCGGACACATGGAAAAACCTGTTGAACGGGGTGAGTGGAATTGCACTTTTGACCCATTTTGACGTGACGGATTATCCAGTACGTTTCGGGGGATCCATCAAGAACTTTAATGCTGAAGAATACATCCCCCGGAAAGATATCAAGAAGATGGATACTTTTATGCATTACGGGATGGCTGCGGGACTACAGGCGTTTGAGGATTCCGGACTGGTCATCAACGAGAGCAATTCCCACAGGGTAGGGGTCGCCATAGGTTCCGGTATCGGAGGTCTTGGCGGTATCGAACAGGGAATGCAGACCATTCTGGAAAGCGGTCCGCGCAGGATCAGCCCTTTTTTCGTGCCAAGTAATATCATCAATATGATCTCGGGAAATCTTTCCATCCGTATCGGGGCCAAGGGGCCGAATTTCGCAATCGTAACCGCATGCACAACAGGAACACACAACATCGGAACGGCTGCACGAATCATTGAGTATGGTGATGCGGATGTCATGGTGGCAGGCGGCGCTGAAATGGCAACATCGCCAACAGGGCTTGCCGGGTTTGCAAATGCCAAGGCGCTTTCAACACGAAATGACGATCCGAAGGGGGCCAGCCGCCCCTGGGATCGTGATCGGGATGGTTTTGTCCTAAGCGACGGCGCCGGTGTAATCGTGCTTGAGGAATACGGACATGCCGTGACCCGGGGAGCCCGTATTTATGCCGAAGTAATCGGTTATGGTATGAGTGGGGATGCTTACCATATGACCTTGCCGTCACCTGGCGGCGAGGGTGCCGTCCTCAGTATGCAGAATGCCATTGAAAATGCCGCTATCAATCTGGAATCCGTTGATTATATAAACGCGCATGGCACCTCCACGCCTGCCGGCGATGTAATCGAAAGCAATGCCGTCAAACAGGTTTTCAAGGATCACGCATACAAACTTAGCATAAGTTCCACTAAATCAATGACGGGACATATGTTAGGCGCAGCGGGCGGCGTGGAGGCGATTATTTCCATCCTTGCCCTGCGTGATCAGGTGGCGCCACCGACCATTAATCTGGAGAATCCGGATCCTGAATGTGATCTTGATTACGTTCCGCATAAAGGCCGAGAGATGAAAATGGAGATCGCCCTTTCCAATTCTTTTGGCTTTGGCGGTACCAACGGGACATTGATTTTCAGACGCAGTCGGTGAGCTCTGTTACCGGGCTCACTTTATGTAATCCTTTGGCCCGGAGCTATACTTCTCAGGACAAAAGTGCTACTCAACCGGTACAATCCGCGTTGTATGAAACATTATTTCCTACCGGCAATCCTGCTGCTGGTACTTGCCGGCGCTGCTACCGTGGGTTGGCTGGTATATGATGTCCAGGTATACATGGTTCAACCGCTGAACCTGCCGGCACGCACCATTTTTACCGTTCAAAAGGGTATGACATTAAGTGATATCAGTATGGAACTCGCCCAGCGTGGTTGGCTGGAGAAACCCTATTACCTGATGTTCGACGGCCGCCGGCGCAAACTGGCCACATCGATCAAGGCTGGGGAGTACGAACTGATTCCCGGAATGAGCCCGCATGCAGTCCTTGACCTGTTTGTAAGTGGGCGTGTGGTACAGTATTCACTCACCATCCCTGAAGGATGGAATTTCAGACAAATCTTACAGGTCGTAAGCAACCACCCTATACTGCGCAAGACCTTGCATGCATCGTCGCAGGAACAGCTAATGAAGGTGCTTGGCCTGGAGGAACCCTTCCTGGAAGGATTGTTTTTACCAGACACCTTTCATTTCCCGTCGGGGACGACTGATGTCGAGTTTCTACATCGCAGTTACCGTTCCATGAAATCCGTGCTGGAGGAGGAATGGTCCAAACGGGATCTTGGTCTGCCTTATGAGAATGAATATGAAGCGCTCGTGATGGCATCAATCATCGAGAAAGAAACCGCAACCGAGGAGGAACGTGGACGCATTGGCGGGGTTTTTGTGCGCAGGCTGGATCAAAATATGAAATTACAGACCGACCCAACGGTCATCTACGCCATGGGGGATACCTATGATGGTAATCTCAGGCAGCGGGATCTAACTATTGATTCACCCTTCAATACCTATCTTTATCGCGGCTTGCCGCCGACACCGATCGCTTCACCAGGCAGGGCTTCCATACGGGCGGCACTTCATCCTGAACCAGGGGAATCACTGTACTTCGTAGCCATGGGTGATGGTCGACATTATTTCTCCGCCACACTGGAAGAACACAACCTGGCCGTGGACAAGTACCAGAAGATCAGCAACGCAGGGGACACTCTGCCGGTACAGGAATGAAGATGTCGAGGGGCCTGTTCATTACACTGGAAGGCGTGGAGGGGGCCGGCAAGAGTACTCATGCCGCATTCATCGGTAAACAGATTGAACAGTCTGGGAGAACGGTTACGTTAAGCCGCGAACCAGGCGGTACCAGGGCCGGGGAAGATATCCGGGAACTCCTGCTCCATGCCCGTGATGCAGGTGTGAGCGCGATGACGGAATTGTTGCTGATTTTCAGCGCCAGAAGTCAGCACTTGGAAGAAATCATCCGGCCGGCGTTGGCTGTGGGCGAGGTTGTTATCTGTGACCGGTTTACCGATGCCACCTATGCCTATCAGGGTGGTGGCCGGGGTATAGCAACTGACCAGATACGGACTTTGGAGGCGCTCGTACAGGGGGGATTGAAACCTGACCTGACCATATTGTTCGACATGGATCCGGCCATCGGACTGCAACGCGCAGGAGGCAGAAGCGCAGCGGATCGGTTTGAATCTGAATCCATCGATTTCTTTCACCGTGTCCGCAATGGCTACCTCAGAATAGCAGAGCAGGAACCCGATAGAGTGAAGGTAGTTGACGCAGCGCAGCCGATTGCGGTCGTGCAGGCTGAAATCATCGAGATACTCACCGCACGGGGCTTATGCTAGAACTGCTCCCATGGCATCAAAAGCAGTGGGACCAACTGCTTAAAGCCAGGAACCATTCCAGACTCCACCATGCACTGCTGCTTGACGGTCCGGAAGGAACCGGTCCCGGACAGTTTGCTGATTGCCTGGCGTACAGAATGCTCTGTGAATCGCAAATCGGTGTGGATGTTGCCTGCGGCGAGTGCCGTTCTTGCGTGTTACTGAGCGCCGGGAACCATCCTGATCTATTGCGGGTTGGGCCGGAGGAGGAAAGCAGGCAAATCAAGGTGGATGCAGCCAGGGATCTGATTGATTACTTCCAGCTCAGTAGCCATTGCGGTGGGCTGAAGGTGGCAATCGTGTCACCCGCCGAAGGAATGAATTGGAATGCCGCGAATACTCTGTTGAAAGTTCTGGAAGAACCACCAGGGGATGCACTGATCCTGCTTGTTTCACAACAGCCAGCAAGGTTACCGACAACGATTCGCAGCCGTTGCCAAAGAATTTCCTTTCCCCCGGTCTATGATCTAACTGCACTTGACTGGCTAAGCAAACGGTTGAAAGAGGGGCATGAGCTGGGTGATTTATTAATGATGACGCGGGGAGAGCCGCTCCGTGTAGTAGCAATGCTTGAAAATGATACCCTTACCCTCCGCTATGAGATCCTCAGAGATCTGAAGAAAAAGTCAGATCCCATCCGGCTGGCGGAAAAATGGCAGTCACTTGACATTCAAGAGGTCTTTTCCTGCCTGGTGATGTATTTTTCCAGAATGAGCAGGTTGAAATCGTGCAGAGTTTCATCCACGGGGGATGAGAAGGGAATTGCAGCGGAGTTGCAAGAGTTGGCAAAAGGATTAGACTTGTCGCAGATTTTGTCCTGTTATGACTTGGCCAGCAGGAACTATTCGCTGGCAACAGGCACTTTCAACCTCAGCAAGCAGGGGCTGCTGGAAGATTTCATCATTTACTGGCAAAATCTAACCGTCGGAACCAGAGGACAAGTAATGTGAGTGCTGCAGGTGGTCGTGACCCGAGACAAGGCATATTGTCATTGACAATCCGGGATAAGAGCGCCCTTTATGCCTCCTATATGCCTTTCATCAAGAACGGCGGTCTGTTCATACCCACCGCCAAGTCTTATAAACTGGGTGATGAAGTGTTCATGTTGTTGACCCTGACCGACAGCAAGGAAAAATTACCCGTTGCGGGCAGGGTTGTATGGATAACTCCAAGAGGTGCGCAGGGGAACAAGACTGCGGGGATCGGTGTGCAGTTCAGTGAACTGGATAAAGGGGCGACCAAGAACAAGATAGAAACCCAACTGGCCGGTGCTCTCAAATCCGATCGCGCTACACATACCATATAGCTGTAACTGCTTCCGGATATCAGCCGACGCACAGTAAGCCTCGTCCAGTAGTAACTTGTATTAGATACCCTCATCGGCGGTGAAGCGTGCTGGTTGATTCTCATTGTCATTTGACGGAGATCGAGATGCCTGGCGGAATACCCGCCATCGTCACAGAGGCGGAAAGCCAGGGCGTACATCACATGCTGTGTGTTGCGATTGACAAAGACACATGGCCGGAAATCATTGCTCTGGGCCGGGAGTATGCATGTGTCTCGGCTGCGATCGGTATCCATCCCAATGCGAGTCCCGAACAGGCATTGGATCGCGAACAGATGCTTGTCATAGCAGATGATCCAGGTGTGGTCGCGATAGGCGAAACCGGGTTGGATTATTTCCGCAGCCAAGGGGATCTGGAATGGCAGCAAATACGATTCAGGGAGCATATCAAAATTGCCCGCAAGCTCGGCAAACCCCTCATCATTCATTCCCGCGAGGCGCAAGAGGATGTGATTCGCATCCTGGAAGAGGAATCAGCACACCAGGTCGGCGGCGTGATGCATTGCTTTGTGGATGATATGGAGACTGCTGTTCGCGCCATGGGTCTCGGTTTTTATATTTCCTTCTCCGGCATCGTGACCTTTCGCAATGCGAACGCGCTCAGGGAAGTCGCCATGCAAGTGCCCCTGGACCGGATCCTGATCGAAACCGATGCCCCTTATCTGGCGCCGGTACCGCATCGTGGGCGGCAGAACCGTCCGGCCTATGTCAGGCACGTGGCGGAGCATCTGGCAGAGCTGAGGGGGATGCCGCTGGAAGAGATTGCCCGGATCACCACTGAAAACTTTTATCGTCTCTTCCTCCCGGAGAGGTTGTAGTTGACAAACTGTTTTCACATATCACAAAGCGTTTTGTTCAGGATTTCAATTGCACTGTCAAGCTTAGAGAGACTCGTATAAAAATGTGGTGAAAAGCGGATCCCGCCACCCCGCTGAGCGCATATGACCCCTTGCTCCAGTAACTTTCGATGCAATATAGGATTATCCACACTGTGGATCCTGAAGCCAAGGATCCCTGCACGCCGCTGTGCTTCGCGTGGCGTGAGAAAGTGAATTCCAGCGATGGTAGCCATCCGTTCATAAAGATACGTCGTCTTTTCAAGCACCAGCCGGGTGATCTCCTGCATACCAATTTCCAGCAATAAGGAGATGCTGGCGGAAAGGGCATGGATCCCCAGCATGTTCGGGCTGCCACACTCAAACCGCAGTGCGGAGTCTGCGATTCGCCAGTCACGCTGGTCGAAATTCCCGGCGGAGGCTGTCATATGCCAACCATACTGGTGCAGCCGCAAGCAATCCCGTGCCTCGGGAGTGCTGTAGAATAGAGCAAGGCCTTCAGGTCCCAGCATCCATTTATGCCCATCGGCCATGACGAAATCCGCTCCGACAGTCTGCACGTCAAAATCGACGGCACCGATACTTTGAATCGCGTCCACACAGAATAGAATGCCTTGTTCCCGACAATGGCGGCCCAGTAATTCCAGGTCGAGACGAATTCCGGAGCCGTATTGTACGGAACTGACGGTCAGCAGCCGCGTATTCCGATCGCAGGCGCCAATCAGAGCTAGTTCAGGTTCCGGCAGATGGATAGGAACCTCTCTTAATTCCACTCCGTAAGCCGCCTGTGCCTGCCAGGGAATGCGGTTTGAGGGAAATTCCTCATCGGTGGTGACGATGTTATCCTCGGGATGCCATTCGATCCCGCATGCCACAAGGGAAATTGCCTCCGAGGTATTCTTGGTGAAGGCAATATCTCTTACTGATGGTGCATTGATGAGTTGTTGCAACTGTTTCCTAAGCGTCATCTCTCGAGCCATCCAGCGGCTGTAATCCCGTGCGCCTGTATGGGTGTTCTCCCAGGCAAAGGCACGCACAGCCTCACAGGTACGCAACGGCCAGGGTGCAACCGCCGCGTGATTGAGGTATATCACTTCTTGATCCTGCGGAAATTCCCGCGCCAGGAGCTTACGCATACATGATAGTCCCCATGGTTTCATAGGTGGTTCTTAATGGTAGATCCGGTTGGATATTATTTCACTGCATATTCACGTAACCAGGAAATATCGGAACCGGGAATCGTTTTGAGATGCCGGTGAGTTAGGGCAGAATGGCGAGCATCCCTGCTTTTCCTGCAAGAGAAATTATGGCGTATCAACCTGTTTATACACCCCGGGTGCATCGCACCAGGATCCGATCACTGGATTACAACTTCTACCTTTGGGGTACAGACTCCGCACCTGCCATTTACCTGATGCACGGATTTGCCGATACCGCCATGAGTTTTCAGTTTCTTGCGGAGCAGTTGGCGGATCGTTGGCTTGTGATTGCTCCCGACCTGCAGGGATTTGGCGAAAGTGGCTGGAATGCAAGGGGATACTGGTTTCCTGATTACCTGGCAGACTTGGATGCCATGCTTGCCAAGTTCAGCGGCGATAATCCGGCTCGGCTCGTGGGTCACAGCATGGGTGGAAATATTGTCACACATTATGCGGGAATCCTGCCTGATCGGGTCAGTCAACTCGTCACCATCGATTCTTTCGGTCTTCTGGAAACAACTCCGGATCAGGCGCCGGGGAGATTTGCGAAATGGTTACTGCAATGGCGGGACCGGCCGATATTCAACGAATATGAAGAACAATCCGCTTATGTTGAAATCATCAGGAAACGCGCCCCCCATATTACGCCTGACAGGGCCAGCTTTCTTGCCCCTTACTGGAGCAGAAAGACCGAATCGGGAAAATGGACCAGTCGTAGCGATCCAAATCACAGGATGCTGAACCCGATTCTCTATCGCAGGGAGGAAGCCAGGGCGTGCTGGCGCCGTGTCCGTGCCCCCACTCTACTGGTTCTGGGGGCCGATTCCCATACCTGGTCACGCTATTATGAAGAGGGGATGCGTGAGGATTTTTTCCCCTGGTTTGCGGACCTCCAGGAAATCACCATACCGGAATCCGGACACATGATTCATCTCGATCAACCTGAATTATTGGCACGCACCCTGAATGATTTTCTCTCAGGCCAGAATATCCAGCGTTTGTGAAAACCACTCATCATCTCTCTGTTTTTCCGCTCACGACTTCACCGGGTCATTCACCTATAATGCGGGTTTTGCAATAACAGGTCGGAATTCTTAGCATGAGCAAGAGTACGTTTCAGGAGTTATTCCAATTCGCAAAAGGACGCGAAGGTTTTTTTGGCGAGTACGGCGGCGCCTATATCCCCGAGATACTACATGAGACCATCTCAGAACTTGCATGGGCTTTCAATGAGGCTAGCAGGGATACCTCCTTCTGGAACGATTACGTGAAACTGATGGGAAGTTATTCCTGTCGGCCCACGCCAATCAGTCATTGCGAAAACCTCAGCAGAAAATACGGTGTTAACATTTTTCTGAAAAGAGAGGATCTGAATCATACCGGGGCGCACAAGGTCAATAACGTAATGGGGCAGGGATTGCTGGTCAGGCGTATGGGGAAGAAGCGTGTGATTGCCGAAACCGGAGCGGGCCAGCATGGTGTGGCAACGGCTACCATGGCGGCAAGATTTGGTTATGACTGCACGATCTATATGGGGGCGGTGGATGTCGAACGTCAGCGACCGAACGTATTCTGGATGGAACAACTGGGGGCACAGGTGGTTTCCGTGGAGGACGGGACACGTACCTTGAAGGATGCTATCAACGCAGCAATGCGTGATTGGGCAGGTACCATGGCGGATACTCACTATGTATTGGGAACCGTCTGTGGTCCCCACCCATTTCCCTTGATGGTGACCTATTTCCAGTCCATCATCGGACAGGAGGCGCGGGATCAAATGCTGAACCTGAGGGGGAGACTCCCCAATCGTATCTATGCCTGTGTGGGTGGCGGCTCCAATGCCAGCGGGATTTTTTCCGGATTCCTGGATGATGAAGTAGAACTGGTAGGAGTGGAAGCGGGAGGTCTCGGTCTGGACAGTCACCGACATGCAGCAAGAATCGCGGGGAAAGACGCTTGTCCCGGGGTGGCTCAGGGGTACCGGACGTATTTTATCCAGGATCACGATGGGCAGATGCGGGAGACTCACTCGATCTCGGCGGGACTCGATTATATTGGTGTCGGACCCATTCTTGCCTGGTTGCATGACACAGGCCGTATACGCTTCACGGCGGCCACAGATAACGAGGTAATTGATGCCTTCAGGATCCTGGTCCGGCAGGAAGGGATCATTCCCGCGCTGGAAAGCAGTCATGCAGTCGCCCAGGTGTTGAAGGAGGCGGATTCGATGAGCCCAGGCGAAGATATCCTCATTAATTTATCCGGGCGTGGCGACAAAGACATCTTTACCATAGCAGAAGCCTTGGCGGACGAAAAATGGAAGGAATTCCTTCGCCGCAAGGTTGGAGTAGCCAACTGAAAAAGTGCTTGAAGAATATATTAAACTGAAACTGCAATCTCAGCCGCTGCTGTTGATGATGCACACGGTGGTGGGTTATCCATCCTTGGAAGATAACTGGCGCATGCTGGAATGTATGTGCAAAGCGGGGATTGCCCTGGTGGAATTGCAGATGCCCTTCAGTGAGCCCATCGCTGATGGTCCTGTTTTTGTGCGCGCCAATCAGGTCGCCCTGCAACAGGGAATGAACCGGGATCGCTATTTTGAATTCATGACGCGGGCCAACCGGGAATTTAAATTTCCATTATTGTTTATGGGATATTACAACCCGGTATTCCGCTTGGGACATGCAGCGTTCTGCCGATCGCTAAAGGCTGCCGGTGGTCGTGGTTATATCATCGCTGATCTGCCCCCGGAGCAGGCCAGCGAGCTGGATGTGATGGCCGGCGAGATGGGCCTTGATCCTATCCATCTGATGACGCCCACGAATAGCGAGGCCCGTCTCCGGGAGATCGCCGAAAACGCATCGGGGTTTGTATATTGTGTCGCTCGCAAGGGTGTGACCGGCAGCAAAACCGAACTGGGACAGGACGTGATTGATTACCTCGAACGTTGCCGCCGGCTGACCAGTCTGCCTATAGGGCTGGGTTTCGGCATAAAAACTACAGATGACCTGGCTCTACTCAAGGGGCATGCGGATATCGCCATCATCGGCACTGCCTGCCTCGATATCTGGGAGAAGCAGGGCGAAACCGCCTATCTGGAGTACCTGTCCTTGATGCAGATGGCCGCAGCGAATTGATAGTACGGGGTAATGCGCTATGATATCGGGCCTGCCTGCCATTCATTAGAATACAACCCATGGATAACGTACTCGCCATCCTCCTCGCCGGAGAAACCGGATCCAGGCTCGCACCCTTGACGCTGGATCGAACGAAACCGGCTGTCCCATTCGGCGGGAAGTACCGGATCATTGATTTCACCCTGGCGAATTGCCTGCATTCCGGGATTCGCAGGGTCCTGGTACTCACTCACTATAAATCCTATTCACTGCAGAAACACCTGCGTGACGGCTGGACCATCTTCAATCCGGAACTGGGTTAATATATCACTGCAGTATCCCCGCAGATGCGAGTCAGCGAGGAATGGTACCAGGGTACGGCCGATGCCGTGTTCCAGAACCTGTATCTGCTGAATCGTAGTGGCGCCGAGTGGTTTCTGGTTCTGTCTGCAGACCATATCTACCGGATGGATTATGCCGCCATGCTCCGGCAACATATCGAGTCCGGGTCGGATGTGACCATCGCCTGTATGGAAGTTCCGACGGAACAGGCCGCCGGTTTCAGTGTGCTGACCACCGGCAAGGATTTGCAGGTAACCGGAGTCCGGGAAAACACTTTCACAGCGGAATCACCGCCTGAGCAAGCAGGTATTTTATGGGCATCCATGGGGGTTTATATATTTTCCAGTGAGGTCCTGTTCGATATCCTCCATAAGGATCATCTTCAGGAAACGTCCACCCATGATTTCAGGCGCGATATCCTGCCTCGATTGGTGGAAACCAGGAAAACATGCGCATACAGATTTGGCGGCACCAGCGGCCGCGTGACTCAGGATCGGTACTGGTGCGATATCCGTTCCCTGGATGTGTATTACGAAGCGAACATGGATCTGCTGAAACCCAATCCCCCTATCGACCTTTACCAGCCGGACTGGCTGATCTGGACCTACCAACAGCAATCACCGCCGGCCAGGACAGTACCCGGAAGCTCCGGGACCGAAGGCATATTCATCAATTCGATCCTGGCGGGCGGTGTCGTGATTGCAGGGGGCAGCGTCAATCATTCGATTCTCTTCCCGGGTGTCGTGATCGAGGACGAATCCCTGGTGGAGGATTCCATTCTCTTTTCAGGTGTACGCATCGGCAGGAATGCAAAAATCCGCAAGACCATCATAGACAAGCATGTAAGCGTGCCGGATGATGAAATCATAGGCTATGATATAAAAACCGATCGCAAACGATTCACAGTGACGGAAAAGGGTATTGTGATTGTACCCAAAGCTTACCGGTTTTCCATTCGCACCGAAATCCCTTGAGAGCTGTACTAATAGAAGAAAGTGGTGTAGATAGCTTATTCGTTTCCCCTGGATGAATAGGCCGGCTCCTACCGGAGTACGGATGATAAGCCAGGTGTTCAAATGGAGCGAACATGCCTGAACTGCATTATTCGAACGCCCTGGAGAAAGATTACCGTCTTCACTGGTATACGATAGAGCGTGTCCTGGGACAGGGTGGCTTCGGAATCACCTACCTGGCCCGTGATACCAATCTGGACCAGGCCGTTGCCATCAAGGAGTACCTACCCACCGAGGTCGCAATTCGTGGGGAGGATCTTTCGGTACAACCGCGCACTGCCTCGGACCTGGAACGCTTCAAATGGGGATTGGATCGTTTTCTGACGGAAGCCCGCATCCTGGCAAAGTTTGACCACTCCAATATCATTCGAGTCCACTCCATTTTTGAAGCCAATCACACCGCCTATCTGGTGATGCGCTACGAACAGGGTGTTGCGCTGAACGATTACCTGGATCGTCACAAGTTTCTTAGCGAGCAGGAATTGCTCGATATAGTACTGCCTATATTGGATGGGCTGAAAAAGGTCCACAAACAGGGATTTATTCATCGGGATATACAACCGGCCAATGTCTATATTCGTGACGACGGCTCCCCGGTACTGCTGGATTTCGGCGCGGCACGGGAGGCAGTGGGCAAGGCGCGCACCATGACCATACTGGTTGCCCCGGGATATGCTCCCATCGAACAATATTTTTCCAATGGCAAGGCCCAGGGCCCCTGGACGGATATCTATGGACTCGGGGCGACCCTGTACCGAGCGGTGGCTGGAGTTGCGTCACGGGATGCAATCGAGCGTAGTCGAGGATTGCTGGGCAGCACCCGCGATGTGATGATGCCGGCGATCGTAGCCGGACAGGGACGTTATGGGGAAGCCTTTCTGCGTGCGATTGACCATGCGCTCATGTTCAATGAAAAAGATCGTCCCCAGAACGTCGAGCAATGGGAACAGGAGTTGAATGCGGTAGGCGTTGTCCCGGTAGAAACACCTGCAATTTCCGCAAAACAAGACCAGGAACCTCGAGTGCGGTCGGAACCGGTAACCCGCACCTTTACCCCTCCACCATCCCCTGCCGCCAGACCGCGATGGATGATCGCTGCGGTGACTCTGTCATTGTTTCTGCTGGCCCTGATCATCACCGGATTTCTGCTGCTATGGGGCGACAATCGGTCCGAATCACCGGAGATTTCCGCAACCGCAGATACCGCAGAGGTACAGGGTCCGCTCACTGGGCCTGTCCCGGAGACAGGTCCAACCGTGCCGCCGCAGGAAGAAATCCGGATGGAGGCACCCGAGAATCGTGATGTAGGACCGGACACCAGCGAGGCAGCTACGACTGAATCCATACTTACTCCAGCCATGCCAGTGGAGGGGAAACAGAAGGAAGCGATTTCTCAAGAGGATTCAGTGGTGTCAGCTGACGAAGAGCAATCCAGGCAGGAGGCCGAAGCAAAACGGCGCGCGGAGGAGGCAAAAGCAGAGATCGAACGGCTGCTCGCCGAACAGCGGAGGGAGGAGGAACGGCTGACAGCCCTGAAGGAGCAACGTCGCCTTGCGGAAGAGCAGTTGCCACCGGAACCGCAGGAGCTGCCTGTAGTCGAGCCCGTGGTCGGGAAAGAGGATCAGGAATTACAGGAAGCAATGCTGTTGATGCAGAACGAAAATTACCCCGCAGCCATGACCCTCCTCAAGCCCCTGGCCGCCACCGGAAACGCCATGGCCCAGTATCAGCTTGCCCGCATGTACCGCGCTGGCCGCGGGGTACTGGCTAATAATGCCACAGCCCTGGATTGGATGCGCCGGGCCGCCTGGCAGGGACAACTGGAGGCCCAAGATGAGCTCGCCTCCTACTATCAGGAAGGTATTGCCGGGGTGCAGGATCGCTTCCTGGCCTATACCTGGTATCTCGTACTGGAACGGAATGGCAATTTCACCCGGGTGAATGAGCGCAGGGCTCTGGAGGGAGAATTGCAACCCGAGCAATTCCCC
Source organism: Gammaproteobacteria bacterium RIFCSPLOWO2_02_FULL_56_15 (assembly GCA_001801825.1). GTDB lineage: Bacteria > Pseudomonadota > Gammaproteobacteria > Eutrophobiales > Eutrophobiaceae > 2-02-FULL-56-15. Next base: position 23,763 of record MGYR01000087.1, on the reverse strand, counting down.
CAAGCCTCTTACCTCGCGCAAGGCTTATTCCAGGCGCAAGGCAGTACCCTTGCGCCTGATTCACCCAGGGAGCGCATGGAATGAACTATCGCTTGATCCTGCTCTGCTGTGGGATCCTGCTCGCCGGAGCAAAATGCACCGAGGTCGATGTCACGGATCCGAAGGTGGCGGCGGTCATGAATGAACTGAATACCGAGTGGCGTAAGGGGTACCAGGCTATGCTCGCGGAGGTCGGTGCACGCCATTACCCCATGGATCGTTCAACTGCATTCAATGGCATGCGCAAGGTTTTGGAGGAATTGGGTTTCACGATTGCCATGACGGAGGGAGAGTACTACCTGGGTGTACATATCCTTGCACAAGAGATGTTTACCGAGGAGGAGTGGCAGGCAATTCGCGCGCGGGATGAGCCTGGCATGAAAACCATAGCGGTGAAACACCTGGGGCTGAAAGGGAACTTTGCCGAACTGGAACCTGAAGGTCTGATGATAGATGGCGTGATCACCCTGCTCGAAAACAGCGGCGGCGTGGATATTTCCATCACCTTTCGCCTCAGGGCGATCAAGGAGGCCCCACCGGAGTCCATTCTGCCGCGCCGGGAATACCCACCGCCCTATGCGGCCAGGACAGGCTACGAAAAGATCTGGAACCGCTTTGAACGACTGGTACCCCCCCTGGCCAGAATGAGGGATAAGGACTAACGCAGATCGAAGTGGTGGTTAAGTAAACATCTGAGGGCAGGAGGTAACGGAGGATGTATCAAGCCCGTCTGCCTTCGATGCGTACCCCGTTGCGCTGGTCCACACCTGCCAGATGGGACCGAAGACCCCGGTCCAGGATCTCCGATCCCGGTGCCCGCTGTAAGGCCTGCTGATAGAGCAGGGTGATTTCGTCCCCGGCCCCGCACTTGGTCAACAGGGATTCCAGTTTTGTCACGCTTGCCGAGAATAAGGCATCGTAACGTCGGCGTGCGTCTTCGTAAGCTGGATGCTGTTGGTCGCCGGCCAGGAACATGCCCTGGTAGCAGCTAAACAATCTTTCCGCGAGTCTTTCGGTCTCCTGCCGGTTGCGGGAGATACCTGTCCTGAGGTAAGACTGGTCGATTTCCCCCGCGAGTGATTCCAGGGTCCAGGTGTCCACCCAGACACAGGCGGAATTGATGCTCAAACGTCCTTCCCGCAGCAGGATGGCTTCATCATCCCCCAGTAATCGTCGCAGGCGATGGAGATTGATGGTGAAGGACTTGAATGCATACTCTTCATCCACATGAGGCCACATGGTCGAAGCAAGCTCCTGGGCGAGGATATCCCGGCCCCCCAGCGCCATCAGAATACCCAGTAATTCCCGCGGTCGCCCCTTAAGTTTTCCCGTTTCCAGTTCGGGATGGCCACGGTACTCCAGCGAGAGACCGCCGAATAACCGGACCCGGAGCGGCCATGGCCAGTCCGGCAGATCCGCAGAGGAGAACACAGGTTCCAGCCGCCTTCTGATGATGAGACTGCGGACGTAATCTGTCTCAATACCCTGTTGCAAGGCCGCAGAACAGATCCGCGCGAGATGTCCCGGATGCCACCAGGGCAGGTGGTAATAGGCATATTTTCTTCCCAGGCCGAGAGCGTAGCGGAGGGCGTTGCCGCCGCTGCTTTCCCTGCCGCCCTTGATTGCCGCCTCGCCGTAGACTAGGAGTGTCATGAATTCCAGTAAGGGATTACGAATATCCCTGGCGATGGTATGTACGCGGCGCAACTGCACCGATCCGCCACGTTCATCCTCACAGAGGAAGAGCAGTTGGGCGAGGGCCGTACGTGACAACACTTCCAGAAATGGCATTCCCAGTTCCACGGCGCAGTGCAAGGCCCGCTGCTGTTCATGGTGGGCATCGATTACTGCATCTTCCAGGAGCTTGCACCAGGACGATAGGTAATGATAAAGGAAGCGAGTCAGACGGTTGTTGGTCAGGGTGCCTAGTCTGGCGAGGAATTCGCCGGCTGCTTGTGTGTTTCTCGCGGTTAACTCCGTAGCGCAGCTGCAGAGTTCAATATAGGGCAGAATAGCTTCCAATCCCTGTTCTGTTGCCAGTTCGTGGCTTCTGCCGAGCGCCTCACGGACCGCACCGGTATCCCCGCACAGCAGGTGGAACACACCGAATATCAGCCATAGCTGACACTGCTCAGCAGGGTTCGGCAGGGTGATTGATTGGTCCCGGACCAGCGGCAGCAAAAGCTCCCTGGCCAAATCCAGCTGCCCTGACAGCAGGTAGATCAGGGACAAGTGTATTTGATCCTGCGGCCGTCTGCCGCCTCGGTCACCGGACCTGTCCGGCTTGTCCAAGGCCAGAAGATAATGATTGATCTCCTCGTGATCCGGCCGGCGAATCATCATGGCGGTCAGCAGAATGGTATGGGGATGAATTCCGTCGTAATCCGGTCCGGATTGTGGCAGTTCCGGGGCGAGCAGTCCCAGTTCATTGATCCAAGGGTCGAGCAGACTGTAATCATCAGTTTCAGCGAGAATCGCCGAGATGGCTCCACAGCAGCATTGCATCAACTGTGATTTTCCGGCGGAGGAATCCCGGGTGAACCCCTGGAACGCCCTTTCAAAATACTGTCTGGCTTCCCTCGGGGCCGCCGGCAATCTGGCGCGGGCATACCAGTAAAGCAGTGCGGGATTTTCAAACAATCGATCCCGCGGCAGGGCATCCAGCCATTCCGCCAATAGGGAACGCCGCCCCTGCTCAAGCAACAGTGGGGCAAGCCTGGCAAGTATGGGCTCCATGGCCTCCCAGTCGAGATTGTCCAACAACAATTCCAGGGCCTCTTCAGGATGACCCTTACTGATCAGTAATTCCGCTGTACGCCGCTGCATTCCGCTGATGGCGGTTGCGCTATATACTTTCCGGGCATGTTCCTGCAAAAAGCGCCGCAACAGGGGATGGAAAACGTATTCCAATACTCCCGAGTTGTCCCTTTCGGTGACGAAATAATTATTGATGGCCAGGTTGCTCAGGAGTTGTCTGGCTCGATCGGAGCCACTCAGGTTTTCAGCAAGGTCGATCCCCAACCGCTGCGGCCAGCAGACCTTGATCAGGAAGTCACGCACATGCCCATCGAAACTGTTAAATATTTCGTTGGCAAGGTAATCGAACACGATATTACCCGGCCCCCCGAATCGGGATGGATCAGAAGCGCTGGACGTGCGGTTGTGTTCCAACATCAGAATGATCCCGGTAATCCAGCCTTCACTAACCTGGTGTATGCGTTCGAGCAATGCCGGATTGGCGCCAATCTTCCGTAGTTCGGCGATTTTTCCACTTTCCTCGCACGTGAATTTGAGATCATCAGAGTCGATTAGGCTCAGGTTCCGGTTCGCCCTGACACGGGCATAGGCCGAAGGTGGGTTGCCGCGACTGGCGAATACCAGTGTGGCACGGCCAGGCACTTCGCTGATCACCTCAGCCAGTATGCCGTGCAGTTCTGACTGTGGTGGAATCGTCTCGTAATTGTCAAATACGACAAGCAACGGATCGCTGAAACGTGAAAACAGCGCCCTGAAGAACCGGTGGCCGTAACTCCGCCAGTTTGCTGCTGCGGTGGGCAATTCCGGAATTACCTCCCCAGCCTGGCTGCCGTGTTTAAGAATCGTGTGGCGCAGGTAGAAGAAAAAGGTGGCGATATCGTTATCGGATCCATCCAGATGGTACCAGAGTGATTCCAGCTTACGCCCCTCTGCATAACTGGCGATAAAAGTGGTCTTGCCACAACCCGGGGGACCGGAAATCCAGACGGCGCGACACTCCCGGCTGGTATCCATACGATGAAATAGATGTTCCCGGCCCAGTACCTGGGAGAGAGTCGGGCGCGTGGTTTTGGCAAGGCTGACAATGGTTCGGGGCATCTTAGTTCCTGGTTGTCGGGGAAGGAGCAGGCCCAAGTTCAGCGATGGTACCGTATAGTGTGGACGGATCCACCGTATAGGTAAAGGCTTGTTCAGCAATACCGTTGTTCATGAGAAACCGGGAGATGGTGGGAAAGGTCGCGATGGCAATAGAACCCTGATGATCATCGGTACGAACATCCGGCATGGTCATCTCAGCCAGTTGTAATTTTACCGGATCCACAACGATGGCCTGGGGCTCGAACCAGGCTGCGATATTGGCTTTGATCTCCCTGGTATTATCCGTCTGGTAGATGGCAGCAAACAGGACATCCAGGACAAATTCAGTGCAATTCTGGTACTGGTCGTTCAGCGGGTTGGATAGCACGGAATAACGGGGATTGTGCAGCCTGGCATAACTTTCCGAGAAGATGGTCCGCAGCAATGCAGACTGTAGTTTCTGGTTTGGTATGACCACGCCGACCTTGAGAATCTGGCTGACAGCGAGATAATCCACCGGGTAGTCCTGAGCCAGGTGACTCTGGCCGGTACGCTGTGCACCCTGGTAGAGGTTATAAATCGCATACCCCGGAACCAGGCGGTTGTCGCTGGTACGGATTTTCGAATAGACGGCAAAACCGGCATGTTCGTATTCCACCCCTGGTGGCAGTAGTTCGGGATTAATGCCGACACGTCCTATAATGGCAACGCGGGCGCGTCGCGCAGCCAGGTTCCGCTCCAGACCTTTTGCCAGGGCGGCGATCTGCTTGAAGTCGTATTTGACTTCGCGGATAGCCTGTGTTCCGGCATGGACGTTCATGGCAACCAACAGCAGGCAGATCAGGCAAAGGCTAAAAAAGCTTTTCCCTGATCGTCTGTACGTTGCCATCCGCTGTTTCAAATTCATCCTGTCCGGAATTACTGGTCTTTCAATTGCTCTGCCGGCGAAGGTCCGACGGTGATGACTTCATCGGTGACCGGAAAGGCCCCGTGTGGTGGCGCGTTGGCTTCTTCATAGAGCGCATTGCCTACCTCACCGCTGACGGCGCCTACTTCACCCGCAAACATCAGCGGTACGGCAGCAGCACCGGAGGCAATTTTGAAACTTCCCTCCAAGGCATAACCGATTGCTTCCATGGAATGGGTCAGGGCCATGGCGCTCGCTTCCGCACTCCCACCGGCGTTGGCGGAATGGACACCGCCGATTGCGGCCAGTACCAGGGCGAAACAGATGTCTCTATTCTTCATGATGTAATCCTCCAGTTGTTCCTGATGTGAAGACTAGACCCGGCCCGGCCATTGTTGTAGTTACAGAACACTTACAGATCGATCCGGGCTTGAACCTCCGGCAGGTAATGGGCGCTAAACCGGGGATTGTTTCGATGATTCATTGGGATATAATCCGGCGTCCCCCGATCATCCCGAAACTAACATCTCATAAGGCCAATACATGACTAAGAAAAACCTGGATGCCCTCTTTAATCCGCAATCCATTGCGATTGTCGGCGCCTCGGCCACGCCCGGCAAGGCCGGGTATATGGCGGTCAAGTTGCTTGAGACCTATGCCGGAAAGGTTTACCCGGTTAATCCGAAAGCAAAGAACATCCTCGGGCACATGGTCTATCCGTCCCTTACGGCCATCGGCAAGCCGGTAGACCTGGTGCTCTTCGCCGTTCCGGCCTCCGAATGTACGGCGCTTATGCTTGAGGTCGCCGGGATTGGCGCGGGAGCAGTGATTATCATGGGCGGTGGTTTCGGAGAAAGCGGTGAAAGCGGACTTCGGATACAAAATGAGTTGGTGCAGATCTGCCGGCGGCACGATATCCGTATGCTGGGTCCGAATACCGGTGGTTATGCCGATCCGGTAAAACGCCTGGTGGCAAGTTTCTCGGTGTCTTATGCCAAGTTACCGCCCGGGTCCATCGCAGTCGTCTCCCAGAGCGGAGGTATCAGCCTGATACTTGCCTGCATGCTGGAGAATGACGGATTCGGCGTGAGCCTCACGGTGGGCCTCGGAAATTCCGTAGATGTGGATGCCGCGGATGTCGTCGATTATCTGGCTCAGGATGAGAATACCCGGGTCATCGCACTGTATCTCGAAGGCT
>MGYR01000087.1:16949-17685 GCA_001801825.1 Gammaproteobacteria bacterium RIFCSPLOWO2_02_FULL_56_15 | reverse complement strand
CAAGTCCCATACAGGAAACCTGGTGGGTTCCTATCAACTCAAGACCGCCGCATTCAAACAGGCGGGTGCGGTCGTTGTGGAAAATTCCAATGACCTCGTGGATGCAGCCAGAGCGCTTTCCATGATACGACTGCCGCCATCCGCTGATCCGGGGATCGGCATCCTGATTGGTCAGGCGGGGGCTGGCCTGTTGATGCTGGACCAACTGAAATCCCTGTCCATCAATGTCCCGAAGCTCAGTGATGAGAGTATCTCAAGGATCGCCGAGCAATTGCCGCCTATGCACTATATCAGCAACCCCGTGGATGCCGGCAGACCTACACCGGAGTTCAGGAATGTATTACAGATCCTGGACCAGGAGGAGAAACTGGATGCCATAGTCATCTTCGTATTGCACGAACCTACGGTACTGGACCCCGTGGGACTCTTCCGGGAACTCAAGCCGGTGCTGCGGAAGCCGGTGATTTATGGTACTGCGGGAGAGGCGGGAGATATGGAGGTCACCTGCCGCCAACTGATCGAGCTGGGAGTGGTTCCGTTTACCTCGCCGGAACGGACCGCCCGGGCCATGCGTGCAGTCGCGGAGGATGCTCGCAACCGTCACCGTATCGACAGCTATGCTGACGTGAAGAGCGGCAAGGAAAAGGTGCTCGCCCTCCCTTCCGGTAAGCTGGATGAAGCGGCAGCTAAGGCCTTGTTGCAAAAGGCCGGTATCCCCATTCCGGAATTCAGGGTG
>MGYR01000087.1:0-16853 GCA_001801825.1 Gammaproteobacteria bacterium RIFCSPLOWO2_02_FULL_56_15 | reverse complement strand
GTCGGTGGAGTGCATCTGGGCATTCGCGAGGAGTCGGATCTCAAGGATGCGCTGCACAAGATCGACAGCATAAAGAGCGCGGCAGGTCATGCCTACCTGCTGGAAGAAATGGCCGGACCGGGTCTGGACCTGATTATAGGCGGGTTACGCGATCCGGTATTCGGACCAGTATTGTTACTCGGGATTGGTGGAACCATCGCCGAAGCCATCAAGGATGTCAGCATGCGACTGGCGCCCATATATCCTGCAGATGCGGCGGAGATGCTGGCCGAACTGAAGGCAAAAGTCCTGCTGGAAGGCTGGCGTGGTGCCCCGGCCGTAGACCAGCAGGCGGTGATACGCGCGCTGCTGGCCGTCTCGGATCTCCTGGTGGGCTGTCCGGAAATCCTGGAGCTGGATATCAATCCGGTACGGGCATTCGAAACGGGGATTCTGGCGCTGGATGGGCTGATCGTACGGCAGGAGTAAAAAAACTCCGGGATTCGTCCCCTGTCAGCCGGAGTGCTCCGGATTTTCGATTAGCAGTCCGTTTTTCTACCGCGCTACCTCCGGGATGCGTTCCCTGTCAGCCGGAATGCTCCGGATTTTCGATTAGCAGGGCGATACCCTGGCCGCCGCCGATGCAGGCAGAAGCGATGCCGTAACGGCTACCGGAATGTTTCAATTCGCGAGCCACGGTCATGGCGAGTCGTACCCCGGAGGCTGCCAGGGGATGGCCAAGGGCGATGGCTCCGCCATGGACGTTGACCCGGGCGTGATCCAGTTGAAGCTCTCTTTCAACGGCGATGCACTGGGCTGCAAAGGCCTCGTTGATTTCGAACCGGTCGATATTATCCGTCCCCAGTCCGGTTCGTTCCAGCAAAGGCCGAATCGCGACAACCGGTCCGATGCCCATATTTTCCGGAGCTACGCCCACGACCGTAGCTGCGACCATGCGCCCCAGGGGTTGAATCCCCTTGCGCTTGATGTAGTCGCCGGAGGCCACCAGAGCGGCGCCCGCCCCATCGACGATGGCAGAACTGTTTCCGCCGGTCTGCACGCCGCCGAATACGGCAGGCAGCTTCGCCAGGACTTCTAAGGGAGATGGCCTGACATGGTTGTCAGTCTTTTGCCCTTCAAGGCCCCGGGGCAGTCTGATCCCCCGGGTTTGGTAACCTTCCAGTTCGAACTTTTCGGTGATGACGGTTGTAATTTCACCCGCCAGAAAACCATCTGCCTGGGCACGGAGAGCCCGATCGAAACTCTCGCAGGCGAAGGCATCCGCATCCCCGCGGTTGATGGAGTATTCCGTCGCCAGGCGTTCCGCACAGACACCCATGCTGGTGCCGATGGCGGTATCGGTCAGCGCCTCCCAGAGGAAATCTTTGAAATCCACCTGTCCGAGGTTATAACCGCTCCGGTGGGTGTAGGCGGCGATGGGATTGCGACTCATGGATTCTGCCGCGACGCACAATCCCAGTTCTATCTTGCCCAGGGTGATGGCATCGGCCGATTGCATCAGTATCTCGATCCCCGTGCCGCAGACTCTTTGCACCAAAGTTGCGGGTACCTGGACCGGTACGCCGGAATAGAGCCCGATATGTCTCGGCAATACATAGGCATCGAAAGATGCCTGGGCCATACAGCCGGTGACTACGGCGCCGACATCCTCCGGAGCTAAACCGGTTCGTCTGAAGATTTCCCTTGCCGTCTTGATGCCCAGGTCGGTTGGGGAAACCAATCCGAAGACCCCCTTGTAATCGACAAAGGGGGTACGCACTCCATCGACCAGCCAGATATTGTCATACAGGCTGGTGATGGCTGAGTTATATTCCGCCATAGGCAAACAAGTCTCCTTTTCTCATCCTCTCATCTATGCTAGCAGACCGGTACGGTGAATGGAAAGAAAGTGGGCGATCAGGAACTCATGCCCTGCAGATGCGCAATCCGCAAGGGGGCGGGGGGGTGGGAATCATGGAATGCGGAATAGACGGGATCGGGTGTCAGAGTGTTGGCATTCTCACGATAGAGTTTTACCAGTGCCTGCACCAGGTTTTCTGCTTCGGCCTGTGCGGCAGCGAAGCTGTCCGCCTCGTATTCATGCACTCGTGACATCCAGGAAAAGACCGGTTGCAGGAAAAAACTGAATAGCGGCGCGATCATCAGGAAAAGGGTCAACGCCATGTAGGATGACTTGGTGCTGACCCCCAGACCTTCATAGTACCAGGGCATCTCGATAATCCATCCCAGCAACCCCAGACTGAGCAGGGACAAGATTGCGGTCAGGGCGATTCGCTTTTTGATATGCCTGAGTTTGAAATGACCCAGTTCATGCGCTAGCACGGCTTCCGTTTCCGCGTCGGTCAAATCTTTCAGCAGGGTATCGTAAAAAACAATCCGCTTGTTGTTGCCGAGGCCCGTAAAATAGGCGTTGCCGTGACTGGAGCGCTTGGAACCATCCATCACGAATATTCCCTGCGAAGCAAAGCCGTTCCGTTCCAGCAGACTCTCGATGCGTTTGCGCAATGCATCCCGCTCCAGGGACTTGAACTTGTTGAACAACGGTGCGATTAACGCCGGCCAGGCCCACATCATGATAAGACTGAAACTGAACCAGGCGATCCAGACATACAGCCACCACAGCCGGCCTGAAGTGTTCATGAGCCAAAGTACCACGCACAGAAACGGCAGCCCGATGCACAACAGCAACAGGCATTGCTTGACAAGGTCAAGTACAAAAGTCCTGGGAGAGGTCTTGTTGAACCCGAATTTCTGCTCCAGGAAAAAAGTCTGGTAGATCGACATGGGCAAGGAAAGGATCCCAGACACCAGCATGAAGGCAATGATGAACAGGGAACCGGTCCAGATTTCACCCAGTTCGAATGAGATCCAGAAATCAGCCAGCATCTGCAATCCACCTCCCAGGGTCCATACTAAAAGCAGCAGGGTATTGAGGCTGAGATCTACCAATCCCGTCCTGGATTTCGCAATATTGTAGGCCGCAGCTTTTCCATGCTCTTCCGGGTTGATCTTTTCACGAAAAGCTGCCGGTACCTGGTCCCGGTGCCGATGGATATGCCGGATTTGCCTGAGCACAAGGTACCATTGCAGCATGAAACTGACCGCAAGGATGAGCATAAACAATAGGCTGAATGTATTCATTGTGTTCAGGGTTGCCCGATAGTACTTTAGTATAAAGTGAGTCCGGTTCTTGCTGTATTGGTTCCTTTTGTGGTTAGAATGATAATAAACAAGATATAGCAATGACAACACCATGATGCAATCAGCGAACAATCTCGTCTGGATTGACCTGGAGATGACAGGACTCGACCCCATGCGGGATCAGATCATTGAGATCGCGACCATCATTACTTCCAACGAACTGGATATCCTTGCAGAAGGGCCGGTAATTGCAATCCATGTCGATGAATCCTTGCTGTTGGGTATGGACGAATGGAATACGGTGCAGCATGCCCGATCTGGATTGATCGACCGTGTAAGAAATAGCCGTCTCTCGTGCAGAGATGCGGAAAGGATGACTCTGGATTTCATTCGGCAGCACGTTACTGAACGGAGTTCCCCGATGTGTGGCAATAGTATCTGTCAGGATCGACGTTTCCTGGCCAGGCTGATGCCGGAACTGGAGCGATATTTCCATTACCGCAATCTTGATGTCTCATCACTGAAGATCCTGGTGAACCGCTGGGCCCCCAGCCAGGAGCAGTTCATCAAGGATTCTGAGCACCTGGCACTGCAGGATGCACGGGATTCCATCGAAGAACTGCGATTTTACAGGCTACGATACCTGAAGTTATGAGATTTGCAGGCCATGTCTGTCTTGCCGGTTGATCTTTACCAAGCGACCCAGGTTAGAGCCATGGACCGCCGGGTTATGGATATCCATGGTATCCCCGGTTTCTGTCTTATGGAGCGTGCCGCTGCCGCCGCTTGGCGGCAGTTGCGGGACTCGTGGCCGCATGCCGGGAAGGTGACTGTGGTGTGTGGCAGTGGTAATAATGCCGGCGACGGCTACTTGCTGGCTGGAATGGCGCTTGACGAAGGCTGTAGTGTGCAATTGATCACAGTCTCCGATCCCGATTCCCTAACCGGTGATGCGGCCCGGGCGGCACGGCAGACCCTCAGGCGGATATCCTGTTCGGAGTATTCCGGACCAGAACCGTTTGCCGATGCGGAGGTGATCGTAGATGCCATCCTCGGCACCGGACTGGACAGGGAACTCGGAGGCAGATATCTGCAGGTCGTTCGGGACATCAACGATGCAGGCAGACCGGTCCTCTCCATCGATCTGCCAACCGGGTTGCATGCTGATTCCGGCAGGATCATGGGTGTCGCAGTGCGGGCCGATATTACGATCACTTTTGTCGGATTGAAGCAGGGACTCTTCACCGGGCAGGGCGCAGATTGCTGCGGCAGGATTGTTTTCGCTGACTTGGCCGTGCCGCCGGAGATCTATCAAGCGATACTGCCCGACGCCCGCCGCATTGACTACGAGACGACGGCCGGGTGGTTGGCGCCCAGGCCACGATCCTCCCACAAAGGGTTATTTGGACATGTGCTGGTCCTTGGAGGCGACCATGGTTTCAGCGGCGCCGTAAGGATGGCGGCGCAGGCATCCGCCCGCTGCGGCGCCGGTCTGGTCAGTATTGCAACCCGAAGTGCACATGCCTGGACCATTCCACTCGCTGTCCCGGAACTTATGGTCAGCGGTGTCGAAAACATTTCCGAACTGGATCCCTTGCTATCACGGGCATCCGTAATCCTCGCCGGTCCGGGAATGGGGCAATCCCCTTGGGCGCAAGCCATGCTGGCCAGGACACTGGAATGCCGCCTGCCTCTGGTCCTGGACGCCGATGCCCTGAACCTGTTGGCCAGGGAGCCAGCATATTCAGACTGGTGGATCCTGACGCCACATCCAGGAGAGGCAGCCCGTTTGCTCGGGATCAGTACTGCTGAAATCCAGGCCGATCGTTTTCGTGCGGCAGGTCGGTTACAGCAGCGGTATGGCGGGATCATTGTTCTAAAGGGCAGCGGAACACTGGTGTTTGGACCCGACACCCTACCATTGGTGTGTACCGCCGGAAACCCGGGTATGGCAACAGGCGGCATGGGGGATGTACTCAGTGGCGTAGTCGCGGGATTACTGGCTCAAGGTTTGTCCCCATTACAGGCCGCAGCCCTGGGGGTCACAATCCATGCTATGGCGGGTGACAGCGCCGCCAGGCAGAGTGGGGAACGGGGCCTGATGGCTACTGATCTGCTTCCCTGGATCAGTCGGTATGCCAATCCGGGGATGAACATTGCTGCTGACGGAACAACCCCTCACGATGTAGAACCCTCCTAACGGTTAGCTGCGACCTCACACTGCACCATGCGTCACCCGCAGGATACCAACTTCGGCCAGTCGCTTGTCAGAGAAGCGCCTGATGCCGCAACTATGGAAGAAATCGGCATGCGACTGGGCAGGGATTGCCCCGGAGGGACACTGATCTTCCTGCAGGGTGATCTCGGGGCAGGCAAAACCACTCTGGTGAGAGGATTTCTGCATGGACGGGGATACACCGGACGTGTGAAAAGTCCTACCTATACCCTGCTGGAACCGTATCGGACCGGCCGGTCACCTGTTTATCACCTGGATCTATACCGTATCAATGACCCTGAAGAACTCGAAGCTATCGGCATCCGGGATTACTTCGACGGCGAGGGGGTATGTCTGATCGAGTGGCCCGAGAAGGCGGCTACTCTCCTGCCTGTCCCGGACCTGCACGTCATGATCACCTTCGGCGATTCCTGTAGGGTGCTTTCGCTGCATCCACGAACTCCCAAGGGACGAGAGCTTCTCAAAACTGTAACGCCCGATTAGGTCAGCTACGACACATTAATTATGGGTACAGCATCCTGGATCGGATGGTCTGGAATTAACAATTTCAATCTAAATTTATTTAAAACAGATAGATAGCTTGATTTTCTAATAAAAAATTGAAAATATTGCACTAACAGTCAATAATTAATAGTATTACTGGTAAGTAATTCAGGAATTATTGGTCTCGGCATGCGTTTACGTCAATTTCTACTATGGGGTTTATTGGTGGCGCCGGAGTTATGGGCTCAACCCGTTACCATTGAGAATGTCCGTATCTGGGCAGCTCCTGACCATACCCGAATCGTCTTTGATGTCAGCGCGCCCGTTGAGCATCAGCTCAGCATGATGGAAGACCCCTACCGTCTGGTTATCGATTTGAAAAACGCACGTAACAGACGGGAACAGGCTCAGCCCGTAGCCAGTGACAAATTCCTGCAGCGTCTGCGCGGTTCGGCACGGAACGATAAAGACTGGCGCTTTGTCGTGGACCTGAAAAAATTTGCGAGCTCCAAGAGTTTTCAACTCCCGCCGAATCAACAGTACGGACATCGCCTAGTTATTGATGTGACTAATCAAAACAATAATCAGGCCCGCGATGTGGAGCCAGTGGTAGATGCCGGGGAGAGGGGGCAGCCACGCCCGATCCTGATTGCAGTGGATGCCGGCCATGGGGGAGAGGATCCCGGTTCCATCGGTCCCAACGGAACCTATGAAAAAGATGTGATTTACAAGATTGCAGACAAACTTGCCGCATTGATCAACCGGGAACCAGGGATGCGCGCGGTCATGATTCGGGAAGGCGATTACTTTATACCCTTACGCAAGCGTATCGAGAAGGCACGCGAACACAAGGTTGATATGTTTATTTCCATCCACGCAGATGCATTCAAGGATTCCCGCGTGCATGGGTCATCAGTATATGTATTGTCGAAAAAAGGGGCCAGCAGTGAATACGCACGCTGGTTGGCGGCGCGGGAAAATGCTTCAGATCTGATCGGTGGTGTATCCCTTGAAGACAAGGATGATGTACTTGCATCCGTCCTGTTGGATCTCTCCCAGACAGCCAGTCTGGAAGAGAGTATTGAAGTTGCCGAAGAAATACTCGGTGGGCTGCGTGAAATCGGTAAACTGCACAAGTCCCGTGTAGAAGCGGCGGGTTTCGCGGTACTGAAGTCACCGGATATCCCCTCCATCCTGGTAGAGACTGCCTATCTTTCCAATCCCGCGGAAGAAAAGAAACTACGTAATCCGGATCAGCAATTGAAGATTGCCGCATCCATTATGAAAGGTGTTCGTAACTATTTCCGTACCAATGCCCCGGAGGGCACACAGGTTGCTACGCGAAAGCATGTGATCGCCAAGGGCGATACCCTTTCCGGTATTGCCCAGTTTTATCAAGTGAATCTGCAGCATCTACGCGATTTTAACGATCTGAAAAGTGATTTGGTCCAGGCTGGCCAAGTGCTGGATATACCTGCAAGCGGCGGGTAGTTCATTTTCCCTTTTCATTTCCTCCCGGGTGACGGTTTGTCCGGATATCCCGCGCTTCACTCACAAGTCGGCAGGGGCTAAGCTATGGGCCGATTATGTACCCAGAAAACCCGCAAAGAATTCGCAGATTACCGGAAATCCTCAGTAACCAGATTGCTGCCGGTGAAGTAATCGAACGCCCGGCATCTATTGTCAAGGAACTGGTGGAAAACAGCCTTGATGCTGGTGCGAGGTCGGTCGATATACAGATCGAGCGGGGTGGAACCCGCATGGTTCGTGTACAGGATGATGGCTCGGGGATCCACTCTGAGGATATGCGTCTCGCGCTCGAAAGCCATGCGACCAGTAAATTACATACAACGGAAGACCTGCTTTCGATCCGGACGCTCGGATTTCGGGGTGAAGCGCTGTCCAGTATTGCCGCTGTGGCCAGAATCAGCATCATCTCGAGCACTGGTAACTCGAATACTGCATGGTCTATCGGGTTTGACCCGATTACGCGAGATTTTAATACCGGACCTGCCGCCCATCCCGCTGGAACGACCGTGACGGTTAGTAACCTGTTTTACAGTATGCCGGCACGAAAAAAGTTTCTCCGCTCTGAGAGAACTGAGTTCATCTACATACTTGAAACCGTAAAACGGCTGGCGCTTTCTGCGTTCGATACGGCGGTCAGGTTGCAGCACAATGGCCGGGTCCTGATGGATTGCCGTGACATAGACAGTCCAGATAATCGGGTTCGGGATCTTCTGGGTCAGGCATTCATTGATAATGCAATAGAACTTGATTGCCGGAATGATTCCCTGCGTTTATGGGGCTGGATCGGTGATGAAACCATGCATCGAAGCCAGGTGGACCGCCAGTATCTCTATCACAACAATCGCATCATCAGGGACCGGAAACTTAACCATGCCATTCGCGTAGCCTACTCTGAAAAGATACCCCCTGGACGCTATCCAGTATATGTGCTGTACCTGGAGATGGATCCGTCCCTGGCTGACGTGAATGTGCATCCGGCAAAATACGAAATCCGTTTCAGGGAAACCAGGGAGATTCATGATTTCATACATGGATGCATTCAAAACGCATTGTCCGGGCAGTATGCCGGCAGTGCCCGGATAGCACCAATCACTGCGGTTGCAGGATCTGGATCAACCTGCGAGGATATCCCCGGAATCGCAGAAGTACGAGAATTCAATAGAGATTATCTCCACCCAGTACCGAAGAGCAGTAGTTATTTCACCGGAGACAGTCCACCAGCCGACACCAGATTGCTGGGCAGTGTTGGGAACAGGTATGTGCTCGCGGAACGTAAGGAATGCCTGTTGTTGATTGATGTTGCCGGAGCCCGGAAGTTTATTGTCAGGACCAGGCTCGAGAAGCTAGGTGCGGAGGAATCGTTGGTATCCCGTCCGTTGCTGGTCCCGGTGAGTATCCACGTATCGTATGAACTTCCTGATCCGGAAGGCGGTTTCCAGGAACTGTGCCGCCGGTTTGGACTGCAACTGGATTATGCTGGTCCCGGGACCATTCTGCTCCGGACGATCCCGCTGATCCTGGAAGAAGCCGATCTACAGCGTCTGCTGGAAGATATCCTGGAATATAGCGCTATAAGCTGGACGGAGCGCACAGCGTCTTCCCTGAAGCTTACCAGGATTCTGGAACATCATGCGTCCTCTGGCAGCAGTCGTCTCGAGCAGGGCTCCGTGAATGCACTTCTGCATCAACTGGTGCTTGCCGGACTGGATCTTGACGCAAACGCCTGCCCTGGGATCTGGCGCCGGCTGGATTGCAAGGAACTTGCAGAGATCATAGAACATGGGGTCTGAAACGCTCCCGGTGATTTTTCTCATGGGACCGACAGCAAGCGGAAAGACTGAGCTTGCACTGGCCCTCCATGAAGTTTTGCCTCTGGAGATAATCAGTGCGGATTCGGCGATGGTATACCGTGGTATGGATATCGGAACCGCAAAACCGGATCGGGTAATCCTGGCCCGTGCTCCGCATCATCTCATTGATATTTGCGACCCGGCTGAATCCTATTCGGCCGGCAGATTCCAGGTTGAGGCAAGGGCATTAATCGACGCGATTCACGCCAGAAACAGGATACCCTTGTTGACTGGTGGGACTGGTCTGTATTTTCGCTCTCTGGAACATGGATTTTCCGAAATTCCTCCCGCTGAACCTGCGATCCGGGAAAGAATTTTGAGACTGGCCCTGACCGATGGCTGGCATGCCCTGCATGAGCAACTTGCCAGGGTGGACCCCGATTCAGCCGCTAGGATTCATGAGAATGATCCACAAAGGATCCAGCGGGCACTCGAGGTGTTTGAGATCACCGGGAGGCCATTATCGGAATCCTTCTCGGGCGGCAGGCACAGACCGCTGCCTCACAGGATCATCAAGCTCGTGATTAACCCACTGGACCGTAATATTATTCACGAAAGGATCATGCTGCGGTTCCACAGGATGATTGAACTTGGACTTGTGGATGAAGTCAGACCACTGTATGAACGAGGCGATCTTACACCTGCTATGCCATCCATGCGGATGGTCGGATACCGGCAGGTATGGCGGTACCTCGAAAACAGGCTGGATTATAAGACGATGCAGGAACACGCAATCATTGCGACCAGGCAACTGGCCAAACGGCAGTTGACCTGGTTGCGTTCAGAACGCAGTGCCATATGGCTGGATAGCACCAGTCAGAATGTAACGCAGTCAGTCTTGAAAATACTCCAAAGCGACCCTACTTTCTGCACTGAACTGTAATATACTATTCCCTGATCTACAGGGAAGGCCTTGTTTGATACCTGCTATAACTACTATTGATAGATAATAAAAAATAAGGAGAAAATATCATGAGCAAGGGGCACTCATTGCAGGATCCGTTTCTGAATGCACTCCGCAAGGAAAGGATCCCTGTATCCATTTACCTGGTAAATGGAATCAAGCTTCAGGGTCAGGTGGAATCTTTTGACCAGTTCGTGGTTCTTCTCAAGAATTCCGTAAGTCAGCTGGTCTATAAACATGCCATATCAACTGTTGTGCCAGCCCGCAATATCAAGATGCCGAGAATCGATGAGGACATCGACGATTAGTCATGCTCATTTTCTCCCGTTGGCTTGCATAACACCTCTGGTTATCCGCCCGTCGATTAGTGCAGCAAGATAATACAGAAAAGGCAGTACTGGTACATATCAACTTTCGCAATCCTCTACTGAGCGAAGAGGTTGAGGAATTCATCCAGTTGACTGAGTCTGCAGGACTTAGAAATCTGGCCAGAATCACCGGCACCAGGACTGTGCCTAATCCCAGGATCTTCGTAGGTTCCGGTAAACTTGACGAGATCCGGGATGCAGTCAATCAGGTGCAGGCGGATGTGGTTGTTTTCAATCATGGCTTAAGTCCCAGTCAGGCAAGAAATCTTGAAGGCGAACTGGGTTGCAGGGTCATTGATAGGATTGGCCTGATCCTGGATATCTTCGCGCAGAGGGCGCGCAGCCATGAAGGCAAGCTACAGGTGGAACTCGCCCAACTGGAGTATCTTTCCACAAGACTCGTCAGAGGTTGGACGCATCTGGAAAGGCAGAAGGGCGGTATCGGACTACGCGGTCCGGGTGAGACCCAACTGGAAACCGACCGGCGGTTGATCAGCAAGAGGATAAAAACCATCCATCTGCAACTCGCCAAGGTCCGGTGTCGGCGCCAGCAGGGCAAGAGATTACGCAAGCGAACCGGAACGCCGGTGGTTTCGATGGTAGGGTATACCAATGCCGGCAAGACCACACTCTTCAACAAACTTACCGGCGCGGGACTCTATGCAGCGGACAAACTTTTTGCCACGCTGGATACCACTTTGAGACAGGTTTACGTGGCATCGGGAAAGAAGGCCATCCTGAGCGATACCGTGGGCTTTATTCGCCATATCCCCCCTGACCTCGTCCGGGCTTTCCACGGTACACTGGAGGAAATCAGCGATGCGGATCTCTTGTTGCATGTCGTGGATTGCACCGACAAACGGCAGGATATTCTCATTCGGCAGGTCAATGATGTGATTACAGAGATAGGTGCTGCCCATGTCCCGCAGATTATGGTATACAGCAAGATAGATGCAGTCCCTGGACAGGCGGAAGAAATCAGCAGAACTCGGGGCGATATTCCGGAAGTCTGGGTATCAGCGCGAAGCGGAGCCGGGATCGAAGGATTATTGAAGATATTGGATGAACATCTGGCGCCCGTGAGGATTTGGCATACTCTGAAGTTGCCCCCTGACGCGGGCGGTGTGCGTGCATGCCTCTTCCGTTCGGGTCTGGTTCTCGAAGAAACGGTCGATGACTCAGGCAACTGGATTATCGATGTCATGCTTGATTCTCTGGCGTTACAGAAATTCTGTCACGAAAATGGCCTGGATGTTAACATTGTCGTGGATGAGTTATAGTTTCGTCAGGAAGCGAGACTGTTTTGAATATTTCTGAGTTATTCTGGAGAACTGGATAATGGGTTGGAATGAACCTCCTGGCGGAAACAGGGACAGAGATCCTTGGGGAGGCCGGGATAAAAAAGAAGGACCCCCCGATCTCGACGAGATCGTACGCAAGATGCAGCAGGGTCTGGGCGGGTTGTTCGGGAAGAAACCGCCATCATCCCCTGGTGGAGGGTCGTCGATTACCGCAGCCGCCTGGTTGATTATCATCCTTGTCCTGCTGATCTTTTGCGCGTTTGATATGGTCTATTTTGTGGATCCCCAGGAACGCGGTGTGGTACAGCGTTTTGGCAGTTACCAAACAACCTGGCTGGAAGGCCTTAATATCCGGTTCCCCAGGCCGATAGAAACAGTACAACTGGTCAATGTTGAAAAGATCCGTACACTGTCTCACAAGGACAACATGCTTACTCAGGATGAGAATATCGTTGATGTCGAGGTCGCAGTTCAATGGAAGATCAAGGACCCGGTCCAATACCTTTTCAGTGTTAGACAACCGGATGAGACACTGAAGCAGGTGATAGAGAGCGCCGTTCGCGAGGTTATAGGAAAGAGCAAGCTGGATTTTGTATTGACGGAAGGCAGGGGCCAGATCGCCCAGAGCCAGCTGAAGCTCATCCAGCAGACTCTCGACGATTATGAGATTGGAATATTGGTCTCCGCCGTGGAAATGCAGCCGGCCAAGCCTCCGGAGCAGGTCAAAGATGCCTTTGACGATGCCATCAAGGCACGTGAGGATGAACAACGCCTGGTAAATGAATCCGAGGCCTACGTGAATGACATTATTCCTCGTGCCCGCGGCGCTGCAGCGAGGATTCGTGAAGAATCCAACGGCTATAAGGCCAGAGTGATCGCACGGGCGGAAGGCGATGCGGCCCGCTTCGATCAACTCCTGGCAGAATATACGAAGGCCCCGGAGATCACCCGCAAAAGACTGTACCTGGATGCCATGGAATCCATCCTGAGTAATACCAGCAAGGTTTTTCTCGATGCGGAGGGCAATAACAGCCTGATCTACCTGCCGATTGATCGGTTGCTTGACAATCGTAGCAGCAAACAAATGCCGGGACTGGAAACGCAGGATTCGCGCGTGGAACCCACCAACCCATCCGCACAGGAAGAACGTGATCTTCTGGACAGCCGGGCCCGGGGAGTGAGGTGAGGTATGAATAACAAGCTGATTATATCCGTGATACTCATCCTGGTTGGCCTGTTCGCCTCCTTTTCCCTCTTCCAGATACAGCAATGGGAACGGGCTATCATCTTTGAATTTGGTGAAATCAAGCGTTCGGATTATGTACCCGGACTGCATTTCAAGTTGCCATGGGTCAACACGGTGAAGAAATTTGAAACCCGTTTGCTTAATCTGGAACAGCAACCACAAAGATTTCTGACCTCAGAGAAGAAGGACGTCATCGTGGATTATTACGCAAAGTGGCGAATCTCCGATGTCGAACAGTTTTACAGAGCCACGAATGGTGGTGATATCTCCTACGCCAACACCCTCCTTGCGCAACGTATCAACAGCGCCATACGTGATGAGTTTGGCCGGCGCACCGTTCAGGAGGTGGTCGCAGGAGATCGTACTGAAGTACTTTCCCTGGTGCGCAACAACACTGCCAGGCTCCCCACGGAGATGGGGATTGCCATGGTTGATGTGCGCATCAAAAAGATTAACCTACCTGATGAGGTCAGTAGTTCTGTCTACAGCCGGATGCGTGCGGAGCGGACCCGCGTCGCCAAGGATTTCCGCGCACGCGGTTCTGAGGCGGCAGAACGGATCCAGGCGAATGCCGATCGAGAACGGGAGGTAATCCTGGCAAATGCCTACCGCGATTCAGAGATGATCCGAGGTGAGGGAGATGCAGGGGCCACAGAGATCTATGCTGCTTCTTTCGGTAAAAACGAGGAATTCTACGGCCTATACCGCAGCTTGAATGCCTATCAGCAGAGTTTCAAAAACGGTAATGATATTATGCTGTTGCAACCGGACTCTGATTTTTTCAAATATTTTAAGGATCCAGACGGCAAAAGATAAAGATAGGGAAGATATCTCGTCAGAATATCAAGGTGGCGGCTCTGCGTTCCGGCGGCGAATCAACATATAGATGTGGACTGATCTTTTCTCTGCGCTTGCCCTGGTTCTTGTTCTGGAAGGTATACTGCCTTTTATTAACCCGGTCGGATTGAAAAAAATGTTCATCACGGCAGCACAGCTGAATGATCGCTCGATGAGAATGACCGGTCTTGTGTCCATGGTTGCAGGTCTGCTGCTGCTCTATTTCGTGCGCTGAGCTCATGACCACTAGCAATCGCTGGCTGCTGCCTGAAGGCATAGAAGAAGTTCTGCCGCCCATGGCAGGTCAGCTGGATCGGATCTGCAGGCGGATACTCGATCTTTATTCCAGTTTTGGATATGAACTGGTGATACCCCCACTGATTGAATATTTGGAATCCCTGCTGACCGGTACCGGGGAAGATCTGGAATTACAGACCTTTAAGCTTACCGATCAGCTCAGCGGGAGGACTCTGGGTGTGCGTGCCGATTCCACACCCCAGGTGGTGAGGATCGATGTGCATAATCTGAAACGGCGGATCCCCACTCGTCTTTGTTATCTGGGTCCAGTACTGCATACAAGACCAGTAAACCATGGAGGGGCCCGTGAATTGTTGCAGACAGGCGCAGAACTTTACGGTTCATCCTCACGCGAAAGTGAAGCAGAAATCATCGTTCTCATGTTGAAAACACTCGGATGCGCCGGGTTGGAGAATCTTCATGTGGATCTAGGGCACGTAGGCATCTATCGAGGGATTACGGGTAAACTCCGGCTTACTGGCGAACAGGAACATATTCTGTTTGATACCCTGCAGCGCAAGATGGTGGCAGAACTCAGACAGATCATCAGACTGTGGTCATTGCCGCCCGCATCTGGAGTTGCCCTGCTTGCCCTGCTGGATCTGAACGGTGGCGTGGAGATTCTTGACGCGGCGAGTGATGTCCTGTCGGGGATGAGTGATGAGGTATTACGAAGCATCGAGGAACTGCAACAAACGGCACGTCTGGTAAATAACCGTTACCGCAACGCCCCACTATACTTTGATCTTGCAGAACTTCGCGGCTACCACTATTACACGGGTATGAGCTTCGCTGCGTATATCCCGGATCAAGGGCAAGGGATTGCCTTTGGAGGACGCTACGATGATATCGGGAAGGCCTTCGGACTGGCCAGACCTGCTGTGGGATTCAGTACGGATGTCCGCGCACTGTACCACCTGGCTGCAGTTCCGGAGATGGCACGGACAGCAGGTATTTTCGCGCCAGTTTCTGAGGATCCGGGTTGTCAGCTTATGATCGAATCCTTGCGGGAACGGAATGAGATCGTGCTCTCTAAACTTCCTGATCAGGAAGGTGATGCCGGAGAACATGGATGCGACCGCATTCTTGTCCAGGAGCAGGGGGAATGGAAGGTCAAAAAGCTTAGTAGCTAGTGGGCATTCCCTGACTGCGGTTAACAATTTTCGCGATAGCGTCCCATACAGATAGAATTCAAACAATATTCGGAAATTTCACATGGGTAAAAATGTAATAGTCATCGGCGCACAATGGGGGGACGAGGGAAAAGGCAAGATTGTCGACTTGCTTACCGACCGCGTCAACGCTGTGGTGCGTTTCCAGGGGGGGCACAACGCTGGTCATACGGTAGTCATCGAGGGTAAAAAGACCGTATTGCACCTGATACCGTCCGGTATCCTGCGTGAAAATGTTCGCTGCCTCATCGGTAATGGTGTGGTCTTAAGTCCTTCAGCCCTTATTAAGGAACTTAAAGCGCTTGAAGCCCAGGGGGTACCTGTCAGAGAGCGTTTGCGTATCAGTGAATCCTGCGCTTTGATCTTGCCATATCATGAAAAATTGGACCAGGCCAGGGAAGAAAGCCGGGGCCAGGAGGCGATCGGCACAACCGGACGAGGTATCGGACCTGCCTACGAAGACAAGGTCTCGCGCCGCGGATTGCGGGTTGGAGACCTGCTGCATCCGGAGAGATTCGCAGTTAGATTGGAGCAAGTGCTGGACTACCATAATTTTGTCCTTTCCGGTTACCACGGCAAGGAACGCCTGGATTACAGACGCCTGCTTGAGGAAACTTTGGAAATGGCGGAAGAGATCATTCCGCTTGTTACGGACGTCACTGAACTGCTGCACCAGATATATGCACAAGGACATAACATCCTGTATGAAGGTGCCCAGGGGATGTTGCTCGACATCGATCATGGTACCTACCCTTATGTCACATCTTCATCCACTATCTCGGGGGGGGCGGCTACCGGTACAGGTATGGGATTGATGAACTTTGATTATGTGCTGGGAATCAGTAAGGCGTATACGACCCGGGTTGGCTCGGGACCGTTTCCGACAGAACTCTTTGATGCAACGGGGGCACATCTCGCCAAGCGGGGCAATGAATTCGGCGCAACCACCGGCAGACCCCGCCGTTGTGGTTGGTTCGACACGGTAACACTCAGGCGTTCTGCTGGAATCAACAGCCTCTCTGGCCTGTGCATTACCAAGTTGGATGTGCTGGACGGACTCGATATTATCCGGATCTGTACGGCCTATGAGATTGATGGAAAAGTGGTCACTTCTCCCAAGCTTGCCGCGGATGAGTTGGCGCTATGCCAACCAATCTATGAGGAACTGCCTGGTTGGAGGGAATCGACATTGGGAATCCGTAGCCTGGATGAGTTGCCCCCACAGGCACAGTCCTATCTGGAACGCATCAAGGAACTGACGGGCATACCGGTGGATATCATCTCTACAGGCCCGGATCGATCTGAAACGATAATTCTCCGGAATCCATTTGACTGACGCTATAAAATGCCCCGGTCTTCCAAGCCCCAACAATCCATGGAGATGGGTCTTGGGACATCCGATGGATTGGTGCCGAGAAGAGGACTTGAACCTCCACTGGGTTGCCCCAACTAGCACCTGAAGCTAGCGCGTCTGCCAATTCCGCCATC
>MGYR01000086.1:8041-14102 GCA_001801825.1 Gammaproteobacteria bacterium RIFCSPLOWO2_02_FULL_56_15 | reverse complement strand
ATCCTCCCAACCGGGGATGACACAGCCGGCCAAGGGGGTATCAAAATCCGGGTGTTCAGTGATGCGGCGATTGTGATACACCCCCAGGGTGGTCACGCCGGTCTTTATATCGATGCCGACGCCGACCGCCCCCTGATGCAGATTGGCCCTGCCGCCGGATTGGCGGGTGGGTAATCGCAGCATCGCCATGGTGGGCACACCGCGGTACACCAGCACACGGATGTCCGGTACGCCGTTATAACTCAGGGAATTGAAGACCGGATCAAAATGCACACGGTACTCGATGATCGCCTGATCCGGGTGACCACCGAGACTGTACATGCCGCTGAGTACATTGACGATATGATGTCGCACGGCTTCGGCATCAATCGCCAGACCATCGGATTTGTAGAAGAGCTGGTTTTTTCGGCGGACCACCACCAGGATGCCGTTGCCGCCGCTGCCATGCGCAGGCTTGATGACAAAATCATTGATGCCTTCAATCACCTTCTGGAAATCACGGGCATCGTGCACGGTGCGGATCAGCCCGTAGAGTTTCGGGACCGCAATATTGGCCTGCATGGCCAGGCGCTTGGTCTGCACCTTGTCATCGACAAGCTCGTAGAGCGCGCGCGGATTGTGATGCATGATGTAGCGCCGGTTGCGGGCATTGATGCCGACCACGCCCGCCTTCCGCAGTCTACGCACCAGTCCCAGCATCTTTCTTTTCCACTTCAAGCGCCAGATCCCGGAACCTGAACAACTCGCTCAAACGATAACCCGTGTAACTACCGAACAGGATAGAGATCGCCAACGCCACCAACAGCAGTTCCGGAAAGACAAACATCAGATGTTGCACCAGGTTATGGTTCATCACCAGGTAGCCGAGCATCGCCACACTGAGACTGCCGAGGCCTTGTTTGAAGGCCTCCATAGGCCCGGATTCATCCCAGGTGATGGACATGCGCTCGATCACCATGGTCAGGATAACCACCGGGAACAGCGCAATGGAAAACCCCTGAATCAGTCCCAGTTTATTGCTCAGCAGGCTGATCGCCAGCATCATGATGACCACCAGGGTCAAGACCGCGGAAAGGCGCGCCACCAGCAGGAGGTGCAGGTGATTCAAGTAGAAGCGGAACAGCAGACCAGCGCCCACAATACCCAGAAACAGGGAGATCCCCCACAGCAGGCCGGTCTCGCGGAAGGCCATGGCGATCAGGATCGGCATGAAGGTGCCGAAGGTCGGCACGCCGATGATGGTCCGCATGAACAACACCACCAGGGCCCCAATCGGGATCATGATCAGGATCCGGTAGATATACTGGGTGTTCATGGGCAGTTTGTAGAGCGACCAGGATATCAGGGGCGATTTCATCACGCTTGCACTCTCATGTGCGATCGTGGTCAAGGCCTGCGGTCGCCGGGAAACGGCAAAACTGAGGTGGGGATTCCTGCCGTTGTCCACCGTCAGTATCGGATCATCACCCACGCTCCAGCGCAGGAAATCGGGGGGATAACCCTTGTCCCCCGAGAGTGGATTGAAGCCCTCCCACTGATCCCCGTTATGGACTTCGAGCCACGGCACCAGGGACTCATTGACTTTGCCCTCCACCAGCGGCAAACCCCTCACCATGCGCGTGGTGATCTTTGCCCCCGCCAGGATATAGCGGATACGCTGCACCCATTCCTCCGTGCCGGGCGTGATATCCCGGGTGATACTCTTGATATCGCTGTCGGAAGTGGAGTTGTTCAGCCGCACCAGCAACTGGCTGACAAAGGTAAATATATTGGAGGACTCGTTGCGCACATTATACAACAGACCCTCGACCACCAGCGCCAGGGCATCGGGATATTCCGGTTTGTCCGGTGGAGTGGGCACTCTTTCCCTGGCTTGATTTTCACTCAATACCGGCGGCGCCTGGGCCAATTCCACTTGGTAATAGATCCGTTGCGGGCCCTGAGCCCGTCGGATAGACCATTCCGCGATGCGCCTTCTGCCCTGGCTTTCCACATTGAGGCCGTAATTCCTGGCGATGAAAAATTCGTCCAGGGTAATAAACTCACTGGGATCGCCCGGCAATTGCAATTGGACCGTGGCTGCCCGTCGCGTGCCGGTGAATTCCACCCGGGCCTCCGCGGTCCAGATATAGGCTTCCTGATCCGGTTTGAGGGGCAAACCGAGGCGGGTCGTTTTCAGATAAACCAGACCCAGGCCAATGCTGCAGAGAATGAGGACCAGCAGATAGATATGACGTTTACGCATCTTGGAAAACCACGGTCAGCCGATCACTTGGCGGCCCGTTTCCGCGCGAGTTTGCGCGGGCAAGTACGCTTACCCATGAAGGTCTGCTGCGAATCGATTACAAAATGGCCGGCCAAGGTCTCGCGGCCGAGGAGCATCGGGTAGTTCATATTGCCGCGATCCGAAAGAGAGACCTCGGTGGTCTGGGTCTTGCCGCTGATGCAAACATCCAGGTCGATGACATAGCGTGGCGCGGTGGTGCCATCATCCGTTTTGACACGGATCTGGCGCGCCAGCGGCCGCTCGATCACAAAACCTTCCGGGTAGCCTTCCCGCCTGCCGTAAGGGAACAGAAAACGCACCCAGATCACGCCGTTTTTCTCATAGGGTTTAATGTTCTCGGCATGTATGGTGCTGGTCTTGGCGCCGGTATCCAGTTTCGCGCGTACCCGCACACCCCAGGGCTGCAAGTAGGCGCCTTCCAGCCAGCCGACTGTTTGAGGCTCTGCGGCCAGAGGCAAGGTGCTGCATACCATAATCAGCATCGCCAAAACCCTTTGCTTTGCACTGCTACGACTTTTCATTCACTGTCCTTCTTCCAGGTTGCACCGGTGTGGACCACCGGTTGAGTTTATTGATATACGGACACCATGACTACTCAGCCAGACCAGTCCGTGCCACGTCGGAAAGAACATTGCAATTCCTCATGCAGGTCAGAAACCTGCCCCGTACTCGCTGAATCGATCTAGGTGATGGAGCCGACTGACCGTGGGTGATCATTGGGAGTCCGTCCAGAGGCCGCAATTATAGCAGAAAGGTCGAGGCATACGCCTCGGTGTCACGGAAATCCATGGCAAACAGAAGCGCCCAGGCATTATCACCAGTGCCGGATTCGCGGCAATATCGGATCCTTCAGTATTGGGGCACATCGCAGCTTTGCTTATCCTGTCTTAAATAATTATTATAAAATATTACTATCTACATGAAAATATAGACATTTACACGCATATTTAAAGTGCTTTATTGCTCCTGGACCAAAGCCGTATCTTGCCACCGGGAGTCTTTGGTGTGTCCGGACCGGGGTGTATATAATGTTCCTCCGTATCG
Organism: Gammaproteobacteria bacterium RIFCSPLOWO2_02_FULL_56_15; assembly: GCA_001801825.1. Taxonomy (GTDB): domain Bacteria; phylum Pseudomonadota; class Gammaproteobacteria; order Eutrophobiales; family Eutrophobiaceae; genus 2-02-FULL-56-15. The sequence continues at coordinate 10,771 of MGYR01000086.1, read as the reverse complement.
GCACCGCGGCTAGCGGAGCCAATTTAACAACCACTTTCAGGGCTGGATACCATGCGTCAACCATTGCTCGGACTCTGCTGCGGCGCTCTGCTGCTCGGCGCGTGCAGCGAACCTGCCCCGCCCCCCGCTGCCACACCGAAAAACACCATCGTCGCTGATCAGATCCTGGTGAACGGCAAGGTACTCACGGTCGATGCCGGGTTCAGTATCACGGAAGCCATCGCCATCCGTGGTGAACGGATCCTCGCCACGGGGACCGATGAAATCATTCGGAGCATGGCGGATGATCATACCCAGGTACTGGATCTGCAGGGCCGGACCGTGGTACCGGGGCTCATCGACAACCATCATCATTTTGTACGCGCCGCCGAGCAGTGGTACCGACAGGTCCGCTGGGATGAAGTCACCGATCGCCGGACGGCGCTCACCATGCTGCAAGCAAAGGCCGCCCGGTTGCCGTCCGGGGAATGGGTGGTGGTCCTGGGCGGCTGGATCTTCGAACAATTCAGCGATGACAGTACGCCCTTCACGAGGGTGGAGTTGGATGCCGTGCTGCCGGACAACCCGCTCTATATCCAGTTGGGTTACAGCCGCGGGTACGTGAATTCCCTGGCGCTGGGGGCGACGGGAATCGATGCGGCAACCGTACTTCAGGGGCCGGGCACCCTGGTCAAGGATGCCAACGGAGCGCTCACCGGGGAACTCATCGGCAGTGCCGCCTTCATGGCCGTGGCCGGCGCCATTCCCGCGACACCAAGCCCGACTTGGGATCAATCCATGGCGTCCATCACCCAGGATTACGTGGCCGCCGGATTGACCGCCCTGCTGGATGTGGGCGGCAACACCGTGACACCCGCCCACTACGAGGCCCTGCTGCGGGCGAAGGAAGCCGGTGGATTGCCCTTGCGCATCTTTTACACGCTGAACAATTCCAACGACGTCGGCGCCACCGCGGAGGAGATAATTAATGCATTGATGACCCATCCGCCACGATCGGGCGATGATCGCTTCGGCCAGTTCGCCTATGGCGAGATGAGCTACAGCGGGATCCGGGATGCCTTTGGCGCCGAATTCAAGCCCGGTGCGGAGGAACTCGATAACTACCGGCGCATCGTGGAAATCGCCGCGGATCGCGGCTGGCAGATCCATGAGCACGCCAACCGCGCTGACAAGATCGCCGCTATCCTCGGTATTTTCGAAGAGGTCAACCAGCAGCATCCCATGCGCGAACTGCGCTGGACCCTGGCCCATAATGAGCAGATCTCCGGTGCATCCATCACCCGCGCGATGCAGCTTGGAATGGGTTTCGCCATCCACAGCTCCGCCGGCCTTGGCGCTCCGGCCATGGCAGCTCAGGAAGGCCGTGCGGTCGTCAGCCGGGTCCCACCGATACAGACTATCCACAACCTGGGGGCGCATTGGGGCCTGGGCTCCGATGGCACCGTGGTCGCGGGCTTCAATCCGTTCCTGAACCTCGCTTGGGCCGTCACCGGTAAATCCCGTAACGGGGAGCAACTCCTAAACGAAACGGTCTCGCGCGAGGCCGCGCTGACCGCACATACCCGAGGCAACGCCTGGCTGTTGTTCAAGGAGGAAGTCCTGGGAAGCATCGAGCCGGGTAAGTATGCGGATCTGGTCGTCCTGGACCGGGATTATCTGGAGATCGAGGCCGACGAGATACAATACATCAAACCGGTCATCACCATGATTGGCGGCAAAGTCGTATACACAAGGGAAGCAGCAGGGCAATAATCGTGTTTGCAGATCAGCCCCGCCGCCCCACGCTTGCAGGCCTCGTACATAAAACTCAGAACCGGAAGGTGCGGGTATATTTCAGGAGGATCTCGTTGTAGGTGGATTCCAGGCCACGGAAGGTGCCTTCGGCATTGAAGTTGTGATTGAGCACCAGGTAGAGATCCTCACCGGCGCGGGGATTCCAGCGGATCCGGCTGTTGAGTCCGACGGAATCGGAGAAGTTGTCATACTGCATCCTGGTGATCCAGGACCACTTGGCATTGTATGCAACATTGGCGCTGATCTGGATCAGGCGGGTCTGAAAATTGCCAGCCGGCAACTGGATGTTGTTGTAGTCATAATTGATGCCGGCATAGAAATACTTGTTGGGGCGCCAATCGAAACCGCCCCGGGCGTTGAAGCGTTCGCCGTTGTAGTATTCGCCGAGAAAGAGCTGCACGCGCGGCGCGAACACGCGTTCCTGGGCCATGGCGAATTCCGACCCATAGCGGAAGAAGGAGTAATCACCAGGCGGGATGATGACGCCGGGACTGATTTCGAAATTGCTGAACAACACCTCACGGCCGTGAAAGATACTGACCGAGAGACGGTCACCCCGATGATTCTCCAGTTGCGCCGGTCGGAAGAAGATCTGCTGTGATTCCACCTTACCGTCCAGATTTTCTACATGGTCCAGTTCCATGAAGGTGAAAATACTCCGTAACCACTCGTGATCGGGACGATACCTGTGGGCCAGAGTCAGATTCGTGCGTGTGACTCCAGTGCGGTTGGCGAAGCCGAGGGCCGGATTGAAACGCTCGCCAAAGCGTTGCCAGGTCAAGTTTCCGGCCAGTCCTTCACTGGCGCCAATACCCACCTGTGCGCCCCAGGCCTGTTCGTCCGCGGTGACGGCCTCGGTCCATGACTGCTGATACCAGAGATTACCGGTCAGGGATCGATGGCCCATAAAATGGGTGTTCCGGTAACTGAAGTCAG
>MGYR01000086.1:4593-8005 GCA_001801825.1 Gammaproteobacteria bacterium RIFCSPLOWO2_02_FULL_56_15 | reverse complement strand
GCTCCAGCGTTCAAATCCACTGGTTGCCCCGAGCGGCCGAGGCCGATCCGGCGGGAGAAAAAAGGGATGCCGTTCTCATTCAAGCCGCCGAAGGAGAAGATATCGGCATCCTGCAGGAAGAAATCCCGTTTTTCGGGAAAGAACAGGGAGAAGCGACTCAGATTGACTTGCCGGTCATCCACTTCGGTGGCGGAGAAATCCGTATTAAAGGTCAATGCGCCCGTCAGGGAAGGCGTGAACTTGTAGCTTATATCCAGCGCAGGCTCCAGCACCAGATCGGCGTCATTCAAGATGAAATTCTCAGCGCGTCCCACCGTGAGCGAAGGGACGATATCGAGCCCCATGCCCTGCTGCAATCCTTCGAATCCATGCAGCACGCCTGCCGTCCCGGGATTGAACTGGCGGTCATAGGATGACCAGGCCAGTTCCTCTTTCTTGCGCGCGATGGTGCGGGCGATGGAGAATCCCCAGTCCGGATTTTCCGTATTGAAGTTCAGCGTCTTGAACGGAATAGCGACCTCGGACGTCCAGCCTTGTGAATCGATCACAGCCTCGACATCCCAGATCCCGTCCCAGTCGCGGTTGATATTGGTGGTATTGTCAAAGATGCCGTCGAGCCGCACGCCGTTGGGGTTGATCTGGAAGTGATAACCGGATCGCATGTTGTTGAAGGGATCCAGCAGGAATTCAAAGGCGTCATCGAAGGGCATGGGCGCATTCTGGATCAATTGCCTGGCGATAATGCCATCCGGGTCGCTGTCATAGAGCCTTGCGCCTACATACAGGTAATCATCGTCATACATCAGGTAGAACTCGGAACGCTCGGAAGGTTCGCCGTGGTCAATTGGCAAAAACTGGTGCATGTCATCGATTCGCACCGCGCTCTTCCAGGTCTCATCATCCAGGCGTCCATCCAACACCGGTGCGCTATCGGTGCGGGGAATACTGAGATTTTTTCGACCCTCTGGCGACTGGGTATGCGCTGTGGAAGTAACCAGCAGCAGCAAGGCCAGCACGATCAGTTTGATGCGAAGTTCTTTCAGCACGAGGAAACCTTTATCGGCGAGTCGTGCGCTGAATGCGCGACGACGTGCGCGTGAATCGTTAGTTATTCTTATTGAATACATCGAATATTGTTTTTGTATTATGCTGGTATTGCACCGAAATATTCAACCAGCATGTAAAAGGGCCGGAGTGATTTTAAAATCAATCACTCCGGCCCTTTTAATTACCAGCTTCCAGATTATTTCGATAACTTGAGCAGGTTCTCCAGCTTGGACTCAGCAATCTGCTTGGCAATCTCGGCCTCGGATTTTTCGCGCAATGCCTGCGCAAGCTGGGCATAGACATTAGACAGAACCTCACTCAGCGCCCGGCTGAGATCTTCCACATTTGATCGTTTGCTCAGCAGGGATTTTGTCATGGCCTCCGCATCGTATTCACGGTTCTCCGGATCCGGATGCGCCGGTTCATTACGCGAAGGTTCATGCAGTTCGGTCACCTGATGTGAACTCACCGTGGCTGGGCTAAACTTCCCAGGCTTTTTAGTATGTCGAACCAGATGGTCGCCAATTCCGGTCTTGATACAGTTCACATCAAAACCATGCTCGAGCAGCAGAAAGGCTGCAATGGCACTGCGGGTTCCGTCATCACAGCAGACGATGTATTTCCTTAGAGGATCGATGTTTTTCATCTGGATCCGCAAGGTATCCAGGGGATAATTCAGGCTGCCGGGCAACGAGGAGGCGTTACATTCCTCCGGGAAACGAACGTCCATGAGAACGGCGCCCTGCTTGACACAGTTCATGGCCTCCGGATAGGAAAGCATTTTGATTGCCGGATCCCTGATCAGGGAGAGAAAGTCCTGCTTGCTTATTCGCAAGAGCTTGCCCTGCGTGTCCGAAACCACGCTGGCATTCCTGGGAATGTTTCCGATCAGGGCTTCTTCACCGAAACCTTCCCCCTCATGCAGGTGGGCCAGCAGGAACTCCTGGTTGTTCTTGCCCTTGCGCAATACCCGGAATATCCCTTCCTTGATGATGAAGTAATAGTCGCCTGAATCCCCTTGAATGATGATTTTTTCCCCGACTTCCGTGCTGACTTCCTCAAACAGGGCAAAAATCTGCTGGATATTTTCACTCGGGATCCTAGTAAAAATCTGCGACTGCAGCAGGCTGGTCATCCAGTCCAGTTCCTCCACTTCGACCAGTCCATCCGCCCCATCATTCATGTCCGTCCTGCCATCCTTTCCGCTGGTTATCCCGTTGAAGACCGCGCGGTTCAGCCTGAGGAATTGCGCAGCCTGTAATACGGTTACCGTGTACCGGCGCGGAAGCATATTGCTGAGCGGATACCTGGCCTCGTCCTTCCCGGGTTCCAGGAGCGTGGTTGTTCCCTCCGCGGTCTGCAGTTGTACCTTGCCAGTCAGGAGATAAAAAACATCACCCCGGGTGTCCCCGTGTTCAAACAGAACCGTATCACGCGAGCAGGTTTCCAGCTCTATCTTGCCCAGCAAGGAGGTTACCGTTTCATCCGGCAAGGTCCTGAAGGGCAGCAGACATTCAGTGATATATTTTTTTAGCCCGCGGGGAATTTCCATGAAATCTCCGGTGATTAGAGTCAGTCTGTATAATTAATGTAGATAAAAATCATCCGCGGTCAATAGTGATCCCGTGAAATACGACCCGGGCGGGTGGATCCGGGCCGCGTGGATCCTGGATCGGCGCCCACCTGGGGTCATTCCGATGCAGTTACCGGAGTGATTCTCAGCAACTTACCGTCCGCATCATCCGTAAGCAGATAAAGGAATCCTTCCGGGCCCTGTATTACATCACGGATCCGGCCATACTTGAAATCCAGGAGTCGTTCCTCTGCGGTGATGGTATTTCCGTCGGTTTCCAGCCGCACCAGCAATCCGAATTTCAGGGAACCCACAAAAAGATTGCCCTCCCACGCGGGGAATTTATCGCCGGTATAAAAACTCATGCCGGAGGGTGCGATGGAAGGCACCCATTTGTAGATCGGCTGCTCCATCCCCTGCTTGTGCGTGCCTTCTCCAATCCTGGTGCCAATCCCGTAATTCACGCCATAGGTGATGACCGGCCAGCCGTAATTAGCCCCGGCCCGAATGATATTGATCTCGTCCCCACCCTGGGGTCCGTGCTCATGGGTCCAGATCGCTCCGGTCACAGGATGCAACACCATGCCCTGGATGTTGCGGTGGCCATAGCTATAGATCTCGGGTAGTGCACTCTGCCTGCCGAGGAAGGGGTTGTCTTGCGGTGTTGAACCATCGGGGTTGATCCGGATGAGCGAGCCCAGATGGCTATCGAGATGCTGGGCGGGATGCTGATCCCCGAGCGAGGGGCTGGCGCCTCGTTCGCCGAGCGATATGAACAGTGTCCCATCCGGT
>MGYR01000086.1:4469-4575 GCA_001801825.1 Gammaproteobacteria bacterium RIFCSPLOWO2_02_FULL_56_15 | reverse complement strand
CCGAAATGCCGTCCCCCGTCTTCCTTGGGTAAGGCCTTGAAGATGGTTTCGATATTGATCAATGCCATGCCCTCCAGGCGCCCCCGGATGACTTCCGTTCCGTATT
>MGYR01000086.1:4338-4447 GCA_001801825.1 Gammaproteobacteria bacterium RIFCSPLOWO2_02_FULL_56_15 | reverse complement strand
GGAGAGATACACCAATCGATTGTCCGTGAAACCGGGATCGAGCGTGATCCCCATCAAACCGCCCTGTCCGATTTCCTCGATCGCAGGCAGGCCGGTAATCGCCTGCGGC
>MGYR01000086.1:1085-4227 GCA_001801825.1 Gammaproteobacteria bacterium RIFCSPLOWO2_02_FULL_56_15 | reverse complement strand
AGCAGGGTGAAAAACAGGCGCTTGCCGCGCACCGGGTCGTAGCGCAGTCCGGGGTATTGCATGACCTCTCTCACGACGTATGTATATGGAACACCCGCTCGGCGTTCCGGAAGTAGAGCATTTCCCGCTCGACATCCGATACCGGGGCAGTATCCATGAATTTCACCGCTGGTTCAGTAGGCTGATAAGGGTAATCGATCGCCCACAGGACATTTTCAACACCCAGCGCCTTGATGGAAAAATCCAGCGCGAGATGGGATTCCTGGCCGCTGGTGGTGATGACAAAATTCTCCTTGAAGTATTCACTGGGTTTGCGCTTGAGCTTGGGGGCAAAGCCGTTGGCCTGGGCCCGGAGGCTCATGAAGTCGATGCGCCAGAGCCAGAATTGCACGGCCTCGCCCATGTGCCCGAGGCAGATCCGGAGCCGGGGGAACCGATCGAATACCCCACCCAGGATCATTCGGACTGCATGGGTCCCGACTTCCACGCCGTAGGACCACAGCGCCGAGTCCATACCGTAGTCATGCATGGGTCCGGCCAAGCCGTCGGAGGCGGCGCGAGGATGAATGTAGATGCAGGCATTCAGCGCCTCGGCGGCTTCCAGGATGGGCCAGTATTTGGGATTATCCAGGTATTCATTGTGCGTATGGGAGTTGATCATGAAGCCATTCAACTTAAGTCCCTTGATAGCACGCTCCATCTCTTTCGCAGCACGCTTCGGTGACTGCGGCGGCAGGCTGGCCAGCCCGGCGAAACGGGTAGGGTGACGGGCGATGACTTCGGCCAGGCGGTCATTCGCCAGTACGGCGAGTTCCAGCGCCGTATCCGCGTCGAACATCTGCACGCCTGGCGCGGTCAGGGACAACAAGTGCATATCGACACCGTTTTCATCCATGATCCGCAGGCGATCCCGTTCCAGGTCCAGCAGGCCACCGATAAATCCACCGCCAGCGGGGGTATTGTAAATATTGTTTACCAGTTTCATATCGAGGTTGGTGCTGGGAAACCTCGCAATCTCACCCAGTTTTTTCGCGACTTCGGGGATGCTGAACGCTTCTTCAGTGGCAATCCTGCGGATGTTCAATCGGTCTGACATGCTGCTCTCCTGATAACATTAAAAACCATTTAACTGCATCTTATCGCCACAGTGGATTCCTTGTCGATTTACATGGCGGTCATTATTCCGTCAGCGTGGTGAGACGCCGGCGGTACTCTCTCAACAGCATCCGCAGCCGGCCCCCGTTTTCAGGACCGGTTCGGAGCAGCATTTTCTGTCCCGCCGACAGGGCTTCCAGGCGGGGATCGGCAAAGGTATAGAGCACCGCGGGCTGCAACAGGCGTACCGGTTCATCGATCTCCGGTGTCGCGAGCAAAGTATCGATGACTTCCACCAGGCGATCATTAAAATACCGGTCAGGGTAACCAAGGCTTTCGTAGGCTTCCTGGAACAGCGGATAGTAATGAGTATAAACTTTTACCACGCCATCCGGATCCATGCTCTCCAGCATTTCCACATAGCGCGTGTAACGCTGATAATTGGCGGGGTCCAGGGCGGCGCTGTCGGCGTCGCCACTCCCCTTCCGCACCAGGAATTCGCCTGGGGGCGGGGTATAGAACCGGGACTTCGCCGGGACCTTCGCTGCGCTGAGATTATCGATGGTCACCACCACGAAGCGGATGAAGGATTCGGACTTCACGAGACCTCCGAAACGCTCTGCGTCCAGCAATACCCCCACCGCACCCGCAAGCATCGCATCACTCTCATCGAGTGTCGGCAACGGTTCCGGTGGCGTTGCAGCTTCGTCCGGGGCATCCGCCAGCGGGTTTGCCTCCGTGCTTGGAGGCGCCACCGGGTATTTCGTCGGCGCAGGAAGTGCCGACTCCTGGTCCTCTACACGCGGCAGATCCAAGACGGTCGGGCCGCTATGCCGATCCTTAGCGGTCAGATAATAATAAATCCCGGCTGCCAGTAACAATCCGGCAAGAAACAGAATGGTATTTTTCATGGGAGACCTACTCGCACGGTGATCAGGGGATGAGCTTAGCCGGCATGGAGGCAACCTATACGCCCGTCCGGCGGGAGAGATCGATCTCGCCTTTCCGGACGACATCGATCCTGCGTGAGAATCCCGTTACAGTAAGGCGGGCGTTGAACTCGTAGGCGAGCGATTTCTGATCCCGGCCCATCAGGTCGGTCAGTAAGCGGATACTGCTCAGCACGTCCGTGCCGGCGCGAATCACGACATCTCCCTCGCTGAAGGCCTCAATCACGGGCAGGCGGTCTGAGACGCCCATTACTATCCGGTGGCCTTCAATGCTGACCGTATAGGAGATTCCTTTGAGCGCCAGTCTTTGCTCGTTCGGATTGATGATATGCAGACCTATTTCGAATTCCGGGGCTATCCCTCGCACGGGAAGGATCTTGATGTAGTTGACGTTGACGACCGGGGCCTCGTCGGGTCTCAGGGAACTCGCGCAGCCTCCGAGCAGAACGGCCAGGAACAGCGGGGAGCAGACGGTAAGTTGTATGAATTTCACAGGCATGGCTTCATCATAATACCTGAACAATCAGGTCACCCGATAGAACCAGAGTTTGATGAAATCAGGATACCTCGCGCCACTAGCGATGAAGATACTCCGATTGAGCCACTCGTAGCGGCCCGCAGGCGCGAGGAACCGGGGATTGGTGCGAAAATAATATTCCGAGGGCGCCACCTGCTCTCCGGCAGCCATGCGCCGCAATACTGCATCCGGCCCGTGCCGGAGACCGAAGTTCTGCACCATGATCACGACACCATCATCGGTTCGCAAGGCATAGGTGGCCTCGGCCTGGGTGACGCCATCCGCCCTGCTGAACTGCCAGTCCGCCGCCCCATCAGGCACGATGATCCCGCGGATCCCCGGCCCTTCAAAACTGCCTTCCAGGATGGGGATGATCCGTCGGACGCCCTGATGGGTCACCCCCATGTCGATGGGCGCTGCCAGTTTGGCCTGTGCCTCGAATACCAGTTCCAGTCCGGGTTGCATCAGAATTCCCTCCGTGATGGGGGTTACTTGCGAAAGACCGGCTTGCGTTTCTCCAGAAAGGCCGCAACACCCTCCTTGGAGGCTTCGATGCAGGAGATATCGCCGGATCCCTGAT
>MGYR01000086.1:946-1056 GCA_001801825.1 Gammaproteobacteria bacterium RIFCSPLOWO2_02_FULL_56_15 | reverse complement strand
TCAGCCTTTGCTGCCTGATTGATGACCCGGGCAACGATGGACAGGGCCTCCCTGCTCAACGGCAGCCCTCCGGCGACCGGTTGCTCCGGCACCTTGAATTCCGGGATCGA
>MGYR01000086.1:0-922 GCA_001801825.1 Gammaproteobacteria bacterium RIFCSPLOWO2_02_FULL_56_15 | reverse complement strand
AATATTGCCGAGGAGTTTATCCACTTCGAGGATGGCCGCCTTGATCATCTCCGGATAGGCGTCGGTCAGGATCTGCACCATCCCGAGCTCATGAGCCTCGACGGCCTTGAGCCGGTAATTCGATCCGATCATCTTGTGAAAGGTCCGCGCCGCCTCCGGCCATTTGCGATACGGGACCACCGCGCCGCCCATGCCCGGAAAAATTCCCAGCGTGATCTCGGGCAACTGGAAGAAGGCCTTGCGGTCCGCCACCAGGGCGTGACAGCGCAGCGCCAGCTCCACGCCGCCGCCCATGGCCAGGCCATTGACGGCCGCCACCACCGGTTTGTCCATGGCGTCGATGTAGTGGAGGACTTCGGAATTGCTCCGCGCCAGGGCAACGCCGGCCGCATGGTTATCCATGGTGGCGATGAAGCCGTTGATGTCCGCGCCGGCGCAGAAGGCGCTGGTGCCGTAACCGGTGATTACAAAGCCGCGGATGGACGGGTCCGCGACACCTTTTTTCAGTTCCGTCAATATCTCATTGCAGGTGCCGCCGCCCAGGGAATTGGCTACCTGCGGACGGCGGATGGTGATGATGCGCACCCCCTCCAGGTCATCCACCAGGATGTCCCTGGGGAAATCCAGATAGCGGGCTATCGATCCTTTTGGCTGCGGAAAGCCTGGCCGGTCGCGATCGAAGGCCTTCATGATCCGCCGTACTTCCTCCTCGCCGAGTTCCGCCATGATATCGAATACACCCTTTTTGAATCCAAGCGCGATCATGGTCCCGAAATTCAGATCGGAGCGCGTGCCGATGTTGCGATCCGCGATGTCGAAACACTGGCTGAAGATCGCCCCCAGCATCCGGTCACGGATCCATTCCCTCGTGTCCAGGGTCATGTCGATCTTCGTGCCCGGCCTGGCGGTGTGCCAATCCTTG
>MGYR01000085.1:4049-5869 GCA_001801825.1 Gammaproteobacteria bacterium RIFCSPLOWO2_02_FULL_56_15 | reverse complement strand
GCTGACCTTGATCCCCGGTTTGTCCAGAACCCTGCCGAGGATCATCATTTCCCGGCGGAAATACGGCATGTCATAGCCGTTCTCGCTCAGGTCGACGGCCTCGATCTTCATCAGCATGGCAGAGCGGATATCGGGACACATGACGGTCGGTGACTTGGACACGTCGCGCTGGTCGTGGGCCGGCCATTTGAAAGCGTTCTTTGGCACCAGTCTGGCGATGGGATCGTCTGGATCCATTTCCGCATCCAGAACGTTCTGGAAGCCCAGACCATCGAATTTCTTCTGTGCCGGGGCATCGATGCTCAGGGGCGAGTACCAGAACGGATAGTAAAAGGCCGGGCGGGCGATATGCCTGGGGCCGGCGGCGTGCACCGCCATCATCTGTGGGATGACGTAGGACGCCATGCTCGGACACATGCGACCGATGAATTTTTCGCCGTCATAGATGAATTCCTCGCCAATCTTATGTTGAAAGTGACAGGGGTATTTGTGCGTATCCCCCAGAAACGCAACGACTGTGGCCTTGACCTTGAATGACATAACGACACCCCCCTCTGGCTGATTATTCGACTGGAGCTGTATTCCCTTTTCCTCTGGCTTAACCCGTATATAATTATTGATGAATTTATTTCCTATCAGTTGATATATCGCAAACCCACGATACATTTTTTCGGGGAGGACCTGATGGACCTGAAGCTGCAAGGTAAAACGGCGCTGGTGACCGGCGCTGGTAGCCAGATTGGCTATGGTAGGGGCATCGTCATGACCCTGGCGGCGGAAGGCTGCGATATCGTCACCGCCGATATCGATCTGGACGGCGCCCGGAAAACCGCGGCGGCGGCCGAAAGCAAGGGTGTTCAGGCCCTGGCTGTCAAGGTCGATGTCACGCAGCGTGAGGAAGTCGATGCCATGGTCAAAGCGGCCATCGACCGCTTTGGCCAAATCGATATCCTGGTCAATAATGCCGGCGCCAGCAGCAAGCTTAAACCCTTCGTGGAAATGACCCGGGCGGACTGGGATCTCGACCTCCAGGTCAATCTGTATGGCCAGATGAATGTTGCGCAAGCCGTGCTGCCGCATATGATCACGCGTAAGTACGGCCGCATCATTAATTTTTCCGGCGGTCGCGGCCTCCCGAATATTTCCATCTATGGCGCCGCCAAGGCCGGCGTTATCGCCTTCTCCGAGGCGTTGGCGCGGGAAGTGGCGGTCCACGGCATTATTGTTAATATCCTTGGACCGGGGTTGGGCGAAACCGGCCTGGTTAAACACGCCCCACAGGCTTTTCTCGATCAGAACCGGCAGCGTTCCACCCTGAAAAGACTCTGCACGCCGGAGGACGTCGGCCCGGTGGTGGCCTTCCTGGCTTCGGACGTCTGCAGCTACATGACCGGCCAATTTATTCAATTAAGCACCTTTTAGGATTTAGTCGGAGTAACCCACATGAAAAACTCATTCTTCAAGACCATGATATTGACCTTGCTATCGTCGCAAGCCGTCCCGGCACAGGATGCCCCTGCGGACGTCAACGCCGGACAGACCGATCTGATCGAAAAGCTGGCAGCTCGCGTGCAATACCTGGAAGACATCATCGCCATTCAACAGTTGCAATCCAAGTACACGCAACTCCTGTTCACCCAGGACTACGCCAAAATCATCGAACAGTGCTTTGCCAAAAAGGCGGAAGGTATCGAGATCGAATTCTCCGACAGCGGCGTCTACCGCGGCATTGACGGCGTCAAGAGGTTGTACACGGCCTTCGAGGCAACGAAACAGATTCCCGGCTTTTTCACCATGCACCTGACGGTCAACCCCTATAT
>MGYR01000085.1:2354-4015 GCA_001801825.1 Gammaproteobacteria bacterium RIFCSPLOWO2_02_FULL_56_15 | reverse complement strand
TCGTGGATGTCACCGGGCGCCACCGCCAGCAGCGCCGGCGCGCGCTGGGTGTGGGGTCCGTATTATGTCGATTACATACGCGAGGACGGCGAATGGCGCATCCATAAAACCAAATTCGTGCCGTTGTTTCGCAACCGATATGAAAACAGCTGGGTGCAGGAAACGGATCACGGCAGCGTGCGAAGCTCTCTGTCTGTTGAACCCGACGCTCCGCCGACGCTATATAAGCCTTACGACAGCAAGCAGACGGATTTATTCAAGGACTTTCCCGGACTGCCGGAGCCGTATTAAGACTGAAATAATCAATACAGGCAGATCTCCAACTAAGGTGCTCTGACCTCTACCCCGGTAACCGGGTGCGGATAATGAAACGGCGGGATATGGGTTTTTGGAAACGCCTCATACACGACTGATGGCGGCAGGTCCGGCGGGTTGTCCTTGTTGACGCCGGGGGCCGCGCGTGGCGCGGCGGCCCAGCCTTCGTTATAGGTGGTGAACATGGTCGTATACAGGTGATCGTGTTTGAACTTCCAGATACCGCTCTCCTTGACGTATTCGTTTTCGTAGACACTGGCGCCCCAGACGCCCGCCCCGCCGTAAGTCCCCAGCATGCTCAGTGCCCGTGCCCGCGCATGCGCGGTCTTACCGTCTGTGCCGATATGTATCACCGGCTGTAACTGGATGTGATTATGCAGCACGCCATTATGCACGCCCTGCTCGCCATACAGGTCGAGATTGTCCCGGACCCGTTTCTTGCCGGCATAGACACCGCGCTGGGCGATCTCGATAGTGCCGTCCTCGGCAACCAGGTTCGCCAGCGTGTCCCACTGCTGCTTGTCCAGATAATAGCCATACGCGTGCTGCAGGCGTTCGATACTCTGGACGTCGTTCAGGCGTTCCAGACGCGTATCCAGATCACTGAGTGTCTGCCCTAATTCGTCGGGCTCTACCGGTGACAGTTCCGGAGTTGCGGTATCCATATCAACCGATGTGCCGGTCACCGGATTCTGGTAATGAAAGGGCACGAAGAATTTTTCCGGATAGGAATGATGCCCGGTTGACGGCGGCAGGTCCGGCGCCAGTGGCTGTTCAGGCCCGATGCTTGCCACCGCCGACTCCGCCCAACCTTTTGCATAATCCGAATACAGTATGTTGTAGCCATGCAATTTGGCGATCTTCCATACACCGCCTTCATTGCGATACTCATTTTCGTAGATCACGGAACCCCACCAGGCCTGACCCTGATGTTGGCCGGCCATAACCAGCGAGCGCCAACGGCCTTTCGCGCTGTTACCATCGGCGGCGATATGGATCACGGGTTGCAGCTGCATCTGATCGATCAGTCGACCTTCCTGCGGTCCCTCCTGACCCAGGGACAACAGATAGTCCCTGACCCGGGCCTTGCCGGTGAATACGCCCGAGGCTCCGATCTCCAGGCTGCCATCATCAGTGAACAGATCCGCCGCCTGCGTCCACAGGGCCTTATCCATGTAAAAGCCATAAGTGCGCTGCAGGATTTCAATCGCATTCTGGTCTTCCAGTAATTGCACTTCCCGTGTTAGTGCCGCGACCCGTTTGCCCAGGTCTGTCACAGCCGCAGTGTCGGCCGCCACCCCCTGCCGGGCGCAGAGCACAAGGCAGCAAGTGAAAATGGTGGATAA
>MGYR01000085.1:2140-2293 GCA_001801825.1 Gammaproteobacteria bacterium RIFCSPLOWO2_02_FULL_56_15 | reverse complement strand
TTGTAGTGGTAAAGAGGCAGATAAGCACCGGGCCAGACTTCGTATTGTTCGGTCGGTGGTGCATCCGGTGGAACATTGTCTGAAACAAACTTGCCGTTGTGCAGATCCTCGCGTATGGCCGCCCAGCCGCCGGCATAGGGTACCAACAGGGTT
>MGYR01000085.1:1923-2065 GCA_001801825.1 Gammaproteobacteria bacterium RIFCSPLOWO2_02_FULL_56_15 | reverse complement strand
CAGGTCGCGCTCTCACCCCAGACACCGCTCATGATCAATGCCCGCCAGCGTCCCTGCGCGGTTTTGCCGTCCGACGCGACATCGATGACGGGCTGCAGTTGCATGTGCTCATTGAGAGTGCCCGCGGGCAGACCCGGCTGGC
>MGYR01000085.1:0-1913 GCA_001801825.1 Gammaproteobacteria bacterium RIFCSPLOWO2_02_FULL_56_15 | reverse complement strand
GGCATAGAGATATTTGCGGATGCTGTCCTTGCCGATATAAACGCCGTCGAGGGCGATCTCGAACGTCGCATCTTCGCTGCACAGGTCGATCACCTCGTCCCACATGGCGTTATCGACATAGTAACCGTAGGCCCGCTGCAGGCGTTTGATGGCATTGACGTCCTTGAGCCGTTGCGCCTTCTGCTCCAGTTCCGCGACCCGGGCCTTCAGTGCGGCGACATCCACGGCCGGCGTGGTGTCGGCAACGGAGACGGCTGCCTGTTCCTGGCTACAACCACCAACCAGGAGGATAAGAGGTAAAGGTAGGTGCCGGTAATTCATCGCGATTCCCCGAACGTGACCCGAGTAGTGCAACGAGTATAAACCACCGCCTGATCAATTAGAACCGCGAGAACGGGACAGGGCGCTTGCCACGGTGACCACACGGACGATAATCGGTTACAATCACTATTAGCGTCTAGCAAAATAAAACCTCCATACCGTTTTGCCCTTATCCCCACCCTTCTCCCGGAGGGAGAAGGGATTGAACAACAACCCCTCGCCCTTCGGGACGACTCCAGGGATGGAGGAGGTAGAACGAAGTCCGGAACCAGTGTCGAGAGGGGAAGGGGTGAGGGAGGAAATGCAGGACATTGTCGGCCATTTTGTTAGACGCTCTAAATACAAATTTGTCTGATCCCGATTGGAGCATTCATGCAGACTAAAATTCTTGCAACCCTAACGCTGCTGTTACTGAATCCAGGTCTGCCCGCGCTGGCGCAAACGCCGGCTGGTGAAATGGTTTTTCAAATGCACTGCGCATCCTGTCACCTTGCGCCGACCAGTCCTGAGATCCCGAATCTGGATGCCCTGGCAATCTATGAACCGAATGCCATCCTCATGGCCTTGACCGACGGTGTCATGCGCCTGCAGGCGGAACCGCTGACGGAAACCGATCGCATTGCGGTAACGGAATTCCTGACTAACCGCAAAGTCGCGGCCCAGACCACGCAGTTTACAACCGGTATGTGTACGGCACAGACACCAATGTCCAAACCCGAAGCGGGCCCGCTGTGGAACGGCTGGGGCGCTGATACCAGCAACAGCCGTTATCAAACCACCGGTACGACACTCAAGGACAAGGATATTCCCAAGCTGCGATTGCGCTGGGCCTTCGGGATCCCCGATGCGTCGCAATCGCGTTCGCAACCCGCCGTGGCCGGAGGACGCCTGTTCATGGGCAGCCAGTCCGGGGCTGTTTATTCCCTGGACGCCAATAGCGGCTGTACACTCTGGATCTTCAAAGCCGGTGCCGGTGTGCGCACGGCAATCTCGGTCGGACCGATTGTCACCGCGAATAAACCCGGCTATGCGATCTATTTCACCGATGCCCGGGCAACAGCTTATGCTATCGATGCAAACAGCGGCCGACTGATCTGGTCACGCAAGCTGGACGCTCACCCCGCTGCCCGCGCCACCGGTGCGCCGACCCTGCATGACGGCCGGCTGTATGTGCCGTTGTCCGCTGTCTCCGAGGAATCGATAGCGGCCCGGCCGGATTATGAATGCTGCACGTTCCGCGGCAGTATCACCGCTCTGGATGCCAGAACCGGCACCGTGATCTGGAAGACCTATATGGTCGATGAACCGCAACCGCGCGGCAGAAGTTCCGCCGGCGCACAATTATACGGGCCAGCCGGTGTTGCGATCTGGAGCGCCCCGACCATCGATCCGCAACGTGGCCTGCTGTATGCCGCTACGGGTAATGCCTATGCCGATCCGCAACCGCCAACCAGCGATGCCATCATCGCCCTGTCATTGGCGACGGGCGAATTCAAGTGGATCAAACAGATCTTGCCAGACGTCTGGATCATGGGTTGCGATCTGCAATCATCGGGCGGCAATCCCAGGGCCGGCGAGAATCCCAATTGTCC
>MGYR01000084.1:6034-10027 GCA_001801825.1 Gammaproteobacteria bacterium RIFCSPLOWO2_02_FULL_56_15 | reverse complement strand
ATGTCGGCCTGAATGTCGCCGCTGATTCGCTCATGTCGCAGACCTATATTGGTGTCAACGCCGGACTGGTGATTGCCGTTTGCGATGATCCGGGGATCCACAGCTCCCAGAACGAGCAGGATACCCGCCTGTTTGGCGCCCTGGCGATGGTCCCGATATTGGAACCTTCCGACGCCCAGGAAGCCCTGGACTTTACCCGCCAGGCTTTCGCTATCAGCGAGCAATTTGACACGCCAGTGATCGTCCGCAGCTCCACCCGGCTTTCCCATACCCGCAGCCTGGTCCGGACCGGTGAACGCCACGCGCCCGAGGCCAGGAGATTTATTGAGAACCCGGCCAAGAACGTCATGATCCCCGGACATGCGAGAATGCGTCACAACGCCCTGCTGGAGCGGGAGCGCAATCTCAGCGCCTGGTTTGAAGGCTCACCCATGGTCCGCTGGGAGATCGGCGGCACGGAGTTCGGCATCGTTACCCAGGCCACCGCCTATACCTATGTGAAGGAAGTCGTGCCCCATGCCAGCATCCTGAAACTGGGGGTTTCCTGGCCCCTGCCGAAAGAACGGATCCGGGAATTCTGCAACTCGGTGCAAAGGGTGCTCGTAGTCGAAGAGTTGGAGCCGGTGATTGAAAACGAACTGCGCGCGCTGGGGATTGCCGTGGACGGCAAGAGATTCTTTTCCCGGACGGGAGAATTTTCCGCTGAAACCGTGAGACAAGGCCTGGAACAGGCGGGACTCCTGGCGCCCGGTCCGGTTTTTCCCGATCTGGGCATCAAGTCTATGCCGAGACCACCCCTGCTGTGCGCAGGGTGCCCCCATACCTCCGCCTACATGGCGCTCAGGAGCCTGAATGCCCGGGTCGCCGGGGATATCGGCTGTTACACCCTGGCTGCGGTGGAACCCCTCAAGGCCATCGATACCACGGTATCCATGGGATCCAGCATCGCCATCGCGACCGGCATGGCCAAGGCCGGGACCCAGGAGAAGCCCGTGGTGGCGACTATCGGCGATTCCACTTTCCTGCATTCCGGGATTCCGCCACTGATAGACGCGGTATACAACCAGGCCGATATTACCGTGGTCCTGCTGGATAACCGGATCACTGCCATGACGGGCGGCCAGGATCATCCCGGTACGGGACGCACTCTGCGGGGAGAGGCAACCCACCAGGTGGACATGGAGGCCATCATCCGTGCGGCCGGAGTCCAATGGGTGAGAAAAATCGATTCCTACAATATGGCCGCTGTACACCAGTCATTGCGTGAGGCCATTCGCTACAAGGGAGTGGCAGTGCTCATCATGGATCGGCCCTGCGTACTCGATCCGGTAAAGATCAAGGGGCCGCCGCTGCGCGTGAAGGCGGATTCCTGCACCGCCTGCCAGGCCTGCATGAACCTGGGTTGCCCGGCCTTGTCCTGGAGCGAGGAACGCTACGAGGGCTACAACAAGGTCAGGATCGACGAAGCAGCTTGCATCGGCTGTACCCTGTGCATGCAGCTCTGTTCCACCGATGCGATTTCCATCATCGAAGAAGCGGCGGCAAAGGCATGAGTACAGGCAAGCCAGTCGCATTGGACGAGGCAAGTTCACTACGGATGCCGCACGCGGCGAACCGACCCACGAATGTCCTGATCGTCGGGGTCGGCGGGCAGGGGGTGATCATGATCTCCAAGGTACTGGCGCAGTTATGCCAGCGCCAGGATCTGGATGTAAAACAGAGCGAAGTGCATGGCATGTCCAAGCGGGGTGGGTCCGTCTTCAGCCACCTGCGCTTCGGGCAGATTGTCTACTCTCCGACCATTCCCGCCGGTCAGGCGGATGTACTGGTTGCCTTGGAATGGGCCGAGGGCCTGCGCTGGCTGCACTATCTCAACCCGGTGACTGGCACCTTCCTTGCGGATACCCAGCAGTTGATCCCCCCGTTTGCCTGCCGCAGCCGCAAACCGGGAGCCGTGACCAACTACGTGCAGCATACGGTGGCCGAAATTACGGCCAAGGTACCCAACTGTTTCGCCACGGATGCCGGTCGCATGGCTGTGGAACTCGGTAATGCCCGTGCGGCCAACACGGTGCTCTTGGGCATGCTGTCCACCGCACTGGACTTCCCGGTGCAGGAATGGCGCCAGGTCATCGAGGAGATGGTCCCACCCAAGACCATAGCGATCAACCTGAGTGCCTTCGAAGCGGGCCGCCGCTGGGTCGAGTTGCAGGATCCGGCAACCGCCCTGGAGCAGGCGCCGGCGGAGACATTGCGCCGTGGGGATCAGATGGAAGACTACGTGCCGAGGCAAGCCCCGGAGATCCATGCCGCCTGGTGCAAGGGCTGCGAGATCTGCGTCAAGTTCTGCCCGGAGCGCTGCCTGCGAATGAATGCGCAACAGGTGGCGGAACTGAATGATCCGGAATTATGCACGCGGTGCCGGGTGTGTGAACGCCTGTGCCCGGATTTCGCCATCACCATCCACCGCTTGCATCCAATCTAGGCGCTTATGTCAGCAAAACAGTCACCGACCACTCTTAACCTGGAGGGCAACCAGGCCTGCGCCCTGGGGGCCATAGCCGCCGGTTGCCGTTTTTATGCCGGTTACCCGATTACCCCATCTTCCGAGATCGCCGAACGCATGGCACTGGAATTGCCGCGGGTCGGCGGCGTATTCATCCAGATGGAGGATGAGATCGCCTCCATGGGCGCGATCCTCGGGGCATCGATGGGAGGCTTGAAGGTGATGACGGCGACCAGCGGACCGGGCTTCTCACTGAAACAGGAAAACCTGGGGCTCGCCACCGCTTTGGAGGTCCCCTGCGTGGTTATCAATGTGATGCGCGGCGGACCCAGCACGGGACTGCCGACGCGGCCGGCCCAGGGGGATTACATGCAGGCCCGCTGGGGCACTCACGGCGATCACTCGATCATCGTCCTGACACCGGCCTCGGTCGCCGAGATCCACAGTCAGACCATCCAGGCCTTCAACCTGGCCGAGGCATTTCGCACCCCCGTGGTGGTGCTGTATGAAGAATCCATCGGCCACCTGCGGGAGACCGTGGATCTGCCGGCGCCGGAGGATCTGGTGCTGGTGGAGCGCAAATGGGCTGCCCAGGGTGCTGCCGATTTCCTGCCGTACCGGCCGGGCGCCGATGGGATCCCGGCCATGCCGCGTCCGGGGGACGGCTACCGGACCCACACCACCGGACTCACCCATGCCGAAAACGGATTTCCTACCCAGGACCCGACACAGATCGCAGCAGCGAACCGGCATCTCAGCCACAAGCTGGACCCCCATCTGGATCGCATTGAACAGACCGAACTGGTTGCCTGCGAGGATGCCGAGCTGATCGTCGTTGCCTGCGGCATTGTCGCCCGCGCCGCGAAACGCGCTGTCCGCGAGGCTCGGGCGGCAGGGATCAAGGCCGGCCTGTTCCGTCCCATCACCCTCTGGCCCTTTCCCGCGCGGCAGCTTAAGCCGTTATTGCAACATGCGAATGCCGTACTGGTGCCGGAGATGAACGCCGGCCAGCTTATTGTGGAAGTGGAACGTTACGCCCCCGACCGTTGTCGGGTGGAAGGGCTCAACCGTAACGATGGAGAGCCCATCACCCCGGCCCAGATCCTCGACCGGATACGAGCACTCGCCCATGACTGAGGCGCCGGTTCAGGATTTCGCCATCCGGGAATACCTGCGGGAATACCTGTTTCCCCATTTTCTATGTCCCGGCTGCGGGCACGGGATTGCCCTGCGCGCCCTGCTCTGGGCGGTGCATGAACTCAGGATCAGCAAGGATCGGCTGGCCATTGTATCCGGGATCGGTTGCTCGGGTCGGATCGGGGCATACATCGACGCCAATACCTTTCATGTCACCCACGGCCGGCCGCTGGCCTTCGCCACCGGTCTCAAGCTGGCCCGCCCCGATCTGGAAGTCATCGTGATCACCGGAGACGGCGATTGCCTGGCCATCGGCGGTAATCACCTGATCCATGCCTGCCGCCGCAATC
>MGYR01000084.1:5606-5825 GCA_001801825.1 Gammaproteobacteria bacterium RIFCSPLOWO2_02_FULL_56_15 | reverse complement strand
GGCAACTCAGCGGAGATGGTGCTCAGCCAGAAAGCAGCCATCCGTCCGGATGTCTATACCAACAGCGTGGATCGCCCCTTTCGGCCCAACCACCTGAAGACCGGTGTACTGGCCAGGAAGGAGCGCCTCGAATACACCGAAGCCCGGCGTCGCCACCTGCAAGCTCAGGAGCGGGGCAACTGAGCATGCAGCAGATCGAGATCCGTCTCAGCGGCAGCG
>MGYR01000084.1:0-5564 GCA_001801825.1 Gammaproteobacteria bacterium RIFCSPLOWO2_02_FULL_56_15 | reverse complement strand
CCCTGAGCATGGAAGGTTGGAAGATTGCCCAGTCGCAAAGCTATGAACCCACTTCCCGGGGTGGACTGAGCCGTTCCGACCTCGTCGCCGGCGAGATCACTGCGGATTATCCGCTGGCCAGCGCCCTGAATTACCTGGTGATCCTGGACCCGGTGGCCATCCACGCCTCGGATGCCGTTCTGCAACAGAGCAGCGTAATACTGATCGATGAGAGCGCCGGCGATGGCCTGGATTCTTCGAGGCAGGGACAGGCACGCATACTCCCCTTGCTGGAAACGGCACGAGCACTCAATGACATCCGCTCGGCCAACATGGTGGCGCTTGGCGCCCTGGTGGCGCTGGCCAGGGTCTGCCGGCCCGAGACCCTGGATGAGGCGATCCGATCCGGCGCACCCTCGAAACTGGTCCCATCCATGATCGATGCCGTGCATGCAGGGCAAGCCCTGATCCAGGCGGTCGCCTGAAAACGGACTCCGCTCCGTGACATAACGAACGAGTAAAGCGAGCGCCACCTTGATCGACGTCTACTACTGGCCCACGGGCAACGGCAAGAAAATCACCATCATGCTGGAGGAATGCGGACTCCCTTACCGCGTGATACCGGTGAATATCGGGAAAGGAGATCAGTTCCGGCCGGAATTCCTGCGGCTCAGCCCCAACAACAAGATGCCCGCCATCGTCGATCATGGGGCCGAAGGCGGCCCGTTATCGATCTTCGAATCCGGTGCGATACTCGAGTACTTGGCTGACAAGACCAGCCGGTTTCTGCCCCGTGAACCCCGTGGCCGTTTCGAAGTGTTGCAGTGGCTCTACTGGCAAGTGGGAGGCCTCGGACCCATGGCCGGTCAGGCCCATCATTTTCTACGCTATGCGCCGCAGAAGATCGAATATGCCATGGAACGCTTCCGCAACGAGACGGCCCGCCTGTACCGGGTGATGAATTCCAGGCTCGCGGATCGCGAGTTCCTTGCGGGTGACTACTCCATTGCCGACATGGCTGCCTGGCCCTGGGTCTTCCGCCATGACTGGCAGGAACAGGATCTGAATGATTTTCCCAATCTGCAACGCTGGTTCGGGACCATCGCCGCGCGCCCAGCAGTGATCCGAGGCGCGGCCATCGGCAAGGAATGGATGGATTTCAGCCAGGATATGTCGGATGCGGACAAGCAACGCCTGTTCGGTCTGCGGGATGAAGACTTGCGCGGGAAGATGGATCAATAAGCAGACAGGCTGCTGGAACTTTTTTCTACACCGGCTATTCTTAGCTGTATTTGATTCACTCAGGGCTTCTTATGCATCCGATCCTGCTCTCCATCCTGCTCCTCATCTGCAGCAATGTGTTCATGACCTTCGCCTGGTATGCGCACCTCCGGGAACTCAACCACAAGCCCTGGTTGATCGCCGCCATCGTGAGCTGGCTGATAGCGCTCTTCGAATACATGCTTCAGGTGCCCGCCAACCGCGTCGGCTATACAGCGATGAATATAGGGCAGCTCAAGATTCTGCAGGAGGTGATCACGCTCAGCGTCTTCGTGCCCTTTTCCTTCCTGTACCTCAAGGAACCGCTGAAAATCGACTACCTCTGGGCCGGCCTGTGCATGATGGGGGCGGTATTTTTTATTTTCCGGGGCAAGTTTGCAGTTTAAGGAATCTCTGATTACGTATCTTCGCCGTCATGCTGGTGAAAACGATCCACAAGGAAGTGGGAAATGTCGCGTGACGACTGCATGGATGCAGGAGGTAGGGCGACGCAGGAGGCCCAAGCCGGGGACAGGAAGTCCGAAGCGACCAGCATCCAGTAGACAACTGTTTTTACTGGATTCTGGCCTTACCGGGAACTGCTCCTGAGTTCCCGGCACTTCCGCCATCCATGGCGGTCGCGCCAGAATGACAACCCGACTATATTATTAGACTTGTTTAGACCTTCTTAACCTACAACCCTCAGCAGCAGGCCTTTCAGGTACAGCGTCTCGGGGATTTGAATCTTCACCGGATGATCCGGCGCCTGCCGGAGTGTTTGCAGGATCTGCGCATCGACTCCGGCGTCCAGCGCCGCATCGGCGATGATCTTCTGGAACAGTTCCATCTTCATGAGCCCCGAGCAAGAAAAGCTGAACAGCAGCCCGCCGGGACGCAACAACTTGAAGGCCAAGCGATTGATGTCCTTGTATCCCCGGCTGGCACGCGGCAACTGACTTTGCGATTCGGCAAACTTGGGCGGGTCCAGTACGATGAGATCAAAGCGCCTCCCCTGCTCCACGTAATCGCGCAGCAACCGGAAGACATCCGCCTTCAGATTGATACACCGCTCCTGTTCAAAGCCGTTCAGTTCCCGGTTCTGTTCCGCCAGATCCAGCAACCCGGCGACGTCTTCTATATTCGTCACTTGTGCGGCGCCACCCTGCAGGGCGGCGAGTCCAAAGCTGCCCGTGTAGGAAAAACAGTTGAGCACCTCGGAGCCGCTGCTGAAAGACCTCACCAAGCTGCGGTTGTCCCGCTGGTCCAGGTAGAAACCGGTCTTGTGACCCTTGCGGATATCCACCTGAAAGCGGATCCCGTCTTCCTCGATGGCGATGAGGGCAGGCGGGTCCTCGCCCAGCAGCAGGCCCTGGGTCAGTCCGAGGCCTTCCTTCTTGCGCACCGGGATATCGGAGCGTTCGTATACCCCCTGCACCCCGGTCAGCTTCAGCAATTGCCCCGCTATCACCTCCTTCCAGCGCTCCGGACCACAACTCAGGAACTGGCAGACGAGATAATCCCCATAGCGATCCACGATTAACCCCGGAAGGTCATCTCCTTCCGAGCAAATCAACCGTAACGCATTCGTCCGCTCTGGGATTGCCAGGGCATCGCGCAGGGACAACGCTGCCCGGATCCGCCGGGTTAAGAAGGCTTCATCAATCGTCTCGTCCGGGACAAAGGTCCAGATGCGCACCCGAATCTGTGACTCGGGCGACCATGCCCCCAGTCCCAGGACTTGACCATCCGCCCGGCAGACTTCGACGTTCTCACCCGAACCTGGTTTCCCGGTAACCGAAGCGATGGCGCCGGAAAACACCCAGGGGTGGCGACGCAACAGCGAGCGTTCCCGGCCTGATTTCAGGAAGACTTGTTTCATTTGTTCATCTTACGAGGCGAGGGATTTTCACCTTCCCCCTATGGAGACGTTACACCTTGCCGATAATAAATCGCGCATCGACCGCAATACTGCGATCCGCGTAAGGAAAGAAGGGATTGAGGTCCACCTGCTGAATCTGCGGGTGATCGGTGAAGATCCGTCCCAAGGCCACCAGCGCCCGCCCGATGGATTCCACATTCATCGGCTTCTGACCCCGGGCGCCTGCAACCAGTGCCGGCGGCAGGGTCTGGTGGATCAGATTGATGGCATCATTCAGGTCAACAGGCGCCAGGCGAAAGCCCACCTGCTTGAGCACTTCTATATAGATGCCGCCCATACCGGCCATGACCACCGGGCCAAAGAGCTTGTCGCGCAGCCCCCCGAGGACCAGCTCGGTGGATGAAGGCATCATGCGCTGAACCAGCACATTGGGTTGGGTGATATGCGATGCAGCCCGCTGAACATTCATCACCAGTTTTTCGTAAGACCGGGTGAGCGCCTCATCGCTGTTAATACCGAGCATGACACCACCAATATCAGTTTTATGCAGGATCTCAGCGGAGACGACCTTTAGCACAACTGGGTAGCTCATTCCCTGCGCCGCCGCCAGGGCAGCTTCAGGCGTATTCACCATCTTATAGGGTGGAACCTCAATCCCATATTGTGCGCAGACCTCATAGGCTTCCGGTTCCAGCAGGCTGACGCGGCCCTCATCCAGCGCCCTGACAATAAGTTCACTGGCGGGTCCTTTGGGCAGGGCTGCATTACCTGCATCTGCACTACGTACCTGTGCTGCACGCCGGGTGACACCGGCTGCCACCAGGTTACCGGTAACCCGCGCCACCAGGTCAGGGTAATCGACCGTCGGCAGGCTGGCCGCCTCCAGACCATCGCGCAGGTTACTGGCAAATTCACCAAAGGTCACCACGTTCAGCAATGGTTTTTTCTCCCCGCTCTGCGACTCCCAGGCAGCGGCAACTTCTTTAGCCAGCAGCTTTTGATCAAGAAAGGCACTGGGCGCCAGGATCTGGATGACGGCATCGACACCCGGATCATTGAACATGATTTTCAGCACATCATGATGCAGGCGCTCGGTGTGTGCGGCAGTCAAATCCAGATAGCCAGGTGGGTTACCAAGATTGGCTGACGGGGAAATAATCTCTTTCAGGGCAGCAGTGGTTTTCTGTGAGAACTCGGCCATCTTGAGGCCCGGTATTGATGAAATTTCATCAATACAAATAGTTCCCGGGCCACCCATGTGAGTGAGTAAGGCAATCCGGTTGCCTTTCGGAACCGGTTGCTTGGCAAAGGTGCGCAGGGTGTCATAGAACTCGGCCACGCTGCGAGCGCGGATCACGCCCGCCTGCTTGAAGGCGCCATCGTAGATAGCATCGGCGCCGGCAACCGCACCCGTATGTGAAAGTGCTGCCGTGGATCCCATTTCACTGCGCCCGCTTTTCAGAATAATCACCGGCTTTACCGCGGTCACCTCCCGCGCCACATCAAAAAAGGCGCGCGTATTGGAAAGCCCCTCCAGGTAGATACCGATCACCCGGGTGGTATTGTCGTCTTTCCAGTACTCGAGCAGCTCATGCATCTGGACATCGGACATATTGCCGATGGATACATACTTGTTCAGGCCGATCAGCCCTGTCATCCCGGACCACATCAACAGGGAATTACCAAAGGCCCCACTCTGGGTCAGCACGCTGACGCCGCCCCTGGGGTAATCACCGATATCAAAATTGGTATTGAAACCGCTTACGGTATCCATCACGCCCAGGCAATTGGGTCCGATCAGGCGGATCCCCGCGGCACGCAGCGTGCTGACCAGATCACGCTCGCGTTGTATACCCTCTGGTGTATGCAGTTCACCGAAACCTGCCGACATGCAAACGACTGCCTGGATATCGTTGTCCCGCTCTTTCTTTTCCGCCAGATCTCCGGCGACACGGACCGACAGTTCCGCCGCCACCAGCAGTACACATGCTTCGACCGGCTCCCTGACCTCCAGAATACTCCGGTAGCAGGGCAAGCCAAGGATGGCGCTCTCACGAGGATTGATCGGGTATATCTTCCCCTGATAGCCCAGGGAGATCATGTTTTTCAGCGCTGTGTAACCCGGTTTTTTCGGATCGGACGACGCCCCCACGACGGCGACACTCTTGGGCCTGAAAAAGACTTCCAGCTGAGAAACATGTCCCATGAATTTCCTCCTGTGATGCATTGGCTGACAGAACTCGGATGCACTTTCTCAGGAACGGATGGCGATCCGGGGGCGAGGTGCTTCGAGGTATTTTGAAGGGCAGGGAGAATAAACGATCTATTTTTTTGAGTCCATGGCTTCAATGGGGTTTTTAGCCTGCGAGACGGCTGTAGATACGGCCCGGTCGTGACGCCTTCCGAAAGTACAAACATGCCCGGGAGACTGCATTTTTTCTTGACT
>MGYR01000083.1:5943-8907 GCA_001801825.1 Gammaproteobacteria bacterium RIFCSPLOWO2_02_FULL_56_15 | reverse complement strand
TCCGTTTGCGGATGCGCCTTGGCATGGCCGTCGGTCTCACGGGAGTGAACGACTTTGACCAGGGTCTTTGGCGCGGCAAGACAGTAGCTCAATTCAAGGATGTTCTCAACCTCACGCCAGTCAATTGGGCCATGATCGAGCCGGAGGCCGAACCAGCCCTTTTTCCCAATGTAGCGTGGCAGGTAGAAGCGCCGGGGCTCCCGATTCGCGCGGTCGACGTTCTCCCCGAGTTCGGACTTGCAGCAGATGGAGACGATTCCATCCTCGTTGTGATTGCTGAGGAAGTAGGCAAAGAGCTTCTTTCTAACGCGGAACTCGGCGTAGTCGGTGTGTACGACGCGCACGGCTTCCGGCAGCCTTTGGCACAACTGGGTGATTCGCACTAGGCGAGGATCATCTGACAGAGTGCGTATCATGATGCGGTTCCTCTCGGTTTCGTCGTATATTCGGCCATCGGGAGTACCCAATGATAATTCGATAGTACCTTAACTCAAATCCACCTTGACGTCGTGCTCCCGGCGGTCGTCCACCAGAGGGATCACGCCTTGCGGTCGCCCTGCCCCATCTACGCCGGCTCCATTGACCATGATGCCGTCCACCGTCACATGGATCATAGGCTCCCGCTTTTCAGTAACGCGCATGACGGTGATGTAGTAAACCGTCTCGCGATAGCGGTAGTGGATTTTGTACGACTGCCAATGGTCCGGGATGCACGGCGCCATGCGCAACTGATCGACTTCCAGTTGCAAGCCCAGTAGTGTTTCCAGGGTCAACCGGTACATCCAGCCCGCCGCCCCGGTGTACCAGGTCCATCCTCCCCGACCGGTGTGGGGTGGCGCACCGTAGATATCCGCGCTCATGACATACGGCTCGACCTTGTAGCGTTCGATCTCTGCAGGCGTACTGCCGTGATTGACGGGATTGAGCATGGCGAATAATTCCCACGCGCGCTCCCGGTCACCCAGCATGGCGAACGCCATGGTGGTCCAAATCGCGGCATGGGTATATTGGCCACCATTCTCGCGCACGCCGGGCACGTAGCCCTTGATATACCCAGGCTCCAGGTCTGATTTATCGAAGGGTGGGGCAAGCAACTGGATCAACTGCGCATCGTGTCGCACCAGGTGCTGGTCCACGGCAGCCAGCGCCTGGCGGGCACGCACGGGATCGCCGCCACCCGAAATGACCGCCCAACTCTGGCTTATCGAATCGATTTGGCATTCATCATTGTCGGACGAGCCCAGGGGAGTGCCATCATCGAACCAGGCCCGCCGGTACCAGGCGCCATCCCAGGCGTGGGTTTCAATATTGTCGCGCAGCAACGCAGCCTGCCCGGTGCAAACTTCGGCAAAAGTCGCGTCGTCCCGGGCCCGCGCCAGATCGGCAAACCGCTGCAGATTCTGGCACAGGAACCACGCCAGCCAAACACTCTCGCCCTTACCTTCACGACCGACGAGATTCATGCCATCGTTCCAGTCGCCGCAGCCCATCAGCGGTAGTTGATGCGCGCCAAAGCGTAAACCTTGTTTGATGGCACGGGCGCAATGTTCATACAGGCTGGCCACGGCAGTCGAACGTTGTGGCTGGTCGTAATATGCCTCCTCTTCCGGATACAATTCGCGACCCTCCAGAAACGGTATGGACTCGTCGAGTACTCCCGTATCGCCGGTCGCCCGCACATAATGACAGGTGGCATACGGCAGCCACAGATAGTCATCGGAGAAATGGGTGCGGACGCCTTGTCCACCGGGCGGATGCCACCAGTGTTGTACATCCCCCTGCAGGAACTGGCGCTCGGCGCAACGGATCAACTGCTCGCGGGCCAGCCACGGTGTGGCATGGATCAGCGCCATGGTGTCCTGCAATTGATCACGGAAACCGTAGGCGCCACCGGATTGATAATAACCACTGCGGCCCCAGAGTCTGGAGGACAGGGTCTGGTAGACCAGCCAACCGTTGGTCAATACGTCCAGCGCGGGATCCGGCGTTTCCACGTGCACTGCGCCCAGGGTACGGTTCCAGTGTTCCCACACCGCTTCCAATGCCTGGCGGGCGCCGGCCCGTCCACCGAAGCGCTGAATGAAATGCTGCGCCTCGCCAGGGTTGTGGGCCGCGCCAAATACGAACACGATCTCATGCTCTTGCCCGGCGGCCAGTTCGATCCGGGTCTGTAGCGCCGCGCACGGATCCAGGCCCGCACCGGTCCTGCTCGATAAATGCATACGCTGCATGGCCGCCGGACTCGTCAGTGTTCCGTTGCGGCCAATGAACTCGGTACGGTTTCCGGTCAGCGTCTGCTTGGGCTCGCTGGCATGCACAAAGACAACCCGATTGGCGCATTCACGACCATAGGCATTACGGGCGAACAGCGCCCCGCTATGTGGATCCGTTTCGGTCACAATGTGCATCAGGTTGGCGTGTCGCCATTCACCGAGCACCAACTCCCAATACCCGGTCAATGACAATCGACGCGGGCGCTGCGAATGGTTGCGCAATTTTACCACCACGAACTTCACCGGTGCGTCCATGGCGACGTAGGTAAACAACTCCGAGGAGATACCGGCTTCATAATGTTCGAACACACTGTAGCCAAAACCATGGCGGCAAACATACCCCGACAGACCGCGTGCGGGTAAGGGTGTCGGCGACCAGAACGCACCTGTTTCCTCGTCGCGGAGGTAGAGCGCCTCACCGCTGCTGTCGCCAAGCGGGTCATTGTGCCAGGTGGTCAACCGGAATTCGTGCGCATTTTCCACCCAGGTATACGCGCTGCCGCTCTCACTGACGACGGTGCCAATGTGCGGGCTGGCGATGACATTGACCCAGGGTGCAGGTGTACTCTGACCCGGCTCGAGGGTGATGACGTATTCGCGCCCATCGGGTGTAAAGCCCCCCAGTCCGTTACAAAAAATACGCTCGCGTGTGGCCAACGGATGAGTCGGTTCAGAAAACGGTTGCAGTACC
>MGYR01000083.1:0-5935 GCA_001801825.1 Gammaproteobacteria bacterium RIFCSPLOWO2_02_FULL_56_15 | reverse complement strand
TCAGATACACGCTTTTTCGACACGCGGCGTTCCACTTGCTCGACCAGGGTCTCGGCGGAATCGCTGAGCACAACACGGGCGACAGACTGGAACAAGACCCGGTCCTCCTCGGAAAGTTCTTCGGCACGTCGCACGAAGACCCCACCCGGTTTGTCGATAATTTGCGCTTCGGGACCTGCGTTGATCAGCCCCATGATCTGATCGTGTAGAACCGCACGGTACCCAGAGAAGTCCTCATTCACGATCATCAGGTCCGCAGTCAAGCCCTTCATCCGCCAATAGGCATGGGCCTGCAGCACTTGTTTTACCAGGTCGATGCGATTCAGGTCGCGAATACGCAGCAGGATGATCGGCAGATCGCCCGAGACGGCAAAGCGCCACAGCCCGGACTGGCCCAACTGGTTACGGGCAATGACGCTGGGCGCGGCGCGGCGCAAGGCATTGCCGTAGATGATGGAGCTGGCCAGGCGGCCATAGACCTGTGCATCGGCTTCGGTTGCGTTGAGGTGGCGCAGTACCTCCTGACTTTGGTGCCATGCCATTTCAAAGGCACGCTCAACAAAGTGCCGGTCACAATACTTGTCAAGTAAAGCCAATGCCCCCTCACGCGTGTCTGCGACACCGGAAATAATCTGCACTGTCGCCGATGCATCGGCTGACAAGCTGATGGTGCAACGGATCGCGACGATGGGATCGAGCACCGAACCATCCGTGTTCGACAACATCGACGGACTGTCACGGCTATCCAGCACCACTGGATTGGCCACCGTTCGGCCGCGTCCGATGAATTCTGCACGATCAGTCTCGTAAGACAGCGCGTCTGTAACTGCACCAGGCGCCGCCAACAGGTGGAACATCCACGGCGTCTGCTCCCCCGGTGTACGACGGCGCCGCGTGCAGAGAATCGCCTGCCGGTCGGGCAGGATTTCAGTTTGCACGAACAGGTTGCTGAAACAGCGATGGGCCAGGTCGGCATTCAACGGCGCCAACACCACCTCCGCGTAACTCGTCACTTCGATATGACGGGTACGGGATGACAAGTTGGTGAGCGTAACACGGCGTATTTCGACATCGTCTTCGGCCGATACGGTGATCTCGGTATGGGATTCGATCGCCTCATCGCGCCGACGGTACTCGGCGCGCGCCTGCACAAAGATCGCCTCGTAGTGATCGGCCGCGTGCAAGGTCGGTTGATACGCACTCGACCAGTACCGCCCGGTGGCGCTATCACGCAAATAAATGAATGTGCCCCAGCCATCAGTGGTCACATCCTCACGCCAACGGGTGACCGCCAGGTCGCGCCAACGGCTGTAACCGCCTCCGGCATGCGTTGCCATAACATGGTAACGACCGTTGGACAACAGGTGAACCTCAGGTACCGGCGTATTTGGATCGGTGAACACGCGCATGGTCTCACGACTTTCCGCAGCAGGAATGCGCGCGGCGGCGTTCACTTCGGCCGCATGTGGGTGTAGCGTAGCCCCCTTCTTAGGCACGCGCTCTTGCAGCAATAATTCCGTCGCCCGTACCAGAGGATCAGACAGGAACCGGCGCTGCATTGGCCGATCGAGCAACACATACGCCAGCGCCAACAGACTCATGCCCTGGTGATGTGCCATGTAGCTACGCACGATCGCGTGGTGCATACCCGGCAACACCCGGGACGGCGTGTAATCAATCGCCTCGTAGAGTCCGTAGTCCCCCAGGAAACCAGCGCTGGCCAATGCCTGCAAGTTAAGACACGCCGCGCGCGGCATCACTGTCAGCGCCAGCGCACTGGCGTAGGGGGCAATGACCAGATCGTCCCCCAGGCCGCGCTTGAAGCCCAACCCGGGCACGCCAAAGGCACGGTATTGATACACCTGACGCATATCGGTAGCGTTATAGCAGGACTCGGAAATGCCCCAGGGCACGCCGCGTTGCCGGCCGTATTCAATCTGACGGGAAACGGCGGTCTTGCAGGTTTGCTCCAGCAAGGTGTTTTCATAACTTGGCATGATCAACTGCGGCATGAGGTACTCGAACATCGAGCCACTCCAGGAAATCAGGCTCACATTACCACCATGACTTGTCAGCAAACGGCCAAGCAGGAACCAATGCTTCTGCGGTACTTGTTCCTGCGCAATAATCAGGAAACTGGCCAGCCGCGCTTCGGATGCCAGCAGGTCATAGCAGGACGGATCACGCCGCCGTTCGTCCACGTCGTACCCGATACTCAGCAAACCACTGCTTGTATCGTAGAGAAATTCAAAATCCATCGCTGCCGTTTCGTGGCAACGCTCAATCAAATTATCGATAACTCTGAGGCGCTCAACCGCGTATTCTTGACTCTCTTGTAACCGCACCGGATCTACAGCGCCAGCGATCAATCCTTGTTTAGCCAATTCCTCCAGCGTGGGGATAGTGCTGAAGCGCTGCGGCTCCGGCGCCAGGGACCTGAGCTCATCTCGAAGTGCGCGGGATTGCCGGGCGAATGCCTGCGCCCAGTAATACAGTGCGTCATTGGTATCAATCTTTGTGGGCAGCCCGGCAAGCAGCCCCTCGCTGGCACGTTGAATCTCAGCCAACAAGCTAGCGGCGGCAGCCAGTGTCCGTGGCTGCGCTGCTGGGGTGAGTGAATGTAAAGTGTCCTCCAGCAACTTGAGCTGCTGCGCAAGCGCCGGATCTGATAGCGAGGACACCTGCTCGGCAAGCTCGCGCAAGGTGTCCTCCAATCCCTGAAACGTCCGTGCAGACAGCACCGGCTGGTGTTTCAATTCGGCCAGTCCCGCCTGCAAGGTGAGCAAACATCCGACCAGGTTCCCGCTGTCCACCGCGGAGACGTACTGCGGACGCAGCGGTTGCAGCGTGTGGGTGTCGTACCAGTTATAAAAATGGCCGCGGTAACGTTCCAACTTTTCCATGGTGGCCAGGGTATTTCCGGTACGGCGCAGGAATTCACCGGCGCCAATGTAACCAAAATCGTACGCCGCCTGGTTCGCCAACAGCGCCATACCGATATTCGTGGGCGAAGTCCGCGAGGCGATGGCTGGGGTCGGGATTTCCTGGAAGTTATCCGGAGGTAACCAGTTGTCCTGCAGGCCGACGAACTCAGCAAAGTAACGCCAGGTCCGTCGCGCCAGTGTCCGCAGGAATACCTGTTGGTCAACGCTCAAGTTCGGTGCGGGTGCCCGGAGCGGGATGCTGATCCACCAGGCAACGACGGGCGACACCAACCAGAATAACAAGACGGGCGCCCAGAAGAACCACTCCGCCGGGCGTGTTTGCCACAGCGCCAGGGTCAACGCCAGCGCCACAACAGGTGCGATCCACATCTCCATAAAAAAATCAGCCAGCGTACGGCATGTGTTGCGGCCGCCGTAGGATTGCAGTTGCCAGAGCAACAATCCACGGCGCGTGAACAGCATCCGCACACCTGAGCGCAGGATCGCGTCCAGGCAAATCAGCGTGTCGTAGGGCAACAGGACCAGGCCCAGCAAAGCGAGCCCTATTGAGCGACCAGCGGAGGTGCTTATAAGGCTCAGATGCACCAGCCAATCACGTTCTGCTGACTTACTGACAAGCTCGATCACGAACTTCAACAAGGTGGGCAAGCACACCACAGCCGCGACCAGCAGAACCCAGAGCCACGCTGATCCCGGACCCAACAGCCAACCACCTGCCATCAGGGCAAACAGCGCTGGTGGCACGAGACTGCGTCGCAGGTTGTCGAAAATTTTCCACACCGACAAAGCGGTCAGCGGGTTCGGTTGCCGCTGCGCTTTTGTTCCGTCCGGCCCGGGTGGTCCGGGTACGCGCGGCAATAGCCA
The DNA here is from genome assembly GCA_001801825.1 of Gammaproteobacteria bacterium RIFCSPLOWO2_02_FULL_56_15. GTDB lineage: Bacteria > Pseudomonadota > Gammaproteobacteria > Eutrophobiales > Eutrophobiaceae > 2-02-FULL-56-15. Next base: position 2,126 of record MGYR01000083.1, on the reverse strand, counting down.
ACCGGCCAGCTGCCAGTCGCCACGTATCCACCGGTGGCGCCGGCTGGCCTCTATGGCGTAACTGGCCGGATGCTCTTCAATGAACTCGATATCAGTCACCAGCGCCGAACGCGCATACCCGCTTTCCAGCAAGTCGTGACTGAGCACAAGATTTTCCGGAAAACGTCCATCGACGGCCTGACGAAAAGCATCCACATCATATATACCCTTGCCGGTGAACGACCCCTCCCCGAAAATATCCTGATAGGCATCCGATACCTCACGCGTGTAGGGATCAATGCCCGATTCACCCGCGAACATTTTGGTAAATCGTGACTGACCTGCACTGGTCAAACTGATCGAAGTGCGTGGTTGCAGGATCGCGTAGCCTCCGACTACAAGGCCTTTATCAGCATCGTACACCGGCCGATTGAGAGGATGGGCAAGGTTACCTATCAGTGTGCGGGCCGCATCGCGGGGCAGTTGCGTATCGGTATCCAGGGTGATGACATAGCGGATCGAAGTGAGGATGCTTGTATCACCGATAATATTCGAGAACGCGGTTTGCGCTCCGCCCCGCAGTAAGGCATTGAACTGCTCCAGTTTGCCTCGCTTACGCTCATATCCCATCCACACCCGCTCGTATGGATTCCACAGCCGGGGGCGGTGAAACAGATAGAAGATACACGGACGATCCGCGCGATAGCTCTCGTTAAGCGCCTGAACAGCAGCGCAGGCATGGTTTAGCAAGGCGTCGTCGTCGGCCAGAGTACGCTCAGGCGCATCGCGAAAATCCGTCAGCAAGGCAAAGAGCAGGTTAGGATCACGATTACCTAGATAGCGGATCTCCAGGGCTTCGAGCAGATCATCAATCTCTTCTTGTCTGCTCAGCAAAGTGGGAACCACCACCATAGTGCGGTGTATATCCGGAATACCCAGCGAAAAATCCAGGCGTGGTAACACACGCGGCGGCAAGATGAATGTGACCAGCAGATTCACCAGCGGGACGGCCAGCGCCGAGACGCCGATGCTGCCGGTGATCACAAAAAACCAAAAGCGCCAGGCACCTGGCTCGAATCCGCCGCATGCGAGCAGTACGACCGCGCTCGAGAGTAGCGTGAGCAACAGGATAGGGCCGAGGTAGAAGAGCAGGCGAAATTGCCGGCTCGCCCGGCGGGCCCGCATGGTCCAGGATAAACGGCAGTCAACCGCACGCTCCAGTGTGTGGCGTCCGAGATCGATCAGGTAGAACCCGACATGCGCGGTACGATGGTGGGTATTCAATCTCTCTGCGGCAGAGCATGCCAGGGCAATAGCTGTACGTGCCACCGCCGACTCACTCAGCGAACTGCTCCGTGCTACATCTTCGATGACATGCCGGTAACGGTCTCGCGTAGCGAAATCCTGGCTGGCGTGCATACCCGCCGGGTCTTCACGCAAACTTTGCTCGACCACACTGAGCGCTTCAACGTAATTCCTCCAGTCCATGGCACCGATGAACCGCAGACTACCAATACTGTTGGCGATGGAGATCTGGTTGGTCGCAGCGGAGCGACCGGCCGCCTCCGACAACTGTGTTGCGGTCACCCCTTGCTCCAGCAGTTTTTGCTCGACCCAGGTTTGAATGAATGCCATTGCGGGTCCCTGCGCCTGGAGTCTGGCGTAAAATGCCTCCACAAACGGCGCCGTCAGAGGCACATCGGCATTGGCAAACTCGGCCAGCAACTGGATCAGCTGTTTCGGTTCCCTTTCGGCCGTCGCCAGCATGCGATCTGCCCAGGTGATAGCCGCGTCACGCTCCTCTCGCCGACGAGCGATTAACAACCCAACGCGGCGCAGGTTTTCCAGTAACGCCAACTGTAGCATGATCGGGAAGGCCCATAATTCGCCCAGCTTTAACGGTTCAGCGGTCTGGTAGGCAGCGACGATGTGGGTGGCGTTGTCGTTGTCGACACGACCATCCATGTGCGAGATCAATTCCAACGCCAGGTCGTAAATGCGGGGAAATCCGGCGGAGTGGCCATCAACCAGACGCGGCAACTGCCGGCTGTACCCGCGTGGCAGAAGCCGACGCGCCAGACTAATCTGCTGCTCGATTAGATAGAAATTATCAAGTAACCAGGCCTCTGCCGGTGCGATCCGTTGTC
>MGYR01000082.1:146-5874 GCA_001801825.1 Gammaproteobacteria bacterium RIFCSPLOWO2_02_FULL_56_15 | reverse complement strand
CGGGCATCACTGAAGTTTGCGCCTGAAGCGATGGAACTGGTGGTAAGCGCGCCCTGGCCTGGTAATGTCCGGCAATTGCTGAATGTGTTGGAACAATGCGCAGTATTATCCAATGCTCCGATAATCCCCAGAAATCTGGTTGAACGGGCGTTGCGGTTCAAACCCGACAAACTTTTGTCCCTCAACAATGCACGGGAGAAATTCGAGCATGATTACCTGGTACGCTTGCTGAATCTTACCGAGGGTAACATTGCCCTGGCGGCACGATTATCCCAGCGAAATCGCAGTGAATTTTATAAATTATTGCGGCGTCACAAGCTGGAACCTGATCACTTCCGAAAAATATCCGACTCTTAATAACTCGGGATTTCCCGGTTCTGCTGTCGAATCGTACGATGTTTGACAGTTAAGGAAATCCCCCGCGTCGGCATGATAATGAAAAAACCAATATATTACCTGTCGGGATCCCCACACGATAATAAAATCAGGTTGTACAAATAATTGCATAACCATCCCTTAATCCTGTCTACTTTCCCACACACAATCGATTATCGCCCGTTGCCGGGAATATCAGGTTAAGTAATTGAATTAACGAAACTAAATATTAGTGGCACGGTGATTGCTTCCCTAATTACTGTAATGCAGATTAAATTAATAAGCACCATGCGGAGGCAAATGATGAAAACTCTTAAACTTATCCCAGTATTGTTTGTATTTCTTACCAGCGCAGTCATGGCAGAAATACCGACATTTAAGAAGCTGGATATAAACAAAGACGAGTTGTTGAGCAAATATGAAATGGAAATATCAGTCATTGGCTATGAAATAGAAATATCAGTCATTGGCATCGATATTACCAGCGCCGATAAAGACAATGACGGTGCGTTGAATGAGGATGAATATGCCTCGTTTATCAAGAAGCACCGCGCAAAGGAATTATAACAACTGAATTTATAGATAATATCCGAAACCAGGAGGTTATTTATGTACCGAGTAATTATAACTTTCTCGATTGTTTTGTTCTTATCCGCCTGCGGCACCATGCCGAGTGAACGGGCTGTCAGTGGCGCAGGACTTGGAGCAGCCGCGGGGACTATAGTTGGAGCCGTAACTGGACTTAGCTTGTTTGAAGGGGCTGCGCTGGGCGCAGTTGGCGGTGCCTTGACGGGAGTGCTCACGGATGATGATGAGATAAACTTCGGTACACCTGCCTGGGAACAGGGATCACGTAATAATAATGGTCGGGAACCCGGCGATACTGTGATGAAAATCCAGTATCAATTATCCAGGCACGGTTATGATGCTGGTCCACAAGACGGTGTAATGGGTCCAAAAACTCAGGAAGCAATCAGGCAATACCAGAAGCAGCATGGTTTGCTGATCGATGGGCGCGCAACACCTGAACTGGCTGCTCATATGCAGCATAGGTGAATTGCAGCTATTCCTGTTAAAGGTAGAAAAAAATTACCGTACCGGACAAATCACGAAGTTCAGTTAAGGCAGGTTTAAAGTTGTAACAGATCAACCCACGTATCTGTCAGCGATACGACTGTCGGGTTACCCCAACACCAGTATCTCGATAATTCAAGTAATTACGATTTTTCTGCCTAAAATGACTGCTTTCCCCAACACATCACAGCCTGTCACTAAGCTCCCGAATATTCGTAACACATTGGTTTTAAAAGCTATTAAGAGTATGGCATGGGTATTGTAATAATAAATATTACAAATAATTTATCGACAGACTGGAGGTGTGCAATGCGTAGGCTCCAAAAAGTGAAATCCAAATTTGTAATGTACAACCGGGACGGATGCATGAGTATGCCTATGTCGGCAATATTGTGCTGCATTTTGTTGTTGCAGGGTTGTGCTGCCGTGGCTTTAACCGCTGGCGGTATTGCCGCTGGAGTTGGTGTGAACTACACGATGAGCGGCATCGCCTACAAGACTTTGATCGCCCCCATACCTGAAACACGGCTTGCCACATTGAAGACGCTAAACGTGATGGAAGTGAATGTGACGCAGGATGAGGTCACCGAAGAAGGTTGGCAGATTACAGGCTATGCAGCCGATCGGGAGATTGATATCGAGTTGGAAAAACTCACTTCGACCACGACTCGCATGCGCGTGACAGTCAATAAGGGCCATACATTCCTGAAGGATCGGGCGACTGCCACCGAAATTGTCGCCCAATCCGTACTGAGGCTGGAGAAGGATCGGTTGACGGCGGAGGCCGATGGATGGGGTAATTAATTGGTGTTTATTAACTAACGAGGTGAAACCATGAATAAATTAAAGTACCTGATTTTTCTTGCAGCAATAGCCGTGGTCCCCTATACACAGGCACAGACGGAAGCAGGAGATGAAACTCAAACTCCGGACAATGAGATAACCGGCACTGTCACCACGTTTGCTGAGCTTTCACCGGGAAACCAGAAGATTGCCAGGGCCTTGATGGATGCTCAGGTGCTACCGGGCGACGATACCGCACAGGCTTGGACACTGGATCAGATAGCCGCTGCAAAGTCTGAGACCGGCTGGGGTCAGGTATTTAATCAGATGCAGGCAGAAGGGCTGATCACGGCCAGGAATCTGGGTCAAGTGGTCAGCAGTTATCAGCACAACACAGCCGTAACCGTGCTGGATGGCTCAAGTACGATTCCCGTGCCCGGGATCATGTCCGGTAACCATGCTGAAAATCATTCGAAGGGAACCAGATCCGCTTTGAGTACGTCATCGTCTACCGGTAGTGCGCTTGGAGTACAGAAGACTCTACCGATAAGCGCCAATCATGCCATCACCACAGCCACTGGCGCCGAAATGTCGTTTGGTCTTAACCATACTCATGCTAATCGTGTAGGCGTTGGTATCGGTTCAGGTACTTCAGTGAACAGCAGCGCTTCTGGTTCCTCAGTCAGTGCTATAGCTACGGATAATGCTGTTCGGATAACACATGGACATGCCTACGGACATGGCAATAAATAGGGAATCCCCGCCGTTGGGCCCGTTCTCGTTCTACCATACTTCACCCGGTATCCGGAAAGGCGAGGCTGGTTGGAAATTCAATCGCCCGGGTCAGAACGACCACGCGGATATCCATGCCTTTCTGCAGTCGGATAAAAGAAAGGGCCCTCCGGCAGGGGCTGGTTAGCCAGCCCCATCGGCGTAACGCGAGCGCAGCGAAGCAATCTACAAATCCCCCACCGGCGCTTCCGCCGTCAACGGCTTCTTCCCCAGGATCATATCCGCTGCCTTCTCTGCCACCATCACCACTGCGGCATTGGTGTTTCCACCAATAATTACTGGGAAAACCGAGGCATCAGCGACGCGCAGCCCGACGATGCCGTGGACCTTCAACTCCGGATCGAGTACGGCCTGCTCATCTACGCCCATTCGGCAGGTGCTGACCTGGTGGTTGATGGGGTAGCAGATCTTGCGGATGTACTCGATGAGTTCGTCATCGGATTGCAAGGCCGGGCCGGGACCGGTTTCCACGGCGCGATACCGGACAAAAGGCGGCGAGGCGAATACCTTGCGGGCGATGCGAATGCCGCGGATGAGCGGCTGGAAATCTTCGGGATCGGCGAACAGATTGGTGTCAATGACCGGCGGTGCATGGGGATCGGGACTGGCCAGAGAAATGCGGCCACGGCTCTTCGGATAGAGGCAGATAGGGTTCAATACATACCCATGGCCGACGGGTATGGGGAAACCGTCCAGCATCTTGCGGGCCGGCTGAAATACGAACTGCACGTCCGGCCGGTCGAGTCCTCCCTGGGTTCGGAGAAAGGCGGCCGATTCGAACAGGTTGCTGGCCAGCGCCCCGCGCCGGAACAACAGGTATTCAAACAGATACAGGACCCCGCGCGGCAGGGCGCGCCAAGACAGGCCATAGGAATCGGTATTGTCGGTCTCCATCATGACCGGCGCGGAAGGATGATCGTGCAGGTTGGCCCCCACCCCGGGTAGGTGATGCCGGGTCTCGATCTGCATGGGTTGCAGATGTGCGCCATCACCGATCCCGGAGAGCAGCAGCAGTTGCGGCGACTGCACGGCCCCGGCGCAGAGGATCACTTCTCTGCGAGCCTTGATCTGCAGGATCTGTCCGGAGGATTCCACTTCCACACCGGTTGCCCTCTGTTGATCCAGCAGGACCCGGCGGACCAGAACTCTGGTATGAATGGCAAGATTGGCACGTCCCCGCGCTGGCCGCAGGAAGGCCGTGGCCATGGACTCGCGCCGACCGTTGCGGATATTCAGTTGGCGCGGACCGTAGCCTTCGGGATCCCCGTCATTGAGATCCGCCTTGTAGGTGTAGTCCAGCCTGGCCATGGCCTGTTCGAACACGGTGTTCAGGGGGTTGGGTTTGACGATAGAGGAGACGGCCATCTCGCCGGAGGTGCCATGCCAGGGCGAGTCCCGGAAGCTCAGGTTCTCCTCGGAACGCTTGAAGTAGGGTAGCACCTCGGCGAAGCTCCAGCCGCTGGCCCCGGCTTTTGCCCAGTCATCATAGTCGAGCGGGTTGCCGCGGGAGTAGACCATGCCGTTGATGGAACTGGAGCCGCCCAGGCACTTGCCCCGCGGCTGGGGTAGCACGCGGTTGTAAATGTGTTTCTGCGGCGCGGTGACGAAGCGCCAGTTGAGCGAGGCGGTGCCAATGGCCGCGCCGGTGGCCGCCGGGATATGGATAAAGGGGTGCGAATCTTTTGGGCCTGCCTCGATGAGGCAGACGGAGAGTTTGGGGTCCGCGGAGAGGCGATTGGCGATCACGCAACCCGCAGTTCCGGCGCCGACGATTATATAGTCGAAGCTTTGATCAGTCACTTACCCTCCATGAGCTTGAGGATGCCGTATTTCTTTTGGCGGCGGCCGTCCTCCAGCTTGAGGATCTCCGGATCGGGCGCCTCATCGGGAAGCGCGGCCAGCATCTCTTCATAGGCCTCGCGGATATCGGTTTCCACCTCCACATGGGTCATGACATAGAGTGCGTTGTTCTGCACGGCTTTCAGGGTTTTTTCCGCTACCTTCATCGGGTCGATGCCCTTGGGCAGGACCTCCCGGAACAGGCGGCCGGTACCTGCGCGCTGCTCCAATACACGCTCATCGACCGTTCCCTGGTAGCGATCCTGGCGGTTGTCCTCGCTCTCGTAGAGTTTGGTCGATACCGTGCCGGGGCAGATCACCGAGACGCCGATCCCGTACGGGGCGAGATCGTAGCGCAAGGCCTCCGACAGGCCCCGAATGGCGAATTTCGTGGCGGAGTAGATCCCGGTACCCGGGCCGGTGATGATCCCAGCGACCGAGGAGGTATTGATGATATGCCCGCCTTCTCCATGGGCCTTGATGCGGGGAATGAAACTGAGTAGGCCGTTGACGACACCGCCCAAGTTCACGTTGATGAGCCAGTCAAAATCCTCGAAGGTGGCCTGGTCCACGGGGCGAATGATATTGACCCCGGCATTGTTGCAGAGTACATGCATCTTCCCGAAGATACGCTCAGTGATCAGCGCGGCTTCCTGTACGGCGGCTCGATCCGAGACATCCAGCCGGAGGCAATGAAATTCCGCACCCACCTTCCTGAGCTCCGCCGCGGCTTCGTCCAGGTGATCCTGGCGCAGGTCCGCGATCACCAGCTTCATACCGGCGCCGGCAAAGACCTTGGCGATGGCGAGGCCAATCCCGCTGGCGCCACCGGTGATAAATGCCACTTTTCCCGTTAGCTGTTTCA
>MGYR01000082.1:0-131 GCA_001801825.1 Gammaproteobacteria bacterium RIFCSPLOWO2_02_FULL_56_15 | reverse complement strand
TCAAGTTGCCGGCAAAGTCCAGAGTCTCCCAAGGCTTGCATATGCCCGGGAGTGAGGACCCTGCCGCTTGCAGGCAGTGTGCGTAGAATTCTGAGTGCTGTCAATCCTGCCCCGGACGGGGCTTTACACTG
>MGYR01000081.1:5353-6048 GCA_001801825.1 Gammaproteobacteria bacterium RIFCSPLOWO2_02_FULL_56_15 | reverse complement strand
AGCCGGCGCCATTGGTTTGCCGGTGGTGAACATTACTTTGCGGTTAATTGGTCAGACCCGCTATGTAGAGATCGCCCGCTATGACCGAGTGCAGAATGAGCACGGCGAGGTGCAGCGGTTGCATCAGGAGGATTTCTGTCAGGCCCTGGGTTATGGGCACGAAAAGAAGTACCAGGAACATGGCGGACCATCCTTTGCACAGTGTTACCGTCTGCTGCTGGAAGTATCCAGCGAACCGGCCATCGACGCGCAGCACCTGCTGCGCTGGCAGATCTTCAACGTGCTGGCGGGCAACTCGGACGGCCATGCCAAGAATCTCTCCCTGTTACACATCTCTGCTGAGGGGGTACGCCTGGCGCCATTCTATGACCTGGTCTGTACCCGTGCGATCGAGCGCATCGATCCCCATCTCGCCCTCGATGTCGGCGGTGAGCGCAACCCCAGTGTGATCACCATGGCCCACTGGGAGGAGTTCGCCAGGATCTGTGAGGTGCGACCGCAATTCCTCAGGAAACTGGTGCAAGAGACCGCGGCCGGTCTGCTGGAACAACTCGGACCGGTACGGGAGGAATTCGAGACACGGTACTGCGCCTGCCCAGCACTGCAGCGCATCAAGCGGATCGTCTCCCGTCAGTGCCGGCGTATCTCGCAGAAGTAGCGGGAGAGTCGCCATCGGCTTGCTATCCCGAATCCCC
>MGYR01000081.1:3915-5314 GCA_001801825.1 Gammaproteobacteria bacterium RIFCSPLOWO2_02_FULL_56_15 | reverse complement strand
AGACGTAGGCAAAGAGCATCGAGAGGATGCCCATGAGCACCATCAGGAACACGCTGTGTTTGATGGTGAAGCGGAACAGCCTGCTCTCGTCGGCGGCCAGCATACCGGTGGCCGCGACTGCCACCGCAATGTTCTGCACCGAGATCATCTTGCCCATCACGCCCGCCACGGAATTGACCGAGGCGGACAGGACGGGATTGAGATGCAAGGCGTTGGCGGTTACCACCTGCAGGTTGCCGAACAACGCATTGGCGGAGGTGTCGCTGCCCGTGAGGAACACGCCGAGCCAGCCGAGCACGGCGCTGAAAAACGGAAACGTGCCGCCGGTCGAGGCCAACGCAAGCCCCAGCGTTGAGGTCATCCCGGAATAGTTCATCAAGTATGCGAGTCCCAACATCGACGCGATGGTCCCCATCGCGACCGCCAGTTGCCGGAACGTGGCCTTGCAGATACCCACAAACTGCCCCGGTCTCACGCCCAGCAGGGCTGCTGCCACGATGGTTGCCAGCAAGCAGGCCGTGCCCGAGGCGCTCATCCAGTTGAAGGTGTAGATGGCCGCATACGGCGCTGGCTCAGTCGTGACCGGCGGCGCCCGAGTGATCAGGTTGTGCAGGCCCGGCACCTCCAGGCCATTCAACCCGTTCGCGCTCACCGGCAGAAACGTGGGCAACAACTCGTGAGTCCACCGGTCGATCACGACCTTTACCGAGGGCTCGCCCCATACCAGGACGAACACCACTAGCAACAGGTACGGGAGCCACGCCTGGAACACTTCCCGCGCTGAATGTCTCGGGACCGTGAGCGTGACCGGCTGGTCGCCTTCGAAGCGCATGATGGTCTTCGGTTTCCACAGTTTGAGTACGAAGACCATGACGACGATGCAGGTGAGCGAGCTCACGATGTCGGTCAGCTCAGGTCCGCGAGTGTGCGACACATAGTACTGCATGCCGGCGAACGAAACACCGCAGGCGAGGATCGCGGGCAGGACTTCCACGGCGCGCCGGAAGCCGGCTATCACAACGATCAGATAGCCCGGAATGAACACCGAGACCATGGCGCTGAGGGTTCCCACCATGGCGCTCAACTGCATCACCGGCAGTCCGGTCACACTGGCGAGTGTGGTGACGGGAATGCCGATCGATCCAAACGCAACCGGCGCCGTATTGGCCAGCAGGCAGATGCCGGCGGCGTAGAACGGGTTGAAACCCAGCCCTGCGAGCATGGCCCCGGCCACGGCCACGGGCGAACCAAATCCCGCAGCGCCCTCGATGAAGGCGCCAAAGGAAAAGGCAATGAACAGCGCCTGCAGACGGCGGTCGGTCGTCAGGCCACCGATGGAGTCCTTGATGATCTCGAACTTGCCGGTGTCCACGCTCAGCCGGTACAGCAAGATGGAGCT
>MGYR01000081.1:2314-3851 GCA_001801825.1 Gammaproteobacteria bacterium RIFCSPLOWO2_02_FULL_56_15 | reverse complement strand
AGCTGCAGCGGCATGCCGTACACCAGAAGCGCGATGATAAGCGCCGACAAGAGCGCCGAGACCGCCGCCACCCACGCAGGCTTACGCATGACGCCCAGGAGGAAGAACAGCACGAGGATCGGAATGGCGGCGACCAGGGCCGAGACGCCCAGACTTCCACTTACGGGTTCATAGTTGTGCTGCCACATAGCTCCTCACTCGTTACCCTGGTGATTTTTCCCAAACTACTGAGGGTTAAATTTTCTTTCTTCAATCATGCCAATGGCCCTCATAAGGGCCATTGGCATGATTGGCGGAGAGGGAGGGATTCGAACCCTCGGTGGGCGTGAGCCCACGCCGGTTTTCAAGACCGGTGCATTCAACCGCTCTGCCACCTCTCCGGTATGAAACGGAGGCGCGAGGATAGCGCATCGCCGGGTCCGGATAAAGTCCCAATCCAGGGCGTATCCCCTGAGGCCGAAAAATGTGAACAAGGCTTGAAATTTCCGGTCATAACCCTCAGTATTACCTCTGGATTCAACAATGGAGTAAGCAGACATGAGTCACACCCCCTATGCTGTCGCGACCCGATCGGAACCCTCGATCCTGGCGACCAATAAGGTAATCCGGAACACCTATATCCTGTTGTCGATGACGCTGCTGTTCAGCGCCCTCACCGCGGGGATATCCATCGTATTCAATCTCCCCTACATGGGTCCGTTGGTGACCCTGGGTGGCTACTTCGCCCTGCTCTACCTGACCACCAAGCTGAGTCACAGTGCCTGGGGCATTGCGGCGGTGTTCGCCCTCACCGGTTTCATGGGACTGACCCTGGGGCCGATGATCAATGCCTACCTGCAGTATTATTCCAACGGTGGGCAATTGGTGATGACCGCGCTCGGCGGCACCGGCGTGATCTTCCTGGGACTTTCGGGCTATGCCCTGACCACCCGCAAGGACTTCAGTTTCATGGGTGGATTCCTCATGGTGGGGATCCTGGTCGCCTTCCTGGCGGGCATCGGCGCCCTGATCTTCAGCATCCCGGCCATGGCTCTCGCGGTATCGGCCATGTTCATATTACTGATGGCAGGCCTGATTCTCTATCAGACCAGCGAGATCATCCACGGCGGCGAAACCAATTACATTATGGCAACAGTCAGCCTGTATATATCCATCTACAACCTGTTCACCTCTCTGCTGCACCTGCTGGGCGCCTTTTCCGGAGAAGACTAGACGCTGCTGGCAGTATCCCCCTCGAGAAACCCGGCCCAATGCCGGGTTTTTTCTTAGAAACGATTAAACTGTTTCCTTTGATTACACCTGCTCGTTTATGACTTGGGATGGCTTTTATGCTAGTATCGCCAGGGTTTTTATACCCCGTCCAACGGCGTCTTTTTAACCCCAAATACAATCTGTTACGGAGACTTTCGGCATGAAGATTGGCGTCCCCAGAGAGGTCTATCCTGGAGAAAACCGTGTGGCGACTACGCCGGAGGCAGCAGAAAAACTCATCAAGCTGGGTTTTTCCATCGCCATTGAATCCGGGGCAGGTTTACGG
>MGYR01000081.1:0-2277 GCA_001801825.1 Gammaproteobacteria bacterium RIFCSPLOWO2_02_FULL_56_15 | reverse complement strand
TGGAGATCGTCGTGGACGCGAAGACGCTCTGGTCCGGCTCCGATATCATTCTGAAGGTGCGGGCCCCTGCCCGTCATCCGGCACTCCAGGTCGATGAAGTGGATCTGTTGCGGGAAGGCCAGACCCTGATCAGTTTTCTCTGGCCGGCCCAGAACCAGGACCTGCTGGAGCGGCTGACTGCGAAAAAGGTCAACGTACTGGCCGTGGACTGTGTGCCGCGGATCTCCCGGGCGCAAAAGATGGACGCCCTGAGTTCCATGGCCAACATCGCCGGTTACCGTGCGGTCGTGGAGGCCGCGCAACACTTCGGCCGCTTCTTTACCGGTCAGATCACCGCGGCCGGCAAGATCCCCCCCGCCAAGGTCCTGGTCATCGGCGCCGGGGTCGCGGGATTGTCCGCCATCGGCGCCGCCAAGGGCCTCGGCGCCATAGTACGCGCCTTTGATACCCGGCCGGAGGTCAAGGAGCAGGTGGAGAGCATGGATGCGGAGTTTCTAATGCTGAATTTCGAGGAAGACGGCTCGGGTACCGGCGGCTATGCCAAGGTGATGAGCGCGGCCTTCATCCAGGCGGAAATGGCTCTGTTCGCCGAACAGGCCAAGGAGGTGGACATTATCATCACGACCGCCTTGATCCCCGGGAGACCAGCCCCGGAGCTGATCACGGAGGAGATGGTGAAATCCATGAAGGACGGCAGCGTCATCGTGGATCTGGCCGCCGAGCAGGGCGGCAACTGCAAGCTGACCGAGCGGGACCAAGTCGTGGTGAAACATGGAGTGTCCATCATCGGTTATACCGATCTGCCCAGTCGTCTACCCACCCAGGCCAGCCAGCTCTACGCCACCAATCTGCGACATCTGTTGACGGATATGTGCCCGGGCAAGGATGGCAACCTGGTGATCAATATGGAGGACGAGGCCGTCCGCGGGGCCACGGTCATCAAGACCGGCGCCATCACCTGGCCGCCACCGCCGCCCACGCTCTCAGTCGCCCCGAAGACGGCGCCAGCCAAGGCGCCCGTACTGGCGACAGCGCAAAAATCATCCGGCAGCGGCGGCATCCTCACCGCCTTCCTCCTGGGCGGTCTCGCCCTGCTGGGTTTGGGATCCGTTGCCCCGCCGGAATTCATGGCCCACTTCACGGTCTTCGTGCTGGCCTGCTTCGTGGGTTACATGGTGATCTGGAACGTGAGCCCGGCCCTGCACACGCCCTTGATGAGCGTCACCAACGCCATCAGCAGCATCATCGTCATCGGCGCCCTGCTGCAGATCTCCTCGTCTGACAAGTTGATCATGCTGACCGCGGGCTTCGCCATCCTGATCACCAGCATCAACATCGCCGGCGGCTTTGCCGTCACCCAACGCATGCTGCAGATGTTCCGGAAATAGGAGCGGGAAGATGCAAAACGGAATTGTCACAGTATCCTACATCAGCGCCACCATCCTCTTCATCCTGGCGCTCGGCGGCCTGAGCCATCAGGAAACCTCGCGGCGCGGTAACCTGTACGGCGTGATCGGGATGGGCATCGCGCTGCTGGCCACCATACTTGGAATCGTGTCGGGTAACTTCGGCATCATGCTGGGCGGAATGCTGATTGGCGGTACGATTGGTTTTATCCTCGCCAGGAAGGTTGAGATGACCCAGATGCCGGAGCTGGTCGCCAGCCTGCACAGCCTGGTGGGACTGGCGGCGGTACTGGTCGGGTTCGCAAACTTTCTGGAGCATGATCCCTCCATTATCGGGATCAACAAGACCATCCATGATATCGAGACTTATCTCGGTATCCTCATCGGCGCCATCACTTTTTCCGGCTCGATCATCGCCTTCGGCAAACTCTCCGGCAAGATTAGCGGCAAGCCCCTGTTGCTGCCGGGCCGCCACTGGTTCAACCTGGTGCTGTTGCTGGTAGTAATCTACTCGGGTTATCTGTTTGTTGGGGAATCCGCGGCGGGCGGAGGACTGCTTCCACTGATCATCATGACGGTCCTCTCCCTGCTGTTCGGCATCCACATGGTCATGGCCATCGGCGGAGCGGATATGCCGGTGGTGGTGTCCATGCTCAACAGCTACTCCGGCTGGGCGGCGGCGGCCACGGGATTCATGTTGAACAATGATCTCCTGATCGTGGTCGGGGCGCTGGTAGGCAGCAGCGGCGCCATCCTCAGCTACATCATGTGCCGCGCCATGAACCGCAAATTCCTGGCGGTGATCGCCGGGGGCTTCGGCACCGGAGGCGGGACTGTCGCTGCCAGCAGCGAGCAGACCGGCGAGGTGACC
>MGYR01000080.1:11093-11338 GCA_001801825.1 Gammaproteobacteria bacterium RIFCSPLOWO2_02_FULL_56_15 | reverse complement strand
GCGCTTCATAGAATTTTATCGACTGCTCCAGGTTGGAAACATGATGACCAACGAATGCGATCCCCAGTACCTTCCCCTCGCCATCTGCCGCCGTGGCCTGCGCAAGCACCGTGGTGGGGATGGCAATCGCAAATGCGACCGTCGCAAGGATTTGACCAAAATTGGCGGTGCTTCTCCGCATCGACGCGACGACCGCTCCACCTGCAAGTTTCATCATACTTATCATTACAAACCTCCCGGATTCA
>MGYR01000080.1:10795-11046 GCA_001801825.1 Gammaproteobacteria bacterium RIFCSPLOWO2_02_FULL_56_15 | reverse complement strand
AATAGCGCCGGCGCCAGGCACGGACAAGGAAACTATTGCATGGTGTAGCTCAGTTTCATAAAGGACTTCCCCGGATTCTGTTTCACTCCATCGGGCTACGTTCGCTCGCCATCTGAACACCTCGTCACTCCCACAGGCCGAATGGGAGCGAGGGGAATATTTTACTTTGTAGCCCATAGTTGTCAGCCAGGTTCTGCTGGAGTATGTTCGGTATGATCGCCGCAGTGGGGGAATTATCCGGGAGAGGCCGA
>MGYR01000080.1:3936-10649 GCA_001801825.1 Gammaproteobacteria bacterium RIFCSPLOWO2_02_FULL_56_15 | reverse complement strand
TCTCGAAGGAAAACGTCGCCGGCCTTGAACTGATTTGGTCGCGGGAGCTGGTCACCGGCGGCATGCAGGAGGGCGCCCCGCTGGTCTACCAGGGCGTGATGTTCATGCCCAATCCCAACGATGTGGTCCAGGCGCTCACCGCCGACACCGGAGAACTGCTCTGGGAATACCGGCGTGCCTTGCCGGAGGATCTCGCCGACTACATCAGCGCCTCCGGCACCAACCGCAACCTGGCCATCTATGACCGGTTGATCATCGATACCAGCAATGATGATTATATCTTTTCCCTGGATGCCGCCACCGGAAAGATCGCCTGGGAGACCCGCATCCTGGATTACAAGGAGCAGCCGGCTCAGCAGAGTTCCGGCCCCATCATCGTCCGCGGCAAGGCCATCTCCGGGCGCGGTTGTTTCCCTAAAGGTGGCCCGACCGCCTGCGTCATCACGGCGCATGATGCCCGCACAGGGAAAGAGGTCTGGCGTTTTTATAACATCCAGAAACCCGGGGAAGGGGAGGATAGCTGGGGCGGCGTGCCCTATGAGGATCGCTGGCACGTGGGGGCCTGGATGATGCCGAGTTATGACCCGGCCTTGGATCTGATTTACATGGGGACCTCGGTCAGCGCCCCGGCGCCGAAATTCCTGCTGGGCGGCAATGATCAGCAGCATCTCTATCATAATTCCACGCTGGCCCTGCGGTCCGACAGCGGCGAACTGGTCTGGTACTACCAGCATCTCATCGATCATTGGGACCTCGATCACCCCTTCGAGAGGATCCTGCTGGACACCGCCGTGGCGCCCGACCCCGAGGCGGTGGCCTGGATCAATCCACGCATCAAGCCCGGGGAGCGGCGCAAGGTCCTCAGTGGGATACCGGGCAAGAACGGGGTCATCTACACCCTGGATCGGGAAACCGGGGAGTTTCTCTGGGCGCGGCCCACGGTGCGCCAGAACGTGGTTGGCAACATTGACGGCGCCACTGGCAAGGCCACGGTCAACCCGGAGGTTCTGTTCACCGCTTCCGGGCAGGAACACTTGGTCTGCCCCGGTAACTGCGGCGGCAAGATGTGGCTGGCCGGCAGCTACAGCCCGCAGACCAATATGATGTACCACCCCTTGCAGAATACCTGCATGAACTCCAAAGTTATTATCGACAAGCGCGATAAGGAGGCCTTGTACGGGGAGATGAACCGCTCCATCATCACGCCGGGCACGGAGGATCTCGGCACCTTGCAGGCCATTTCGCTGGAAACGGGAAAGACTCTCTGGACCCACAGCCAGCGGGCCGCCATGACCTCGGTGGTCGCGACCGCCGGAGGGTTGATCTTCGGTGGCGATGCAACCGGTAAGTTCCGCGCCTTTGATGCGGAAACCGGAGCGGTCTTGTGGGAGACCGACTTGGGTTCGCCGGTAACCGGTTACCCGATCAGTTTTGCAGTGAATGGACGCCAATATATTGCAGCCAGCACCGGCTATTCAATCACTACCGTGTGCCTGTTGCGCCTCACGCCGGAATTGCAACCCGGCAACGAGCACCGGCTGTTCGTGTTCACACTACCGGAGTAGGGCTCGCTTAGAAGTGATCTCGCCAAGGCGCGAAGTACGCCAAGAAAAACTTGAATAAGGTCTTGCCTTGGCGGTCTTGGCGTCTTGGCGAGAGCCATCGTCCGTTCGCTACCAGTGCAGGATCATTCTTCCGAGCGGCTCGATGGCGGCGGGTAATTCAGTCGCCCCGGGCGCCAGCCCGTTCTCCCGCAGGATCAGGGCCAGCAGATCCCCGGTCTCCTCGGCGCTCAAGGTATTTGGATTTTCAGGCGGCATCGTGCTGCGAGTGACTGTATAGAGTGCAGCCATGGGTCGCGACCGCCAGCGATCGCGGAAATAAGCGCCTTTCAGCGGGGCGCCGAAGGGGCCGTTGGCGAGGGTGGTTCCATGGCACTCTGCACAGCCCTGGCGGTAGAGGATCCGCCCGCGGTCGGCCTGCTCGCTGGTATAGCCCGGCTCAGGCGGTTGACCTTCTGTATTGACAGCTTCCTTTAACCGAGAAGCGTCACCGCAGGCGGAAACGCATACGATACTGGTGAACAAGAGAGATAAGCAGCCACTGGAGAGCATGCGCCGGGGTATTGCTGCAATGGACATCAGAACAACTCTTCCAGGTAGATACCCAACCGTGCCTCATAATAAACGGGATCAAAATCTTCTGCTTTATTGGCACCGTTGATCAGGCTCTCAACATCCCGGGTGATCAGGTCGATGGCGGCATCCGCCTTGTCCTCCTCCAGCGCCGCTTCGATGACCTCACCCCAGAGGGCCAGTATGGATGTGGTGATACTGTGAATGGTGTTGTGCCTGGCCCAGTCCGCAGAGATGGTCCGCCCCAGATAACGGAGCTTCTCGGTAACTGTGCCCACGATACTGTTGCCCATGAGTCCCTGGACGTCTGATTCGAGATCCACCCAGCCGAACGGATAGAGTTCCCATCCCAGGTAAAAGCGCCGTACCCAGGTCAGATATTCCGCTTCGCTTTGCAGGCTGTGGTTGGAGGGGTCATTCCGATAGTATTCGATGTAATAATCCATCGGCGGCAATTCCGGCGGCCATTCCTGTACAGAACGGGGGATGACTGTACAGGCGCCCGACCCGAGCAGGCAGACTGACAGCAATACTGCTAATTGGCATACAGCTTTCCTGTACTGGAGGAGTGCCTGAATCGGAAATTTCGTGTGCATTCCTGGCTGCAGAAAGCGGGCGCCTGCGGCTTCAGGATGGAACCTGCGGAGGAGGAGGGCTGGGATCTGTATCCTGTTCCTCGGCGTTCACTGGTCTGACCTCGGCAGCGCTGATGGTATTTCTGCCCTTGTTCTTGCTCTGGTACAGTGCATGATCGGCGTTTTGCAGGAGTTCTGTCCTGTCCATACCGTGTACGGGGTAGCAGGAGATGCCCATGCTTACACTGATGGCAATGCGGTCCTGGTTCAGGATCAGCGAGGCCTCATTGATCGAACGCTTGATACGCATTGCAGTGTCGATGGCGGCCGCCAGGTCTGTTTCGGGCATGAGTACGATGAATTCATCGCCACCAACGCGGGAGATGGTATCGGAGGTGCGCAGGTTTGTTTCAACCGTATCGGCTATCTTCCTGATCAACAGGTCACCGGACTCATGCCCGTATTGATCATTGGTCGTTTTAAGGTTGTCCGCATCGATCAAGAGCAAGGAAAAATGTTTTTTGTATCGGGCTGCCTTGCTGATCTCCAGTTCCAGCAGGTGATTAAAGGCGCGCCGATTGAACAGGCCGGTCATCTCATCGGTTTGCGCCAGGGTTTTCAGCGATTCCCTGGCATAGAACAGATCGGCCGAGAGCATGGTCGTGAGGTAGGCCACCAGCAGGAATGGGGAGAATTTGGCCATCATGTCGCTGAAGTGCATCATGGAGAATATCATGTTGGAATACTGTTCGTGCCCCAGGTAGAGATAACAGCAGGTGATAAGAATTAGTTCCAGCAGGGTCATGAGTTTGCCCAGCGTGAGTCCGCTGGTGATGATCACCAGCAGGTAGAGATTCAACAAGGGGCTTTCAATCTTGCCGGTAAACCAGAGCATCCAGGTGATGAAGGCCACCATGACCCAGGTCTCGATGGCGATCTTCCAGCGGCTTTCCTTGCGGTAGAAATTGAGGTAACGGAAACTGATGACAAAGATGGCATAGGCCAACATTCCGCCGATTATGGCGAGATTCGTTTCTACATAGAGATCCGGCGCCACGTAATACAGCAGGGCAAGCACCAGCAACAGCCATTCCAGTTCGGCGACACTGCGGGAAAAACCTTTCAGTTCGACATGGTCAATGTCAGTATTCGCATTTTTCAGTAAAAGTTGCGCCATAAAAGCCCAGCAGATGCCTGTGTGGATGTTCGCCCAGGTATTTTCGGTATTCGTTGATTATCGAATGTGCAATTCTAGCACTGTTCCGGTAATGTCAGGACTTGTGAATGATTTTTGTTAAAGTATGCAGTAATTCTGCCGGGCGGTAAACGGTTCCTATGGCAACTGATTCGGGTGGGGGTATGTGGGGTTCACGCTGGCTTAGCTATGAAAATGGCCTGTTGTTGTTACTGGGCTTCAGCTTCGGTGTTTTGTTTTTCGATCGCAATGCCCTGAGTTTTCTCATGCCCTTCATTCTTGACGATCTGCACCTGAACAATACGCAGATTGGTCTGCTGGGTTCCGGTCTGGCGCTGGCTTGGGCGCTTTCGGCCTACTTTATCGGGGCCTGGTCGGATCGCAGTAAACGCCGCAAACCCTTTCTGCTGGCCTCGGTGATCATCTTTTCCTGCTGCTCTTTCCTGTCCGGCCTGGCCGGGTCTTTCCTGATGCTCCTGGCGGCTCGGATCATCATGGGCTTCGCGGAAGGTCCGTTTCTGCCGGTGTGCCTTGCGATTATGAACCAGGAATCATCCCCCCGCAGGCGCGGACTCAATGCCGGTATCATGCAAAATGCCTTCAGTGCGCTGCTTGGAACCACTCTTGCGCCCATCATCTTGGTCTGGTTGGCGGAGCTGAATGGCTGGCGCGCCAGCTTTTTTATCGCCGGAGTCCCGGGACTGGCCTGCGCGCTGCTAATCTGGCGCTATGTGCGTGAACCCGCCGGCAGCGGCGCCGTTGCGATGCAAAGCGCCGAAGCCAACAGGCAAGACACAGGGATCCTCGCGCTGCTGCGGGTACATAACGTTTGCATCTGCGCCCTCATCAGTTGCTGCATGGTGGGCTGGCTGATCCTGGGCTGGACCTTCCTGCCGGTCTTCTTTACGGAGTATCGCCATTTCAGCCCGGTGCAGATGAGCCGGTTGATGTCGGTGCTGGGGATCTGTGCAGCCCTGGGCGGTTTCCTGGTGCCGGCCCTGTCTGATCGTGTCGGCCGCAAACCGGTGATGATCCTGTTTTGTCTTATGAGCGCCATTGCGCCGTTGACGGCACTCCTGTTTCACGGGCCGTTGTGGATTATGGGAACGCTGATGTTCCTTGGCTGGTGCGGCACCGGGGTCTTTCCCCTGTACATGGGGGTGGTGCCGGGAGAGTCCGTGTCTCCCGGGATAGCGGCCACGGCCATGGGTATGGTGGTTTGTATTGGTGAGATCGTGGGCGGGTTTCTGCTCCCTGTACTCTCCGGGTGGGTGGCGGACCAAACCAGCCTGGCGGCGCCCATACTGATTGCCGCCGCTTGTGCACTGTGCGGTGGATTGCTGGGTCTGTTGCTTGAAGAGACAGCCCCGGAGGCCGTTCGCGGCAATCCCTGCCAACGGCCCGATTCTGCACTAGAATTATGAATACATGCGGCGGCGTTCACCTGGATGGTAAATATTGCTATTCTCGTTGAAAACGGGCTGTCAGCAGTTTATGTAGTAGAACTTTTAAGGGAAACCAATAAGAAACTGGGGGAACTATGTCAAAGAAAACCAAGCAGCTTGCTGCGGAGATTGCTGCCCTGCGGCAGGAACTGGGCATCCTACGGGATAAACAGGCCATCAAGGAATTACAGTATGCCTATGGCTATTATCTGGACAAATGCCTCTATGACGAGGTCGTGGATTTGTTCGCTGACGATTGTGAGGTGCGTTTCGGTGGCGGGCGGTTTATCGGCAAGCCCGGCATCAAGCGCTTGTTCCTGGATCGCTTCCGGCAACGCTTCACCGGGGGCTACAACGGACCCATCGACGGTTTCCTGCTGGACCACCAGCAGATGCAGGGGATCATCAGCGTGGCGGCAAACCGCAAGTCGGCCAAGGCCCGGTTTCGCTGTTTCATGCAGGCCGGTACGCACATCTCCCAGGGGCCGGTGGCGGCGGACCGCATGCAGCAATGGTGGGAAGGCGGTATCTACGAGAATGAGTATGTCGGTGAGGATGGCCTGTGGAAGATTCGCATCCTTAACTACAACGTGGTGTTTTTCGGCGATTTTGAAAATGGTTGGGCCGCCTGGGAGAGGACCGAAATCGGTCGCATCACTACCACCTGGCCGGAGGATCCCATCGGTGCGGATGAACTGATTTCACCGTCCCCCGGGCGCTGGCCGATGACCCCGGTGATCCCATTCCATTACAAACATCCGGTCAGCGGCAAGAAGTGGAAGCCGGCGAAGCGGAAAAAACCGAAGTAAGGGTCTGTAAAAAAGGCTCTCGCCAAGACGCCAAGGCGCTAAGAAGTAAATTCTATAGGTGTTTTCTTGGCGGTCTCTGCGGCTTGGCGAGAGCTGCTCAGTCGAAGTTAATCCGTCCGGTGATATAGAACTGGCGGCCGCGATCCAGGATCCCTTCCGCGGACTGGAAGGCATCCCCGATATCACCGGTCAGGAGGTAATGCTCATCGCCCAGGTTTCTGCCGCCGAGGACCAGGGTGTATTTCTCTGATGGGCTGCGCCAGGTGAGGTTGGCATTTACCAAATGATAGTCTTCCGTCGCGATCACCGGGGTGTTGAAGGAATCATTGAAGAAGTCCGAGGTGTAAGACCAGTCGATCCTCGGGATCACCATGCCTCGGTCCCCGGAAATGGTAAACTCCCTGGACACCGCTCCGCTTAGTGACCATTCCGGCACGCGCTCGAACTCGTTATCGGCCGCGATAAACGTGGTCGCGGTGTCGATCTCGTCGTATTCCGCGCTCACATAACCCAGCCCGGCCTCCACCAGCCAGTAATCGGCGGGGGTGACTTGC